>JBKJNA010000025.1:0-7829 GCA_046596195.1 Acidimicrobiales bacterium | reverse complement strand
AGGTTCCATGCCTCCCGGAACCGCTCGCTGGTGCGATCGGCCTGCTCTTGGGGGCTCAGGCCGTTGGCCTCGGCCTTGCGGGCCACGTTGAGGCCGTGCTCGTCGGTGCCGGTGAGGAAGAACACCTCATCGCCGGCGAGACGGTGCCAGCGGCACACAGCATCGGCGTTCACCGTCGAATAGGCGTGCCCGATGTGGGGCGCGTCGTTGACGTAGTAGATCGGAGTCGTCGCATAGAAGCGTCCCACATGCCTAGGCTAGGTGCGGGCAAGGGGGAGGCTCGAATGGTTTCGACCGGGATGGCACGCAAAGTGGACGACCTCGGGCGCATTGTGCTGCCCGTGGAGATGCGGCGGATGTTCGGGATACACCCTGGCGACGAGCTCGAGATCGGCGTCGACGGGGCCTCGATCATGCTGCGGAAGATCGAGGCCCGATGCGTCTTCTGCGCCGCCGAGGCCGAACTGCGGCCGTACCGCCACAAGCAGGTGTGCGCCACCTGCTCCAGGGAGCTACTGAGCGGTGACGCGCAGAACGGCTTCGTAGACGCGCCGCTTGGCGACCTCGAGCTCTAGCGCCACCGCCGCCACCGACGTCCGCTTGTCGTCTCCCGCACCGAGGCGGGCGGACAGGGCCCGCTCGATGTCGTCGTCTGTCGCCTCGGCCGGCGCCGGCGCGCCGTCCACGACGATGACGAACTCGCCTCGGGGCTCGACGGCCGCCAGGTGGGCGGCGGCGGCGACCAGCGTGCCCCGCCACACGTCCTCGTGCACCTTGGTGAGCTCGCGCGCCAAGGCGACGCGCCGGTCGGCGCCGCACGCCGTCACCAGGTCGTCCACGGTGGCCGCCGCCCGGTGGGGCGCCTCGTAGAGCACCGTGGTGCGCTGCTCCGCGGCCAGCTGGGCGAGGCGGCGGTGGCGCAGCGTGCCCTTGCGGGGCAGGAAGCCCTCGAACACGAAGCGGGCCGACGGCAGGCCGCTGGCGGCCAGGGCGGTGATCACCGCCGACGGCCCGGGCACCACCTCGATGGGCAGGCCGGCGGCGGCCACCGCCGCCACCACCCGCTCGCCCGGGTCGGAGATGGCGGGCATGCCGGCGTCGGTGACGAGGGCGACCCGATGGCCGTCGGCGATGAGGTGCACGATGTGGCCCGCCCGCTCCGCCTCGTTGTGCTCGTGGACGGCCAGGAGACGCTTGCCGGCGAGCGGTATGCCGGCCGCGCTGAGGAGTGCCCGGGTGCGGCGGGTGTCCTCGCACGCCACCACGCCGGCGCCGGCCAGTGCCTCGGTGGCGCGCGGCGTGAGGTCGCCCAGATTGCCGATCGGCGTCCCGACGATCAGTAGCGCAGGACAGCCCGTGTCTGCGTCGTCGCCGGTTGCTGCCACCTCCTGTCCGGTGTCGCCGGTCAGTGGCGCCGGGCGGCGGCCGGCGGTGCGACCAATCGTCCCGTCGGGTGCGCGCCCCTCACGCCTCACCCTTGATCTCCAAGTGGTCGCCGGCCCGCAGGCCCCAGCGCTCGAAGGCGCCGGCCTCGGCTTCGACGACGCACCTCGACCGCAGGCGCAGCCGGCCGACCCGGTGGCGGCGCATGGTGACGACGCAGAGCACGGTCATGTCCCGGTCGCAGTAGGCGACGTCGATGGAGAACCGCATGCCGATGGTGTGCACCGACTTGGCCGGCTTGATGAGCATGGCGCCGTCGACACCGTCCCGGCCGAGCAGGCCGCGCGACCGGGTGCCCAGCGAGTCGGCGACCTCGAGGGCGGCCAGCACCTCACCGTCGCGCAGGAGCCAAGCCATCACGCCATCTCACACGTTGAAGCGGATCTCGAGCACGTCGCCGTCGAGGACCTCGTACTCCTTGCCCTCCACCCGCAGCTTGCCGACGTCCTTGGCCTTGTTCCACGAACCGATCTCGAGCAGCTCGTCCCAGTGGATCACCTCGGCCCGGATGAACCCGCGCTGCAGGTCCGAGTGGATGACGCCCGCGCACTCCGGCGCCCGGGCGCCGGCCCGGAAGGTCCACGCCCGCGACTCCTTGTCGCCCGTGGTGAGGAAGGTGCGCCGTCCGAGCAGGTGGTAGGCGCCGCGTGCCACCCGGGCGAGAGCGCCCTCACCGAGGCCCAGCCCCTCCAGCAGCTCGGCCCGCTCGGCGGGATCGAGGCGGGCCGCCTCCGCCTCCAGCTGCACGCATACGCCGAGCACCTCGGCCGCCCCACCGAGGGCGTCGGCCACCGGCTTCACGACGGGATCGGGGTCGGCGATGTCGTCCTCGCCCATGTTCACCACTGCCAGCACCGGCTTGTCGGTGAGCAGGTAGAACTGGCGCAGGTCGGCCCGCATCTCCTTGGTGAGCGCGCCGGGGGCGGCCCGGTAGAGGGGCGTGCCGCCGCCCAGGACGGCGAGCGCCGCCTCCAGCGCCACCACCTCGCCGGCCAGGGACGAGTCGCCCTTCGCCGCCCGCCGGCGCCGGCCGACCAGGCTGTCCACCGCCGCCTCGTCGGCCAGCACCAGCTCGAGCTCGAGGACCTCGAGGTCCTCCAGCGGGCTGGACCCGCCGACCACGGCGTCGTCCTCGAAGGCCCGGAGCACCAGGCACAGGGCGTCGGTCTCGCGGATGCCGGCCAGGAACCGGTTGCCCATGCCCTCGCCCGACGACGAGCCGGCGGCCAGGCCGGCGACATCGACCATCTCGACGGTGGCGGGCACCGTCTTCTTGCTCTTCGACATCTCCGAAAGCGCGAGGAGGCGGTGGTCGCTGACCTGGGCGATGCCCACGTTGGTCTCGGTGGTGGAGAAGGGATGGCTGGCCACGAGCGCGGACCCGCCGGTGACGGCGTTGAACAGCGCCGACTTGCCGACGTTGGGCAGCCCCACGATCCCAAGGCGCTCCATTGGGCGGAGGCTACTGCCGCTGCTACGGTGCACAGGCCATGTCGAAGAAAACGAACAAGCGAAAGATCCGGGCCAACAAGAAGGCCAACCACGGCGGAAGGCCGAACGCCGGGCGCTAGGCGCCCTTCGCCGTCGGAAGCAGAGCTTCCTCGGCGAGTCTGATGGCGCTGCGGGAGTCCGGCGGAGCCGGACACCCTTCGCCCTGTTTCCTCCTTGGCCCCATCCGAGAGGCCGCCTGCCGGCGGCGTGGGCGGCCGAGGCCGCTCTGGCGACCGTCCAAGCGGCGTTGGCGTTCTGATTCCGAACCCCTTCTTGCTGTGCTGACCCCCGGAATCCGGGGGCTCCTGCCGCCAGAACGGGGCCGAGGCTCGCCAACCGCGCTGCCACTTTCCTACCCAGCCGCCGTTCTCCACCGGGCAGCGGCGGCCGGAGAGCAAGAGCGACTACGCCGTGAACGCCCCACCCCGGCTGGCGAGGACGCCGGCGAGCACGCTGGGCCGGTCGGTCATGATCCCGTCGAGCCCGGTGTCGAGCAGTGACGACATCTCCGGCGCGTCGTCGATGGTCCAGACGTGGACGGCGATGCCGTGGGCGTGGGCGGTGGTGACGAAGCGTTCGTCGACCACCGTGACGCCGCCGAAGGCGGGGGGGACCTGGAGGGCGTGGAAGGTGGCCGGCGGTGGGGTGTCGCCCTGGATGGCGGCGAAGTAGAAGGCGGCGGTGGCGTTGGTGGCGGCGGCGGTGCTGATCTCGGGGGCGGCGGCCGAGAAGGCGGCGACAGCGGCGTCGGAGAACGAGGCGACGATCACGTCGTCGGTGCGCCCGAACTCCCGCAGCAGGTCGGCCAGCAAATCCTCGTAGGGCTCCACGTCTGGCGCCGTCTCCTTGATGTCGAGGTTGAGGAAGACAGTGGGGAATGCCTCCAGCACCTCTCGCAACAGGGGGATGCGCAGCTCGGGGTCGTCGGGCGCACGGCCGCGGAGCACGTGCGAGCCCGCCGGGGCCTCGTGGTCGACGACCCGGTCCGGCGCCCACCAGTAGGCGTTGTCGAGCCGCTTGATGGCGTCCCACGAGAGGGCGGCGATGCGGCCGGAGCCGTCGGTCGTGCGGTCGACGGTGGCGTCGTGGCACAGCACCAGTCGGCGGTCGGTGGTGGCGTGCACGTCGAGCTCGATGGCGTGGGCCCCGGCCGCAACCGCCTGCCGCATGGCGTGCATGGTGGACGACGGCCCCTCCCGCGCTCCGCCCTGGTGGGCGTAGTTCAGTACCCGGCGATCGAGCCACGGATTCTCCACCGACGGGACCGTAGCGGAGGGGCTGCCGCCGCAGACGAAGAGGGGCGCCAGGGGTAGCCTGGTCCCGCATGCTCGACCACGTACTGGTGGAGGCCATCGCCGCCCTCCGGAGAGGGCTGGAGAGTTCCCTGCTCGAGCGCCACGCCACCGAGGAACGCTTCCAGCTCGACGTGATGCTGGGCGACATCTCGTGGGAGACGTCGTACACGCTGCCCTTCGAGGGAGTGCCGCCCCGCGTCCAGGCCGACATCGCCCTCGACTGGTCGACCTGGAGCCAGACGGCGTGGAGGTCATGGAAGGTCGGCGACGCGGGCGACGACCCGCCCGAGATCGAGATCGAGGTCGTGCTGCGCATCCAGCGCCTCGCCCTTCAGCCGGACGCCCTGGCCGTGCTCGCCGCCCTTCCCGACGATGGCCCGGCCGTCCTGGGCGAGCCCCTCGAGCGCGAGGGCCCAATGGTGCAACAGCACCTCGACCCGGCCGCGGGCACGGCCCAGTTCGCCGTTGAGGTGTCCTACGTCGGCCTGGCCCGTCTGCCCGTCGAGATCCTGGAGGAGCCCGGCCGGCTGGAGACGCACCTCGGCCCCCTCGGCAGCTGGATCGCCACCAGCCTTGTGCGGCTGGTCGATATGAACCTCGATTTCGTGCCGCCCGAGATGGAGGAGGGCGGGCTGCGCTAGCGCCCCGCCCACCGCCCTGCGTCAGCCGGCGCCGGCCTCCAGCAACGAAGCCAGCGACACGAACGGCCGTGCCCCCACGTGGCTGATCACCTCGGCCGCGGCCAGGCTTCCCCGATCGGCGCACTGCGCCAGGTCGGCACCCGACGCCAGGCCGTGCAGGAACCCGGCGGCGTAGAGGTCGCCCGCCCCGGTCGTGTCGACCACGCCGTCGACGCGGGCGGCGGGCCGCTCGGTCACCCCGTCGGGCGTCACCACGGCCGACCCGAGCGGGCCCAGCGTGATGGCCGCCAGCTTGCAGCGGCCCCGCTTTCGCACCGCGTCGAAGGCGTCGGCCAATGACGAGACCTCGAAGAGCGACATGATCTCGACCTCGTTGGCGAAGAGCACGTCGACGTGGTCGTCGATCAGCTCGAGGAAGTCCTCGCGGTGGCGGTCCACGCAGAACGGGTCGGAAAGGCTCAGTGCCACCTGGCGGCCGGCGCCGGATGCAGCCGAGATGGCGAGGCGCAGCGCCGCGATGGCCTCGGGCGGGTCCCACAGGTAGCCCTCGAGATAGGTGTACCGGGCGGAGGCGACGACCGCGGGGTCGACGTCGTCGGGCCCGAGCCCGGTGGCGGCGCCGAGGTAGGTGGTCATGGTGCGCTGGGCGTCGGGCGTCACGAAGACGAGGCAGCGAGCGGTGGCCGGGCCGGCCGTGGCCGGGGCCGTGGCGTAGGACACCCCCACGGCACGGATGTCATGGGCGAATACCTCGCCGAGCTGGTCATCGCGCACCTTCCCGATGAAGGCGGCCGACCCGCCGAAGGAGGCCACACCGGCCATTGTGTTGGCGGCCGACCCGCCGGACGCCTCGACCGCCGGGCCCATGCCGGCGTAGAGCTCGTCCGCCCGCACGTCGTCGACGAGGGCCATCGTGCCCTTCACGAGGCCCCGGGCGTTGAGGTCGGCGTCCTGGGCGGTCGTCAGCACGTCGACGATGGCACTGCCCAGCGCCACGACGTCCAGGGAGGGAGCCGTCATCCGGGCGACGGTACTCTGACTAGCCTCCTCGGCAATGTCGAACGATGGTCCGCACCGGCTTCCACGCACCGTCGAGCCGACCCACTACGACCTCACCTTCACCGTCCACCTCACCGAGGGAACCTTTGCGGGCGAGGAGCGTGTACACGTCGTGGTGCACGAGCCCGTGACGCAGGTCGTCGTCAACGCCGCCGACCTCCAGGTCCACGAGGCGGAGCTGCTCGGCTCGGACGGCACCGCACTGGCCGGCTCGGTCGAGCTCCGACCCGACGACGAGCGAGCCGTGATCACCTTGGCGGGCACGGCCGAGCCCGGGGCGCACACCTTGCACCTCACCTTCTCGGGAACGCTGAGCGACAAAATGCACGGCGTCTACCGCAGCACCTTCACCGACGGCGCCGGCGCGCAGCACACCATCGCCGCCACCCAGTTCGAGCCCACCGACGCCCGCCGGGCCTTCCCGTGCTGGGACGAGCCGGACCGCAAAGCCACTTTCACCACCACCCTCGTCGTCGACAAGGGCCTGGCCGTGATCTCCAACTCGGAGGTCGTCGAGATCACCGATCTCGGCGACGGCCGGGTGCAGCACGAGTTCGCGCCCACCATGCGGATGTCGACCTACCTGGTGGCCTTCGCTGTCGGTCCCCTCGAGGCGAGCGAGGGCCTCGACGTGGACGGCACGCCGCTGCGTGTCGTCGCCATCCCCGGCAAGCAGCACCTCACCGGCTTCGCCCTCGACATCGGTAGCCATTCGTTGCGCTTCTTCGCCGACTACTTCGGGCTCGCCTACCCGGCTTCGAAGCTCGATCTCATCGCCCTCCCCGACTTCGCCATGGGGGCGATGGAGAACCTCGGGGCGGTCACCTTCCGCGAGAACCTGCTCCTCATCGACCCCGCCCAGGCCACGCGCGGCGAGCTGGAGCGGGTGGCCGACGTGGTGGCCCACGAGATCGCCCACATGTGGTTCGGCGACCTGGTCACCATGCGCTGGTGGAACGGCATCTGGCTGAACGAGGCCTTCGCCACGTTCATGGAGCTGCTGTGCGTGGACGCCTTCCGGCCGGCGTGGCAGCGGTGGGTCACCTTCGGCACGAGCCGGGACGACGCCATGGTCGTCGACGCCCTCGCCACCACCCGCCCCGTCGAGTTTCCCGTCCAGCGCCCCGTCGAGGCCGAGGGGATGTTCGACGTCCTCACATACCAGAAGGGCGCGGCCGTCCTGCGCATGCTCGAGCGCTACGTGGGCGCCGACGAGTTCCATGTCGCCATCAGCCGCTACATCGCCGCCCACAGCTACGCCAACACTGAGACGGCCGACCTGTGGGACGCCGTCGAGGAGGCAACGGGCGAGCCGGCGCGGGCGATCATGGACTCGTGGATCCTGCAGGGCGGGTTCCCGATCGTGTCGGCATCCCTGTCCGAGGACGGCACCGCCGTCGAGCTCACGCAACGACGCTTCCGGTACCTGCCGGCCGACGACGCCACCGGCACCGCAGAGGCGCCGACGTGGAGGATCCCGGTCCACCTACGCGCGTCCGTGGGTGGCCGACTGGTGCAGCATCGGGTCCTGCTCGACGCGGGCGGCGCCTCGATCGGCCTCGTCGGTGACGCGGACGCCGGCGCCACCGTCGACTGGGTCGTGGTCAACGAGCGGGGCTGGGGCTACTACCGGGTCGGCTACGACGACGACCTCCGCGGGCGGCTGATCGCCAACCTCGACCAGCTCGACGCGCTGGAGCGACTCGGCCTGGCCAGCGACACGTGGGCGCGGGTCCTGGCCGCCGAAGCTCCCGTGGCGGAGTTCCTGGAGCTGGCCGCGCTCCTGGGCGGCGACGACGACCCGAGCGTGTGGCAGAGCATCCTCGACGGGCTCGTGGCCCTGGACCGCGTCATTCCCGAGGCCGACCGGGCCGACCTCCAGGCGTTCGTCCGCCGGCTG
>JBKJNA010000079.1:0-23189 GCA_046596195.1 Acidimicrobiales bacterium | reverse complement strand
GCCTCTCGGGCGCCGGCGAGCTGCCCGTCATGGAGGCCGTTGGGCAGCACTGGATCGATGCCGGCGATGTCGACGTCGTCGGCGTGGCCCGTGGCCGGATGGTCGCCGCCGGCTCCGCCAAGTGGACGCGCGAGTTCGTCAAGCCGGCGCACCTCGCGGACCTTCGCCGGGACGTGGCGGCGATCGCGCCCGGCGCCGACCCCGCCGTGCTGCTCCTGAAGGCGCCGGGCCTGCCGCCCGCCGCCCGGGAGGGCCGCCGCGGCATCGCTATCTCCACCGACGGCAACAACCGCTGGTGCGCCGTCGATCCCCGGGCCGGCACCGCCCTGTTGGTGGCCGAGTCGGCGCTCAACGTGGCGTGCACCGGGGCCCGGCCGGCGGCGGTGGTGAACTGCCTCAACTTCGGCAACCCGGAGCACCCTGAGGTCATGTGGCAGCTGTCGGAGGCCATCGATGGCATGGCGGAGGCGTGCATTGCGCTCGGCCTGCCGGTGGTGGGCGGCAACGTCAGCCTCTACAACGAGAGCCGGGGGCGCGACATCGACCCCACCCCGGTGGTCGGGGTGGTGGGCCTGATCGACCACCTGCACCGCCGCCCGCCCGGCGTGGCGCTGGTCGACGGGGAGGTGCTGCTGCTGCTGGGCACGACCGTGCCCGGCCTGGGCGGCTCCCTCTACGCCCTGCGGGCCCACGGTCGCCGGGGCGGCCCCCTGCCGGCGCTCGACCTGCCCGCCCACGCCCGTCTCCTCGATCTGGTGCAGGGCCTCGCTGTCGACGCCGTCGTGTCCGGCGTGCACGACGTGTCCGAGGGTGGCCTCGGCGTCGCCTTGGCCGAGATGGCGGTGCGTTCGGGCGTCGGCTTCACCGTCGAGGGCGTGGGTGCCGGCGGCGCAGCCGAACTGTTCTCCGAGTCCCCCTCCAGGGTGGTCGTGTGCTTGCCGCCGGATCGGGTGGTAGAGGTGCTCGAGCGGGCTTTGGCGACGGGCGTGCCCGTGTCCACGCTCGGCATCGCCGGCGGCGACCGCCTGGTCGTGGCGGGCATGCTCGACGTCGGCGTGCCAGAGGCGACGGAGGCGTGGCGCACCGCCATCCCCCGGGCGCTCGACGCGGTGGCCGCCTCTCACTGACCTCGCGCGGGCGTTGGGCGCCGGCCGCCGCGGCGGGGCCGGAGCGTGTTCAGGCCGTGGGGCGGCGGGCCTCCAGGGCGACGAGGAGGTCGTCGGGGACGACGAGGTCGCCCCGGCCGACGCCCACCGAAAGGTCGGGCTTGTAGGTGCCGTGGTGGTCGGAGCCGCCGGTGACGGCGAGCCCGTTGGCGATGCCCAGCTCGGCCAGGGCGGCCCGCTGCCCGGGGTCGTAGCGCCCGTAGTGGGCCTCCACGCCGCCCAGTCCCAGCTCGGCCAGCTCGGCGACGGCCGAGTCGAGGGCGGCCCGCTTGAGGCCCATGCTGAGCGGATGGGCGAGGACGGCGACGCCGCCCGAGGCGCGGGCGAGGTCGATGGCCAGGGCGGGCTCGGTGCGCTGTCGGCCCACGTCGCCGAGCATGCCCCGCCCGAGGTGGCGGTCGAAGGCATCCGCCACGCTGGTGGCGCGGCCCTGGCGCACGAGGAGGGCAGCAGCGTGGGGCCGGCCGGCGCCGGAGCCGCCCGCCTCGGCCAGTAGCTCGGTGTAGTCGAGACCGAGCACGTCGGCCATGCGCACGTTTCGCTCGTCCCGCAGTCGCTGCAGCTCGGCCAGTTCGGTCTGGAACGGCCCGTCGCCCACCTCCACGAAGTAGACGAGCAGGTGGAAGCTGCCGAGTGTCCAGCGGCACGAGATCTCGCACCCGGGCACCATCCGCACGCCGAGCTCGGCCGCCCGGCCGCCGGCCGCCTCCAGGCCGTCGAGGCGGTCGTGGTCGGTGAGGGCGAATGCAGTGCACCCGGCCGCCGCCGCCAGCTCCGCCACCCGTCCGGGCGGGTCGGAGCCGTCGGACACGGTCGAGTGGGTATGGAGGTCGATCACGGCGCCAGCACGCTATGCCCGCCCCTGCCCCGACCGGGTCGGCCAGCTACCGCCGGCCGTGTGCGAGACTGGCGACGTGACGGTTGGGCCTCCCGTTTCTGGCGACGCGGGGGAAGACGACCATCCGCGTGAGGCCTGCGGGGTCTTCGGGGTCTACGCCCCGGGCGCCTCCGTCGCCCACCTGACCTACGACGGCCTGCTGATGCTCCAGCACCGGGGTCAGGAGTCGGCCGGCATGGCGGTGAGCGACGGCGACACGATCACCATCGTCAAGGACATGGGCCTCGTCACCAACGTGTTCGACGACCGCACGCTGGCGCCGCTGAAGGGCCATCTCGCCATCGGCCACACCCGCTACTCCACCACCGGCTCCAGCACCTGGCGCAACGCCCAGCCCGTGTACCGGGAGCCGGGCGAGTCGGGCTTCGCCCTCGGCCACAACGGCAACCTCACCAACACCGAGGCGCTGGCCCGGGAGGCGGGCATGCTTCCGGGCACCGTGTCGAGCGACAGCGACCTGGTGGCCGAGCTCATCGGCGCCGCCTTCCCGGCCGACGAGGACGGTCGAAGCGACGGCCGCGATCTCGAGCGGGCCCTCGTGGAGGTGCTGCCCCGCCTGCGGGGCGCCTTCTCGTTCGTGCTGATGGACACCGCCCACGTCATCGGCGTGCGTGATCCGAACGGGTTCCGCCCGCTGTGCCTCGGCAAGACGGACACGGGCTGGGTCCTGGCGTCGGAGACGCCCGCCCTCGACGTCATCGGCGCCCACTTCGTGCGGGAGATCGACCCCGGCGAGATGATCGTGATCGACGCCACGGGCTGGCGGTCCGAGCGCCCCTTCCCGGTCGAGCGGATCGACCCCAAGCTGTGCCTGTTCGAGTTCATCTACATCGCCCGCCCCGACAGCAACCTCTACGGCAAGGAGGTGCACGGCGCACGCAAGCGCATGGGCGAGTTGCTGGCCGAGCAGGCGCCGGTCGAGGCTGACATGGTGATGGGCGTCCCCCAGTCGGGCGTGCCGGCGGCCGAGGGGTACGCCGAGCGCAGCGGCATCCCCTACGGCCAGGGCCTGGTGAAGAACGCCTACGCCCACCGCACGTTCATCGCCCCCAGCCAGGAGCTGCGCAGCCAGGGCGTACGCCGCAAGCTCAACCCGCTGAAGCGCAACGTGGCCGGCAAGCGGCTCGTGGTGGTGGACGACTCCATCGTGCGGGGCACCACCCAGCGGGCCATCGCCCGCATGCTGCGCGAAGCGGGGGCCACCGAGGTCCATGTACGCATCACCAGCCCGCCCTACAAATGGCCGTGCTTCTACGGGGTCGACACGGGGACCCGCTCGGAGCTCCTCGCCGCCAACATGTCGGTGAGCGAGATCCAGGACTACCTGGGTGTCGACTCCCTGGCATTCCTGAGCCTCGAAGGTCTGGAGAAGGCGGTCGACGCACCGGGCGCCGGCTTCTGCAACGCCTGCCTCACCGGCAACTACCCCACCGAGGTGCCCGTCCTGTTCACCAAGGGCATGCTCGAGTCCGACGGCGCAGACCCGGGCCCCGACGCCTACGTGGACGACCCTGCTGGCACAGAGCGTGGCTGACGGAGCACCCGTCCCGGAGGACGAGGACAACCGACCACCCGCCACCTATGCCGACGCCGGTGTCGACATCGGGGCCGGCGACCGGGCCGTCGAGCGCATCAAGGAGCACGTGCGGTCGACCTTCCGCCCGGAGGTCATCGGCGGCATCGGCGGCTTCGGCGGCCTCTTCGCCTTCCCGAAGGACCGCTTCCGCGACCCTGTGCTGGTGGGTTCCACCGATGGCGTGGGCACCAAGGCCCTCATCGCCAAGGCCACAGGGCGCTTCCGCACCATCGGCATCGACCTGGTCGCCATGTGCGTGGACGACCTGGCCTGTCTGGGCGCCGAGCCCTTGTTCTTCCTCGACTACATCGCCGTCGGCCGCCTCGACGAGGACCACATCGATCAGCTGCTCGAGGGCATCGCCAAGGGCTGCCGGGAGGCCAACTGCGCCATCATCGGCGGCGAGATGGCGGCCCACCCCGGCGCCATGGAGCCCGGTGACTTCGACCTGGTGGGCACCGCCGTCGGGGTGGTCGAGCGCGACCGCATCGTCACCGGCGAGCGCCTGCGGGCGGGCGACGAGCTGATCGGCCTGCCCTCGCCCGGGCTGCGGTCCAACGGCTACTCGCTGGCCCGCAAGGTGCTGCTGGAGCGGGCCGGCCGCAAGCTCGACGAGCCGGCATGGCACGGCGCCGGCCGTACCCTGGCCGACGAGTTGCTCGAGCCGTCGGTGATCTACTCCCCGGCCGTTGCCGCCCTGCTGTCGGCGGTCGACGTGCGCGCCGTCGCCCATATCACCGGCGGCGGCCTGCCCGGCAACGTGGTGCGGGTGCTGCCCAAGGACCTCGACGCGGTGGTGCGAATGGACTCCTGGGAGCGGCCGCCCATCTTCGGCGAGATCCAGAAGGCGGGCGATGTGGCGGGCGACGAGATGGCCAAGGTGTTCAACCTCGGCATCGGGATGGTGGTGGCGGTGCCGCCAGGCAAGGAGCTCTACACCGCCCTCGACGTGTTGCGGGGCAAGGGCCACCGGGCCGTGCGCATCGGCATGGTGACGGCCGGCGAGGGCCGTGTCCACCTCGAAGGCGACGCCAGGAGGTGACGGCATGGTGATGCGGCTCAAGGCGGGCGAGGGCGCCGGCGGGGGACCGCCGCCGTCCGTGATCGCCGAGGTGGCCCGGCTGCACGACGCCCTCGACGCCGCCGTGCCGGCCAAGCAGCTCGATCGCAACCTGCTCATCGGTACCTGGAACATCCGGGCCTTCGGCGACCTGGCCGACAGCTGGGGCACCGCGCCGGCCGGCAGCACCAAGGCCAAGCGCGACCTGCGGGCCCTCGCCTCGATCACCGAGATCGTGTCCCGCTTCGACGTGGTGGCCATCCAGGAGGTGCGCGGCAACCTCCGGGCCTTGCGCCACATGATGAAGGACCTGGGCCCCGACTGGGGCTTCATCCTCACCGACGTCACGCGCGGCAGCGCCGGCAACAACGAGCGCCTGGCCTTCGTGTTCGACCTGCGGCGCGTGCGGCCCTCGGGCCTGGCCTGCGAGGTCGTGCTCTCCGACGAGGAGCTGGGCCAGCCCGGCGCCGCCGCTCTCATCCGCCAGTTCGCCCGGACCCCCTACGCGGTGAGCTTCGTGTCCGCCGGCCGCACGTTCATCCTGGTGACCTTGCACGTGCTGTGGGGCAAGGTGCCGGGCGACCGAATCCCCGAGTTGCGCGGTATAGCGGCGTTCGTGGCCGACTGGGCAGGCGAGCTCGAGTCCTGGGGCCAGAACCTCATCGCCCTGGGCGACTTCAACATCGACCGCAAGGACGACGCCGCCTTCCAGGCCTTCACGTCCACCGGCCTGCGGGCGCCCGAGGCCCTCAACGACGTCCCGCGCACCATCTTCGAGAAGGCCGACGGCTTCTACGACCAGATCGCCTGGTTCACCGGCGAGAACGGGCGGCCCAAGCTGTCGCTCGAATACACCGGCAGGGCGGGCGGGTTCGACTTCGTCCCCCACGTCTATCCCGAACTCGACCGCCAGCAGCTCAGCTGGCGCCTCTCGGACCACATGCCGCTGTGGTGCGAGTTCGCCGTCACCCGCTGATTTCGCAGTCGCAACCGGAGGTTGCTCTGCGAGCTGATTGACCTGCGGGCGGCCGGCGGAGCCGGCCGTCCTCGGGCGTTCCTCTTTCCCGCCGGCTGCGCCGGCGGGGTGCGGCCATCCAGGGCGGCCGCCTGCGGCGGCGGCGGTGGTCGGCCGCCTCATCCGGTGGCCGGCCGCGTCACCCGCTGACGGCGGTCAGTAGTCGATGAGTCGGCGGGCGGCGACGGCGATGTCGTCGACCTGGGGGAGGGTGGCCGCCTCCAGGGTGGGCTCGTAGGCGACGTGGGTGTCCTTGGCGCCGACCCTGCGGACGGGGCCGTCAAGGTCGGAGAACAGCTCGGAGGCGGCCCAGGCGGCGACCTCGGCGCCGAAGCCTCCGGTGACGATGTCCTCGTGGACGACGAGCAGCTTGCCGGTGCGGCGTACCGACTCGGCCACCGTGTCGTGGTCCCAGGGCATGATCGTGCGGAGGTCGACGATGTCGACCGTGCACCCGTCCTCCGCCTCCAGCCGGGCCGCCGCCTGCCGTGACTTCTCGACGGTGGCGCCCCAGGTGACGATGGTGAGGTCGGTGCCCCGGTTCACGTAGGCGGCCCGGCCGAAGGGGATCACGTAGTCGGCCGACGGGTACGGGTCGCGGGCGTAGGGCTGGCGCAGCAGGTGCTTGTGCTCGAGGAACAAAACCGGGTCGTTGGCCCGGAATGCGGCCCGCAGGAGACCGGCCGCGTCCTGGGCCCGGGACGGGAAGGCGACCAGCAGCCCGGGCACGTGGGCGAAGATCGACTCGCCGCACTGGGAGTGCCAGATCGCCCCGCCGCTCAGGTAGCCGCCGATGGGTACCCGCAGCACCATGGGGCAGCTGAACGCCCCGTTGGAGCGCCAGCGGATGGTGGCCGCCTCGCTCTTGATCTGCTGCATGGCCGGCCAGATGTAGTCGAAGAACTGGATCTCGGGCGCCGGCCGCAAGCCCCGGATGGCCTGGCCGATGGCCCGGCCCACGATGTTGGCCTCGGACAGCGGCGTGTTGTAGCAGCGGGCCAGGCCGAAGGAGCGCTGGAGGCCGAAGGTGGTGCCGAACACGCCCCCCTTGCCCTCCACGTTGGCCAGTACCGCCTCACGGGCGTCGGCCACGTCCTCGCCGAACAGGCGGATGCGCTCGTCGGCCGCCATCTGCTCGTGCAGCGTGCGCCGGATGGCCTCGCCGAAGGTGACCTCGTCGCCCGGTCCGTCTGCAGTGGTGGCGCCGGCCCGGGGGCCGGCGCCGTTGGTCGAGGTCGCCGGGACGGGCGGCAGGGGGTCGGGGATCTCGGGCAGGAGCCACACGTGGTCCAGCACCGTGGCCGGGTCCGGGCGCGGCGCGACCAGCGCCTCCTTGGCCGCGTCGGCCACCACCAGGCGGGCGTCGACCCGGATGGCCTCGGCCTGCTCCTCGGTGAGGACCCTGCCCTTCACCAGGCTGCGCTGGAGCAGCAGGATCGGGTCGTGCGACGCCTCCTCGGCCAGCTCCTCGGGCGGGCGGTACTTGCTCTGGGTGTCGGCCGCCGAGTGGGAGTAGGGCCGGGTGACTGTGGCGTGGATGAGGCCGGGGCCCACGCCCGCCCGCACGTGGTCGATGGCCTTGGTGGCGGTGCGCCGGGCGGCGAAGTAATCGCGACCGTCGACATGGTGGACGTCGAGGCCGCGGAAGCCACGCACCAGTTCAGAGATGGGCGCCGGCCCCTGCTCGGACACGGGCACCGAGATGGCGTAGCCGTTGTCCGCCACCACGAACAGCACCGGCAGGTGCAGCGTGCAGGCGGTGTTCAGGCTCTCCCAGAACTCGCCCTCGGATGTGGCGCCGTCACCCAGGGAGACGTAGGTGAGCTCGTCGCCGTGGGCGCTGCAGCCGGGCAGGTCGGGGCGGCGGGAGATGTAGCGGGCCGCCTCGGCGCACCCCACGGCGGGGATGCACTGGCTGCCCGTGGGGCTCGATTGGGTCACGACGTTTTTGTCGGCGAAGCCCCAGTGGCACGGCATCTGGCGGCCGCCGGACGACGGGTCGTTGGCCGCCCCGACCGCCTGGAGCAGGATCTCCGTGGGTGTGACGCCGAGGCCGAGCATGAGGGCCCGGTCGCGGTAGTAGGGGAAGAACCAGTCGTAGGCGGGGCGCAGGTTCCGGGCCAGGGCCAGGAGCAGCGACTCGTGGCCGGCGCCGGAGATCTGGAAGAAGACCCGGCTCTGCTTCTGGAGGCTGATCTCGCGGTCGTCGAGGGCACGGGAGATGCAGGCCAGGCGGAAGTCCTCCACCAGCTCCCGGTGGGGGATGCCCCGCAGCCGGGGCTCGGGCGGCGGCCCTTGCGAGTGGCGCTGGTCCTCGACGGTACGGGCCACCGGGCTCAGCGCCCCCGCACGGGAACGGGTGCCCCCCGGCGGATAAGGCCGACCCGACCCACCTGCTCGAGACGGCGCTCGGCCATGCGGTCGGCCGCCGCCACCGTTGTGATGCCCGCGGCCGCGGCTGCGGCCAGCACGGCGGCGGTTGTGTCGAAGATGCGGCGGATCTGGCCGTCGGCCCGGTCGCGGTCGTAGCCGCGCAGCTCCTCGGCCACGTTGATGATGCCGCCCGCGTTCACGACGTAGTCGGGGGCGTAGAGGACTCCGGCGTCGGCCAGCAGGCCGGCACAGCCGGCGTCGAGGAGCTGGTTGTTGGCGCTGCCCACCACCGCCACGCAGCGCAGCTCGGCGATGGTGGCCGGGGTCAGGACGCCGCCCAGGGCGCACGGGGAGAAGATGTCGCACTCGACCGCGTGCGCCTTCTCGGGCGGCACGACGGAGACCTCGAAGTCGGCGGCGGCCCGGTCGAGGGCGGCGGGGCTCACGTCGCTCACCGTCACCACCGCCCGCTCCTCCACCAGGTGGCGCACCAGGCTGTAGCCCACCTTGCCGACGCCGCTCACCACCACCGCCCGTCCCTCGAGCGAGGAGTCGCCCCATACGACGTTGGCCACCGCCCGCATGGCGTAGAGCACCCCGGTGGCGGTGGCCGCCGACGGGTCCCCGGAGCCGCCGAGGGACTGGCTCACGCCCGTGACGAAGGGCGTCTCCCGGAGGATGAGGTCCATGTCGGCCTGGGTGGTACCGACATCCTCGGCCGTGATGTACCGGCCCCCCAGCGAGTCCACGAAGCGACCGTAGGCGCGCAACAGGGGCTCGGTCTTGTCCCGGGGCTCGCCGATGATAACGGCCTTGCCGCCGCCCAGGTCGAGGCCGGCCACGGCGGACTTGTAGGTCATGCCCTTGCTGAGGCGCAGGACGTCCTCGACGGCGGCGTCCTCGGTGGCGTACGGGTGGTAGCGGGTGCCGCCCAGGCCGGGGCCGAGCCGCGTGGAGTGCACGGCGATCACAGCCCGCAGGCCGGACGGCCGGTCGTGACAGAACACCACCTGCTCGTAGTCCTCGTCACCGATTCGATCGAAGACGTTCACCGCCCGACGAGCGTACAGCCGGGCCCCGCCCGACCGCCGGGCTAGTCACCCCTAACCACGCAGAAATGACGCGATCGGGCCATCGACCTCACACGGTACGGGCCGTACCTTCCAAGCACATAAGGGACACCGTCCGAAGGGAAACATACGTGCCTGAGCAGAGCCAACCCGATCCCCTCCTCACCCCCGCAGAAGTGGCTGCACTGTTCCGCGTGAACCCCAAGACGGTCACGCGGTGGGCCCGTGCGGGCAAGATCACCGCCATCCGTACCCTCGGTGGCCACCGCCGCTTCCGTGCGTCGGAGATTCGCCGTTCGCTCGAGGAGATGCAGCACCAGGGCCTGTAGCCCCTGAGGTGCCGCCGGGCACAGGGCCCGGCGGTCCGCCACCCCTGCGAGGGTAGGACATCCTGTAGGGATGGTGCATCGATGACGGCGGTCGAAGCCGTCACCTTCGACTTTTGGAACACGCTCGTCTACGAGGTGCGGGGCGAGTTGCGCGGCCGCCGCCTCGAGTCGTGGTCCGGCCTCCTCGAAGAGGCCGGTTTCGCCCTGGAGCGGGTGCAGCTGGAAGCCGTGTTCGACGGCGCGTGGAAGGCCTACCTGACCTCCTGGCACGCCAACGAGCAGTTCCAGGCGGCCCAGGCGGCCGAGCACATCCTCGAGAACCTGGGCTTCACCGTGCCGCCGGACGTGCGCGAAGCGCTGGTGCAGGCCTTCGGCGACGCCGGCGCAGCAGGCGGCGTGGAGCTGCACCTGGCCGACGGCGTGGAGGCGTGCCTGCGCACGCTCAAGGACGCCGGCATGAAGCTCGGCATCATCTGCGACGTGGGTTTCACGCCCTCGTCGATGCTGCGCGACCACCTCATCCGCCACGGCGTGCTGCCGCTGTTCGACCACTGGTCGTTCTCTGACGAGGTGGGCGCCTACAAGCCGTCGCCGGCTATCTTCGAGCACGCCCTCGAGGGACTCGGCGGGCCGGTGCCGGAGCGGGTCGCCCATGTGGGCGACATCCGGCGCACCGACGTGGCCGGTGCCCTGGCCATGGGCATGGTGTCCGTCCGCTACAAGGGCATCGAGGACGACGACAGCCAGCCCGAGCCCGAAGCCCACCACGTGGTGGACCACTTCGACGACCTGCCCGCCGTCTTCGGGATCTCCGTCCCGACCTCTCCGGAGTAGTTCCTCGTCCGTTTCGGGCGTTGAGGGCGATTGGCCCGTTTGGGCAGGTCCGGTCAAGGGGAACGTCGAACCTCGACGCAGGACGTCCCGTGCGTCTCGAGCCGCTGGTGGGTGGCGGAGGTGGAACTGGTGAAGCACGGGTACGACCTCGACGACGCCTCGCTCGTCTTCGCCGCACAGGCGGGCGACGACGAGGCGTTCGCCGCGCTGTTCCGGCGCCACCACGACACCGTCCGGCGGGTGTGCGCCCGCCGGCTGGCCAGCGCCGGCGACGCCGACGACGTGGCCCAGGCCGCCTTCGTGCGGGCCTACGAGCGCATCGACCAGTGCACCGGCGACCGCCGCTTCGGCGCCTGGGTCCAGGTCATCGCGCTGCGCCTGTGCGGCGACGTCTGGCGGGCCGGCGCCCGCACCACCCCAGTGGCGGACCCTGGGCCCGCCCTGCCCCCCGGCGCCACGGACACCTGCGTCGACGCACTGCTGCGGAAGGAGCGGGCGGCCGCCGTGCGGCGTGCCCTGGCCACCCTGCCCGACCGCCAGCGCCAGGTGATCGTGGCGCGCGACGTGGAGGGTCACCGGCCGCGGGACGTGGCGGCCGCCCTGGCCGTGTCGGTGGGCGCCGTCGATTCGCTGCTCCTCCGGGCCCGTCGGAAGCTGGCGCTGGCGTGCCAGGTGGCCGGCGTGGAGCACGGTTCCACCACCACCTCGGTGGTCACCACCTCGCTCGTCGCCGGGTCGGCGGCCTCTCAGCTGCGGCCTCTCGCCCGCCTCGCCGCCGCCTTCCACGGGGCGATCAACGCCGTGGGCGCGGGGCTCACCGGCGTCGCCGCCGGCGGCCCGGTGGCGCCGAACGTCGCTCAGAAGGCCGCCGGGCTGATCGGGGCGGGCGCACTGCTCCTCGCTCCTCTGGCGCCGCCCACCAGCCTCGAGGTGGTGCCGACCGCCATCCGAGCCGCTCCTGCGTCCAGCCCGACGGGTGGTGTCGGCGCCGTCCTGCCGGCGCTGGGGCTTCCCGACCTGGCGCTGCCGCAGCTGGCGTCAGTGGCGCTACCCGACGTGGCCCTGCCCGCCAGGCCTGCCGTCGCCCTTCCGCCGTTGCCGGCGGTCCCCGCAGTGTCGGCCGTCGCGCCCGGCCGGCTGGCTCCGCCGCCGCCGCCGCCGCCGTTGGGCGGGCTGGCCGGGCCCACCGGCGGTGCCGTCGGCACCGCATTGGCTGCGCCGCTGGCCGCCGCCGGCCAGGTGGTGGAGACGGTCACGGACGGCGTGGGCGACGCCACCGCCACAGTCACGGCGACCGTCGACCGGGTGGTGAGCGCCGTCGCCGGCCTGCTCGGCCTGTCGGCGGCGCCGCCCCCGGCGGTCCCGTAGAAATCTGCGCGAGAAAGTCGGTCCCCGTGCGTTGTGCCCGCATGAACTCCGCGTCCCGGCCGTCCCTTCTCCGAGCCCCGATCCTGGCCATCGCCCTGGCCGGTTCGCTGGCCACCGCCTTCCTGCCTGGCGCCGCCCAGGCGTCCAACGACCCGCTGTTCGCCAAGCAGTGGGCGTTGAGCCGCATCGGTGCGCCGGCGGCGTGGGCCAGGAGCACCGGCACCGGCGTGCGTATCGGGGTCGTCGACACGGGCGTCGACCTCACCCACGAGGACCTCGCCGCCCAGGTGGTGGCGTCGACCAACTGCATCGGGTCCGCCGGCGACCCGGCCAGGTGCAAGGGCAACGCCCAGGACGACCAGGGCCACGGCACCCATGTGGCCGGCATCGCGGCAGCGGCCAAGGACAACGGCAAGGGCATCGCCGGCGTGGCCCCCGGCGCCCGTCTGGTGGTGGCCAAGGCCCTCGACGCCCAAGGGTCGGGCACCACCGAGGACATCAACGCCGGCATCCGCTGGGTCGTCGACCACGGCGCCCGGGTGGTGAACCTCAGCCTGGGCGGGGACTTCCTCATCGACAGCCTGTTCGGGACGTCGCTCGACGAGGGCATCCGGTACGCGTGGTCGCGTGGCGCCGTGCCCGTGCTCGCCGCCGGCAACACCAACCTGCTCGGCCTGGGCCTGCTCGGCAGTTCGCAGTACGGCGCCCTGCCCGCCATCGTGGTGGGCGCCACCGGGCTCGACGATCGGGTGGCCGGCTACTCCAGCCCGCTCGGCAACGCCCGCTGGGCCATCGTGGCGCCGGGCGGCGCAGGCACGGGCGGTGAGGTGGCCGACGTGCTGTCGAGCTTCTGGGTGGCCGGTCAGCCGCACCAGTACAAGGCGCTGGCGGGCACGTCGATGGCGACCCCGCACGTGGCCGGTGTCGTCGCCCTGCTGCTGGCTCAGGGCCTCACGCCGCAGGCGGCCGTCGCCCGGGTCCTGGCCACCGCGGACGGGGGCATCGCCTGCGGGAGCCTGCTCGGCTCGACGTGTGCCGGGCGGCTGAACGCGGGCGCCGCCACCGGTGCCACGCCCGTCGCCACCAGCAGGCCGGTCGGTGGCGCCGGGCTCCTGGGGATCCCGATCCTCGGCCTCTGAGCCGGCTGCGCACGTGCTGAGCCGGCCTCAGGGTTCGGAATCCGGACGCTGGTGCCGGTGCCGGTTCAGGCGTGGCGCAGGGTCCTCAGCCCCGCGGCTCGAGACGGTGGACGCCCGATGACAGTGACACCACGTAGAGCTCGCCCGAGGCGTCTTCACCGAACGACGCCACCGCGCCGAGGGTGATCCCGAGAGCCACCGACCGCAACTGACCCGACCTCCCCGTCGGGACCAGGGCCCGCAGGTCGCCCTTGCAGTAGTCGGAGAAGACGTAGCTGCCCCGCAGGCCCGGCATCGCCGCTCCCCGGTAGACGTAGCCGCCCGTCACCGAGCAATTCCCGTCGCCGTGGGTGTACTCGTGGACGGGCGCCACCGCACCGGCGGGCGGATCGCCGGTGAACTCGTGGGTGCCCTCCAGGCGGTTCCAGCCGTAGTTCTGGCCGCCGCCGGCGGAGGCCTCGACGGCGTTGATCTCCTCGTACTCGTTCTGGCCCACGTCGCCGATCCACATGGCGTCCGTCTCGCGATCGAAGGTGAAGCGCCACGGGTTGCGTAGGCCGTAGGCCCAGATCTCCGGCCGGGCTCCCTCGCGGTCGGCGAACGGATTGCCGGGAGGGATGGTGTAGGGGCCGGAGCCGCTCGGGGTGGGGTCGATGCGCAGGATCTTGCCGAGCACGGTGTCGAGGCGCTGGCCGTTGCCCCGGGGGTCGCCTCCGCTGCCGCCGTCACCGAGGCTGATGTAGAGGAAGCCGTCGGGACCGAACACCAACTGGCCGCCGTTGTGGTTGTCGAAGGGCTGGTCGACGGCCAGCAGCTGGCGCCGGGAACCGGTGTCCGCCCGGCCGCCCGTGAAGGCGTATTCGGCGACCCTGGTGTCGCCGCTGGTGTCGGTGTAGTCAGCGTAGAGGTGGTCGCCGTCGGGCGAGAAGGCGAGCCCCAGCAGGCCCTGCTCACCGCCGCTCGACACCTGTCCGGACAGGTCCAGCACGAGGGCCCGGTCGACGGCGCCGTCCCGGAACGCCTTGACCAGCCCGCCCTTCTCGGCCACGTAGAGCGACGGGTCGCCGGCGCGCACGGCGAGGGCGATGGGTTCGGAGAAGTCCCCCAGCTTCACAGCCCGCATCGGGGGTGGGTTGCCGGCGGGCGCAGCAGTAGGGGTCGTGGTCGCTGCGCCTGTGATGGTGGTGTCGCCCGCGATGGACGAGGGCGACGTGGGGGCGGCGGCGGTGGGCCCGGTGGAGGCACCGCCGCCGCCACCGCCGCAGGCGGCCAGCGTCACGAAGGCGGCGAGGACGACGGCGAGGGGAGCGGGAGGAGAGCGGCGGGAGCCGGCGCAGGGGGCCATGATCGAATGAGGGTACGGCCGGCCCGCTGCTCCGGGCGTCACGTCGCTACTTCGGACCGCCACCGCACGGTCGGACAGCCGCGCAGGTCAGCCCGCCGGAGCGGTGGTCCAGGAGTAGACGCCGCCACCGTCGGTGCCGAAGCTGGCATGCGAGGATTCCCGGCGTGTTGTACGCCTTCGGGTTCGAGCGTGTCGGGGTGGTGGCCTGCGACCTCTACTTCGAGGACCCGGACCCGATCCCCGGCCAGGAGGGCGCCGAGCAGGGCGTCCGTGTCGAGGTCAGGCTGCTCGTGCGAGCGCCCCTGCGGGGCGGCATCTACTCGGCCCAGCCCATCACCGTCGACCGGCCGGTGTGGCGGGCCGACCTGCTGGAGTCGGTCGATGCGCCCGGCACCCTCGACCGGGCGCATCACCATCCCGCGTGCCGGGGTTGGGAGCCGGGGGAGCGGGAGTTCGACGACAAACTGACGGCCGACCCGCTGGCATGGGTGGGGCGCCGGTTGGGCCACCTCGATGTGCTCGTTTCCGAGGCGGGGCTGCCTGCTGACACCGCCGGCCCCACCGACGCCGACGACCTGCGCGCCGCCATCCCGCAGATCATGGCCGCCGTGGCCGCCCTGCTCGACCGGGTGCGCGCCGCCGGCTACGGACGGCCTGGGCAGGCGCCGGCCGCCGGCCCTGCCGGTGCCCGGGCCGGCTGGCTCTGACCGCCCGACCCGTCTGTGCGCGACGGGTGAGCGTCGGCCGATGTCGGGAACGGCCCACAGCACCCGTCATCGATGCGCGACCCAGTTCTGCCAAGGGGCGATCAGATCGGACAAGATGTGCGAGCGGGCAAGTCGGCCGCCCAGCTGGTCCGCGATCATCTCAGGCGGGCGCACCGGCTTGAGGTTGGGCCTCGGACGCCACTGGAGATCATCCATGTTGTCAGCGCCACCGAACCGCTCGAGGAAGACTTCCTTTTCGAAGTTCGCGGGCACGGGCTTGAGGGTGATCTGATCATTGCAACAGTCGGCCGCTCGGAGGTCTGCGAAGCCGTCCGCCGGTCACCGCGCTGAGGAACCGGTCGACATCGGGCGGCTTGCCCCGGTGAGCGACGGTGGGCGGCGGGGCAATCGTTCAGGCCGGCCGTCCCGGATGCCGACATCCACGGTGGGCGCGGGCCGGTCCGCCGCCCGGAGGACCGACGACCATGCCCGCCGCTGCCATCGCCACCACCACCGACACGACGGCCCTGCCCGTGCCGTCGAAGCCCGCCTCCGGGTTGATCCGCCGCCGGGTGCTCGTCGTGGAGGACGATCGGGTGACGGCCGAGCTGTTGCGCTACGTCCTGACCGAGGAGGGATGGCGTGTCCACGTCGCGTCGACCGGTTCGGAGGCGCTCCGCGTCATGCGGTCGGTGTCGCCACCGGCGCTGGTGCTCACCGATCTCCTGGTCCCCCAGGTCGGCGGCTTCGAGCTGGTCCGGGCCGTGCGGGCCACACCGGGTTGGGCCGACGTCCCCGTGGTCCTCCTGACCGCACACTGGAGCCGGGCCTGCGAGAGTGACGCGCTCCGGGCCGGGGCCGACGCCGCGTACGCCAAGCCCTTCGATCCCGACGAGCTGCTAGCCGCTGTGCGCCGGCTGGTCGAGCACGGCCGTGGCTGACCCGGCGAGCACCGCCCTGGTGGCTGCCGGCGCCGCCATCCGCACGGCCATGGCGGTCGGTGTGGTGTCGCTTTGCGTGGCGCTGCTCCTGCTGTTGGTCGCCGCCGCCGTGCGCTGTTGGCGTGCGCGCACGGCCCGGCGCGACGAGCGGGCCCGCAGGCGCTGGCTGCCGGTGTTCCTGGCCGCCGTCCACGGCCGGGGTGACCCGCCTGGGACCATGCCGGCCCGGGAGCGCACGGCCGCGGTGGAGGTGTGGAACCACCTCATGTCCACCGTGAGCGGCGACGGCGGCCGGCGGCTGCGGCAGTGCGGCCAGGACCTGGGGCTGGCCGGCTCCTCCCGGCGGAAGCTGGCGCGCGGCCGGAGCCGGGCGCGGCTGGGCGCCGTCGTGGCCCTCGGCCACCTCGGCGACCGCCCGTCGTGGGACCGCCTGGTCGTCCTGCTCGACGACGCCAACAGCGGCATCCGCATCGATGCCGCCCGCGCCCTCGTCCGCATCGACGGGACCGAGGCGGTGGGCCTCCTTCTGCCGAGGTTCCTCGACTCGGAGCGGTGGTACCGGTCGGCGGCTGTGTCGGTGCTTGGCGAGGCCGACCCGGCCCGTGTGGGCCCGGCCCTCGACGCCGGCATTGCGGCCGCCCCGCCGGCCGGGCGGCGGCAGCTGGCCCGGATCCTCGGTGGCCTGCGCTCGCCGGCCGCCCTGGCCGGCGTCCGCCGCCTGATGACCGAGGCCGGCGACGACCACGAGCTGCTGTCCGCCTGCCTCGACGCCCTGGCCGGCTGCGGCGAGCCAGCCGACGCGGCTGTGGTCCGTCCCCTGCTCGACCACCCCGCTTGGTTCGTGCGCCTCAAGGCGGTCACGGCCATCGGCCGCCTGGGCGGCCCCGAGGACCTCGGGCCGCTCAACCGCCTTTTGAGCGACCGGGAATGGTGGGTGCGGTACCGCTCGGCCCAGGCCGTGAGCAGCATCGCCGGCCTCGGCGCCGACGAGCTGGAGCGGCTGCGCCTGGCCCACCCCGATCCCTTCGCCCGCGACGCCGTCGCCCAGGTCCTGGCCGAGTCGGAGGGGGCGGCGGCATGAGCAACTCGTTGGCCATCGACATCAGCCAGTGGGTGATCCTGGCCTACTTCATCGGGCTCCATGTCGGGTACCTGCTGCTCGACGCGTCGGCCGTCGTCGCCCTCCTGCGTCAGGCCCGGGATCCCAGCGGCGAGCTGCTCCCCCAGGCCGATCTCAACCTGGCGCCCCCGGTGAGCGTGCTGGTGCCGGCCTTCAACGAGCAGGCCACGGTGGTCTCGACGGTGCGGGCCCTGCTGGGCCTCAACTACTCGCAGCACGAGGTCGTCGTGGTCAACGACGGCTCCACCGACGACACGATGGCCCGCCTGGTGGCCGCCTTCTCTCTGGTCGCCTTCCCCGAGGCGTACCGCATCCGGCTGGCCACCCAGCCCATCCGGGCCGTCTACCGCTCCACCAGCCACCCGAATCTGCGGGTCATCGACAAGGACAACGGTGGCAAGTCCGACGCCCTCAACGCCGGCATCAACGCCGCCCGCTTCCCCCTGTTCTGCTCGGTGGACGCCGACTCGGTGCTGCACCGCGACAGCCTGGGCCGGGCCGTGAGGCCCTTCCTGGAGGACGCCTCCACCATCGCCGTGGGCGGCACGGTGCGCCTGGCCAACGGCTGCACCATCGTCGACGGCTTCGTGGAGAAGGTCGGCCTGCCCCGCCGGCCGCTGGCCCTGCTCCAGGTGGTGGAGTACCTCCGATCCTTCCTTTTCGGCCGGCTGGGTTGGTCCCCGTTCAACGCCCTCATGGTCATCTCGGGCGCCTTCGGCGTCTTCCGCAAGGACGTGGTCCTCGACGCCGGCGGCTACCGCACCGACACGGTGGGAGAGGACATGGAGCTGGTCATGCGCCTACACCGCCACTGCCGGGCCGGCGGGCGGAAGTACCGCATCGTGTTCATCGCCGACCCCATCTGCTGGACCGAGGCCCCCGAGCGGCTGGGCAGCCTGGGCCGCCAGCGCATCCGCTGGCAGCGGGGCCTGGTGGAGAGCCTGGCGGCCAACCGGCGGCTGGTCCTCGAGCCGGGCGGCGGCCCGGTGAAGTGGTTGGCCTTCCCGTTCACGTTCCTGTTCGAGTGTGTGGGACCCGTCATCGAGCTGTTCGGCTACGTGTTCTTCCTGGCCGGCGCCATCTTCGGCTTCTTGTCCATGGACGCCACTCTGGCCTTCCTCGTGGTCTCCCTCGGGTTCGGCATGACGCTGTCGGTCAGCGCCCTGTTGCTCGAGGAGATCTCCTTCCACGTGTACCCGGGCGCCCGCTGCCTGGCCGTGCTGTTCGGGATGGCCGTGGTGGAGAACTTCGGCTACCGCCAGCTGACGACCGTCTGGCGTCTCGTCGGGCTGGTGCGGTGGACGTTCGGAAGGGGCCGGGGCCGGGCCGAGTGGGGCCGGATGGACCGCACCTCGACCTGGCAGGCGGAACCCAGGCCGGCCGTCCCGGCGCTGCCGGTAGCGGTGACCACCGCCGACGCAAACCGATGAGGGGTGCTCCGGCCCCGCTGCCGCGCGCCACCCTGGCCGCCGTGGTGGCCGCCGTGGTGGCCGCCGTGGTGTTGGCCGGCGGGCTGGGCGGATGCTCGACGCAGGGCGTTCCGGCCGGCGACCATGCGGCCGGCGCCGCTGCGGATGTCAGCGCGGGCGCCGACGCCGCCGGCGCGTCGTGGGCCCCGAAGGCGGAGCGGGTCGGGGGGCTGCTGCGCATGGCGTCCACCGAGGACGGCCGCCTGCTGCTCCACACCGAGGGCGGGATGGTGGACTTCGTCCCCGGCGTCAACGTCGGGTCCACCGTGCCGGGCCGCTACCCGGGCGAGTTGGCCGTCACCGCCGCCCAGTACCGCCGCTGGTTCCGCGACATCGGCGCTCTCGGCCTGCGCTCTGTCCGGATCTACACGATCCACCCGTCGGCGTTCTACGACGAGCTGGCGGCCTACAACCGGGCCCACCCGAAGGCGCCGCTGTACCTGGTGCAGGGCGTGCACCTGCCCGAGGACGGCTACGTGGACGCCGGCGACCTGTTCGCTCCGGGCGTCCACGACGCCTTCCTGGCCGAGCTGACCGACGCCTCCCGCGCCGTCCATGGCGCGCTGCGGCGCCCGGCCCGACCGGGGGTGGCGTCGGGGACGTGGCGCAGCGACGTGAGCGGGTGGGTGCTGGCGTACATCGTCGGCAGCGAGCTCGACCCGACAGCGGTGGACGCCTCCGACCGGCGCAACGCCGGCCGGCCGGCAGTGGCCGGCACGTACTTCACGTCCCGCCCCGGGGCCAGCCCCACCGAGCGGTGGATGGCCGAGATGCTGGACCACCTGGCCACGGAGGAGGCGGGCCGGGGGACGACCCTGCCGCTGGCGTTCGTCAACTGGCCGACCACCGACCCCCTGCGCCACCCGGAGGAGCCGCTGCCCGCCGAGGACCTGGTGGGGGTGGACGCCAACAACGTGGCAGCCACGCCGGCGTGGCCCGGCGGGTACTTCGCCTCGTACCACGCCTACCCCTACTACCCGGACTTCCTCCGCCACGAGCCGGCCCTCAACCAGTTCCGCTACAAGGGCCGGCTTGACCCCTACGCCGGCTATCTGGCGGCGCTGAAGGCGCACCACGCCGGCCTGCCCGTCATGATCACCGAGTTCGGCGTGCCCTCGTCGGTGGGCTCGGCCCACAACGGCCCGCTCGGGCGCGACCAGGGCGGGCACTCCGAGCAGGAGGCCATGGTCATCGACGCCGAACTGCTGCGGATGATCGCCGACCTGGGCCTGGCCGGCGGGTTCGTGTTCGAGTGGCAGGACGAGTGGTTCAAGCGGACGTGGAACACCACGGACAACCAGTTGCCGGCCGACCGACGGGCCCTGTGGTATGACGCGTGGACCAACGAGGAGCACTTCGGGCTCCAGGCGGTCGAGCCCGCCGACGCCGCTGACGGGTCCGGGACCGCCGGCGACGGCGCCAGCGGGGACCGGTCGCTGCGGGTGCTCACGACCGGTCCCGGGGCGGTCCGCGAGGTCAGGGCCGGCTCGGACGAGGGCTACCTCCACCTGCGCGTGAAGCTGGCCGACCGGTCGCTGGCCGAGCGGTCCACGCTCACCGTCGGCTTCGACGTGCTGGCCGGGGGCAACGGCGGCCTGCCCGGCTACCCCGGCGTGGCGCCCGGAGCCGACTACGCGGTGACGCGGGCCGGGGCCGGCACGGCCCAGGCGTGGGTGCGGGCGTCCAACGACCCCGTCGCCATTCGCTACGGCGTCGTGCGCGGGTACAGCCCGGTCGACCCGGCCGCTGTGGCCGAGGGCAGCGGGGTGTGGAACCCGGCCCGGCTCATCGTCAACCGCCCGCTCCAGCTCGGCACCGGCGGGCCCGTCCAGCCGGCCGAATACAACGAGGTCGGCCGCCTGGTCGAGGGCAGCTTTGACCCGGCGTCACCCGCCTTTGACAGCCGGGCTGCCTGGAACGTCTCCGGCTCCGAGGTGACGCTGCGCCTGCCTTGGGCGGCGGTCGGCATGTCGGACCCCTCGTCGCGCCGGGCCCTGTCCGTATCGCCCGATGGCGAGCTGTCGTCAGCGGCCGTGGACCGCATGGGGATCACGGTGGCGGTCGACGACGCCGTGGTCACCACGTCCTACCGCTGGTCGGGCTGGAACTCGGTCCGCTGGCGGGCGAGGACCAAGGCCGGTATCAGGCCTTTCGTCGACGCCGTCCGAGCGGTGACGGACCGGGCCGCCCGGCCCGGCTCGACCGGCGGGAAGTCGGGGCTCAGCGAGCAGCCTCCCTCCGACTGACCTGCGTCGTCGCCTGGGCGGGGGCACTCTCACCAAACCCGAATTCGAGCGACTCGTAGCGACGGGCGTCGATGATCCAGGTGCACCTGCTTCCAGGAGGAACAAGGGACCAGCTGTGCGCCGTAGTTCGAGTCGTTCATCTCATCCGAGCAGGCGACATCGCCGACGACAGAGAGAAGGGCAAACCATCCCAGCCCCAGAAGCAGAGCCACCGTCCAAGAGACTGCGATGACGATCGCAGCGCGCCGGCAGAGGACTGTCCGTCGTCCTCGGAATCGACGTCGTCTCGAATCGACTAGACAACCTCTGGAGTCGTAGGTCACGACCCTCAGCCGTGCAGGGGAGCGCTCGATGCCCAAGATTGTGATCACCCACGGAGTCGCGGATGTCAACAAGTGGCTGGGATTCAAGGCGGAGCGGGCCGAGGCGATCGCCGGGCTCGGTGGGACAGACCCCGTTGACCACGTGGCATGCGACGGCAGCAACACAGTCGCCCTGTCGTGCAACGTCGCCGATGTCGACGCGATGATGGCGACGCTCGGGTCGCCACCTCCGGAGATCGTCGCTGTCATGGAGAAGCACGGGGTGCTGCCGCCCCTGGTCGCCTACGCCGAGGGGTAGCTGGCCAGCTTGAGGACGTGCTGCGTGTCGCATCCCGACGCGCTGCCTGATCTCTTCCTCGACCCGCAGCCTCGGCGGCGTCGCCGTCCCGACGCTGCTGCGCGCCGCCGGTCTGCGACTGGTCACCCTTGCCGAGCACTACGGCGTCCCAGTCGACGAGCAGGTGGCCGACGAGGAGTGGCTGAGGCTGGCCGGCACTCGGGCTGGGCGGTGTTCATAAAGACACCCGTGTCCGGTACAGCCTGGCCGAGCGGGAGGAGCTGATCGCCCGGCTCGGTCAACGTCAGCCCGCGGGCCGCAATGATCTACCAGCACGCCGCCGACGATCGGGACCGGCGCATCGCCGAGGGTCTCGACGCCATGGCCGAGGAAGCCGGTCTTCGGCCGGCCGACCCGGCCGACGACGATGACCCGCCGTCCAGACCCGGTCGCCGGCTCCGCCGTTGACCCACTTCAACGGGCCGGCCGCCGTCCCCGCAGATCAGCCGGACGCGGCGGCTGCTGCGACCTCGGCTCGAATGCGACTGACATCGCCCTTCGTGTAGGCCCACACCCTCGTGGGGTTGATCTGGTCCGGCAGGTAGTGGGCGTAGACGTGCCGGAGCGCGATCAGCTCGGACCAGGGACCGACACCGGCTGGGACCGCCGAGTCGTCGCAATGGTCGAGGGCGAGGTTCCCGGCGTAGATCCACAGCCGCTCGACGGCGAGACGGACCAGGTCATCGCCGTCGAAGCGGGCCCACCCGAGGGCGACCAAGTCCTCGATGCGGGCCAGCACTCGATCAAGCTGGACGAGCGCGGCGCTCACAGCGCCTCGGCGTCGACCTCCGCGGCGGGGACGTCGTCGGTGATCACGTTCACCCACGCGTCCACCACCCTGGCCGCCTCGGTCGCGTAGCGGGCCACCAGCCGGTACCCGGGGTCCTCGCAGTGGACGATGACCGTCCCTCTGGCGTCCACCCTCGGCCGGGCCAGGCCGTGCTCGGCGGCCAGCTCGGCCAGCCGGCGGCGCTGGCTCAGTACCTCGGCCCGGGTGGCGACCCGGTCCTGTGCGACCGTCCTGGACACGCTGGCCATGGTACCGGGGCCTCCCCGCGGCCGACGCCGAGCCGGCTTCCGAACGACCGGAAGGGACCGTGATGATCTGGCACGTGCCAGAAGTGACCGCCTCGTTCTGGCACGGATCTGGCACGCCGGCCCCCTTGCCGCCCCCGCCGGTGACCCCGCACCCCTGCTGACCAGCACGTTTGTGGTGGTCGGGACCGGCGTCGATCCGGTGACCTCGCGCTTTTCAGGCGCGCGCTCTACCAACTGAGCTACCCGACCGAGAGCGGACCTGACGGGACTTGAACCCGCGACCTCCACCTTGACAGGGTGGCGAGCACTCCAACTGCTCCACAGGTCCTAGATTGTCAACGGCACCCCCAACGGGATTCGAACCCGTGCTGCCGCCTTGAAAGGGCGGTGTCCTGGGCCGCTAGACGATGGGGGCGAGCCCCGTTGGGCGAAGGGGAACGCTAGCGCACGCACCGGCTGGGCGGCGAGCGGCTTCGCCCTGCACCAGATCTCCACATGGCACGCGGGACCGCTGCACACCGTCCAAGGCACACTGCAGGGGTGGCAACGGTGGTGGTCGTCGAGGACGAGAAGGCGATCGTCGACGCCATGGCGGCGCGTCTGCGGAGCGAGGGGCTCGAGGTCGAGGTGGCCGGCGACGGCCCGTCGGCGGTGGCGCTGGTGGAGCGGATCCGGCCCGACCTGGTGGTCCTCGACGTGCTCCTCCCCGGCTTCGACGGCCTGGAGGTGTGCCGGAGGATCCAGCGGGACCGTCCGGTGCCCGTCCTCATGCTCACGGCCCGGGACAGCGAGCTGGACATGGTGGTCGGCCTGGAGGTCGGCGCCGACGACTACC
>JBKJNA010000184.1:0-26394 GCA_046596195.1 Acidimicrobiales bacterium | reverse complement strand
GCCAGGCGCCTGCAGATCTTCGGGATTCACGTCCACGTGGGGGTGCGCTCGGCCGAGAAGGCCATCGCCATCGCCAATGCCCTGTCGTCGTACATCCCCCACTTCCTCGGGTTGTCGGCGTCGAGCCCGTTCTGGATGGGCAAGGACACCGGCCTCGCCTCGGCGCGCTCGAAGATCTTCGAGGGGCTCCCCACCGCCGGACTGCCGTACCAGCTGTCCGGGTGGTCCGAGTTCGAGACGTTCATGACAACCCTCATCTCGGCCAAAGCCATCAGCTCGATCCGCGAGGTCTGGTGGGACATTCGCCCCCACCCCACCTTCGGCACGGTGGAGCTGCGCATCTGCGACGGCCTGCCAACGCTCCGGGAGGTGGCGGCGGTGGCGGCCATGAGCCACTGCCTGGTCGAGTGGATGAACGGGGTCCACGACCGCGACGGCGACCTGCCCGTGCACCGGAGTTGGATCGTCCGGGACAACAAGTGGCGGGCCGCCCGCTACGGGGTCGAGGCGGAGATCATCGTCGACGAGGAGGGGCGCCTGGTGCCGCTGCGCGACGCCATCGCCGACCTCGTCACCCAGCTGGCGCCGGTGGCCGACCGGCTCGGCTGCTCGTCCGAGCTGGCCTACGCGCTGGTGATGGCGGAACGGCCGAGCTACGTGCGCCAGCGGGAGGCGGCGGCGGCCGGCGGCTCCCTGGTGGCCGTCGTCGACAGCCTCGTGCAGGAGCTGCACACCGACGAACCGTGGGTGCCGGTGGCCGCAGGCGCCGTGCGATCGTCGGGGTGACTCCCGGGCCCCCGCACCCGCTGACACAATCACACCCGGTGGGCGATGCTGGGCCCGAGCGGAGGAGGACAGGTGGAGGACCAGGTGGATCCGCAGCGGACGGCGGGGGAGGCGGGGGTCGACGACGGGACCGGAGCCGTCCTGTACGGGATGTTCACGTCGTTCACCGAGGTGCTCGGAAGCCTCGAAGGGCGACTGGCAGCTATCGAGGCCGCCGTGCGGGCGGGGCAGGCGGACCCAGGTGTCTTCGACGCTCGGCTGGCCGCCATCGAGGACGTGGTGCGGGCCCAAGGGGAGCTGCTCGATCAGCGATCGGCCGCGTTGGCCGCCGCCGTCGAGGCCCTGCACCAGCTCGTCCAGGCTCACGTCGACGACACCGCCCACTCCCTCGGTCGCTGGGCCACCGACGCGGGCCGGCGCCTGGCCGGCGATCTCGGTCTGCGGGCCAGGCCGAAGCCGCCCGCCGGATTCTGACGCTGGTCCGGGCGTCAGAGGGCGGCGGAGCCCGCGTCCCACAGGGTGGGCAGGAGCCAGAAGAACAGGCCCGCCGGCAGCAGGGCGGCCGGGTTCGACAGGCCCTTCTTCGTCCCCCCGAGGGCGGCGATCACGAAGCAGGCGGCGGCGACCAGATAGCAGATGAATATGACGGTGGGGTCCATTCCGGCGCATTCTCCCGCAGGACGGGGGCCAGGGGTGGATCACCGGGTCAGATCACGACCCGCAGCAGCTCCTCGAAGCTGGTGTGGCCGAGGGCCACCTTGTGAAGTCCGTCGCGGCGCAGCGTCGTCATGCCCTGCTCGACGGCCAGCGCCCGCACCGTGTCGGACGAGGTCCGGGTGAGCACGAGGTGGGCCAGCTCCTCGGTGAAGGGCATGACCTCGTGGATGGCGAACCGGCCCAGGTAGCCGGACCCGGCGCAGCGCTTGCACCCGACGGCCCGGTGGAACGCGGGCGCCGGCACGGCCTCGGCCAGTTGCTCGTCCCAGCCGGCAGCCGCCAGCTCGTCGGCGGCGGGCTTGTAGGGCTCCCGGCAGCGGTCGCACAGGCGGCGTACCAGACGCTGGGCCAGCACGCCGGTGAGCGCGGACGTCACGAGGAAGGGCTCGACACCCATGTCGAGGAGCCGGGCTGGCGTGGAGGCGGCGTCGTTGGTGTGCACCGTCGACAGGACGAGGTGGCCGGTGAGGGCGGCCTCGACGGCGATGGTGGCCGTCTCGCTGTCGCGGATCTCGCCCACCAGCACGATGTCGGGATCGGCCCGCACGATCGACCGCAGGGCGCTGGCGAAGGTGAGGCCGGCCTTGCGGTTCAGCTGGATCTGCTTGACCCCGGCCACGTGGTACTCGACGGGGTCCTCCACCGTCACGATGTTGCGGTCGGGGCTGTGCAGCTCGGTGAGGGCGGCGTAGAGGCTGGTCGTCTTGCCCGAGCCCGTCGGCCCGGTGACCAGGACCGCTCCCCACGGCCTCCGGTAGCAGTTGCGGTATGCCTGGAGGGTGGCGGGCAGGAAGCCCAGGTCGTCGACCCGGAAGAGGCCGCTGGAGCGGTCCAGGATGCGGATGACCAGCGCCTCCCCGTGGGTGGTGGGCAGGGTGACGACGCGCAGGTCGACGATGCCGGTGGGCATGGCCAGCGTGATGCGGCCGTCCTGGGGGAGGCGGCGCTCGGCGATGTCGAGTTCGCCCATGATCTTGATGCGGCTCACCACGCTCGACCGGATCGAGTTGGGCACGTTCATCACGTCCTTGAGCACCCCGTCGACGCGGAAGCGGATGCGGAGTTCACGCTCGCCCGGCTCGAAATGCACGTCCGACGCACGCTCGGCCACGGCCCGGCCCAGGAGCTCGTTGACGAACTGGACGACGGGCCCGTCGACCTCCTCCTTCCCGGTCGGCAGGATGGCCTCGGCGTTCTTCTCCTCCGCGCTGTCCGACGCCAGGCGCATCGTGTCCTCGGCCTTGAAACTCCAGACGAGGTCGAAGGCCCGCTGGAGCTGCGCGGCGTCGGCCAGCACGACCTTGACCGGGTGGCCGGTCATGGTGCGGACGTCGTCCAGGGCGAACACGTCGGCCGGGTTGGCCATGGCGACCACGAGCCGCTTTTCGTCCCACCCGATCGGCAAAGCGAGGTAGCGCCGGGCGAACGACTCGCGCAGGAGGCGACACGCCGTCGGGTCGAGTACGTGGTCGTCGAGGTCCACCGACTCGACGCCGAGGTGGCGCCCGAGCACAGTCACCAACTGAGCCTCCGTGATCCGCCCTGAGGCGACCAGCAACCGCCCGAGCCGCTCGCCGGTGGCACGCTGCTCGGCGAGCGCCTCCTGCAGCTGCTCCTCGGTCACCAGCTTCTCGTCGACCAGGAGATCGCCCAGGCGGGGGCGTGTCCGCGTGGATGAGGGAGCCACGTCCGAGACGGTCATCTGCGTGTCATCGGCTTGCGGGCTCTGCCGCCTGAGCCGGGATGCGTGAGCGGCGTTCCGTGGCAGGCTGTCAGCCATGGATGTCACTGAGGCCCTTGCCGTCGTCGGAGCGGCCCCGAGGACCGTCCTGAGCACGTCGCGGGCCGGCGGTCGGCCCCGACCAGAGCGCCTGATGGGCGGCGCATCGACCCGTGCCGTGCGGGGTACAGCGTGAGCATGGGAGCCGAGGCCCCTCTCGCGTCACGCCTGCTGTCGTCCCGGTACCGGATCGGGCCGCTGCTCGGGCGCGGCGGCATGGCCGAGGTGTACGACGGCTACGACGAGCGCCTCTTGCGCAGCGTGGCGGTGAAGGTGTTGCGCCCGGACATGGCCGCCGACCCCGAGGTGCGGGGCCGTTTCGAGGTCGAGGCCCGCTCGGCCGCCGGCCTGGCCCACCCCAACGTGGTCGCCGTGTTCGATACGGGCGAGGACGACGGCACGCCCTTCATCGTGATGGAACGGCTCCCGGGCGAGACGCTGGCCGACCGCATGGCAGCCGGTCCGGTGGAGCAGGCGTGGCTCCGCCGGGTGGTCGGCGACGTGCTCGGCGCCCTGGGTGCAGCCCACGCCGGCGGCGTCGTGCACCGTGACGTGAAGCCGGGCAACATCCTCATCGGCGGGGACGGCCGCGCCAAGGTGGCCGACTTCGGGATCGCCAAGAGCCTGGAGGTGGCGGGCGACGCGACCGGGACCGGCCTGCTCATCGGCACCCCCGCCTACGTCGCTCCCGAGCGCCTGGAGGGTCGTCCGGCCACCGAGCGGTCGGACCTTTACTCCCTCGGGGTCGTGCTCTACGAGGCACTGGCCGGTACCAAGCCGTTCGATGGCCCCACGCCCGTGGCCGTGGCCGACGCCGTCCTCAACACCCGACCCCGGCCCCTGCCCGAGCTGCGGTCCGATGTCGATCCCACCCTGGCGGCGGCCGTGCACCAGGCCATGGAGCGCGACCCGGCCGCCCGCCCCGCATCGGCCGGCGAGTTCCTGCGCCTGATCGAGAGCCCGGCCGCGCCCGACCCCACCGTCGCGATGCTCCTCGGCGGGCCGGGCCCCGACGCCACCCTGGTGGGCGCCCCAGGCCTGGTGGTGCCGCCGGCATCCGCGTCGTCCGTCGCCCCCGCCGGGGCGGGCCGGGCCGCAGGCGCCGGCCGGGCCCCGTTCGACCGGCGCCTCGCCATCCTCGGGGCAGGGGCGGTTGTCGTCCTCCTGCTGTTCCTCCTCCTGGCCACCCGGGGCGGATCGGCGGGCAGCGCCGGGCGCGCCGGCCTGGTGTCCGACATCCACGCCCTGGCCGGCCGGGTGAAGGTAGGCGACGGGCCCCAGGGGCCGGTGGCGGCGGAGCGGCTCGACACGGTGGCGGACCACGTTGCGGCGGGCGGCGGCGCCGACGAGGCCAATGCCCTGCTGGCCGAAGCCGCCATCTGGGCCCAAGAGGGCCGCCTGTCGGCTGCCGCCACCGGCGCCATGGCCACCCTCCTCGGCCGTATCGACGGCGTGGACCCTGCGCTGGCCACGGCCACGACGACCGTCCCCACCACCGTCGCGCCCGTCACCGAGCCGCCGCCGCCGGTCCAGTCCGGCGACGACAACCGGGGTGGGAAGAAGCGGGGCAAGGGAAGCGACGACTGACGCCGCCCGACCGACCGAGGCCGCCCGTCCTGGGCCCGGTGGAGGCGCTGGAGCGCATCGCCGAACTACTCGAACGGATGCGCGAGCCCACCTTCCGCGTGCGCGCCTTCCGCCAGGCGGCCGCCTCGATCATGGCCCTCAACCCCGACGAGCTGGCCGCGCTGGCGGAAGCTGGCAGGCTCACCACCGTGGCCGGGATCGGTGAGAAAACAGAGCGGGTCGTGCTCCAGGCCCTCGCCGGCGAGGTCCCGGTCTACCTGAGCCGGCTCGAAGGCAGCCTGCCTGTGTCGGACTCGGGGCCGGCTGCCGACCTGCGGGCACTGCTCCGGGGCGACTGCCACACCCACTCCGACTGGTCGGACGGCGGGAGCCCGATCGACGAGATGGCCCGGGCGGCCCGGGACCTCGGCCACGCATACATGGTGCTCACCGACCACTCGCCCCGCCTGACCATCGCCAACGGCCTGTCGCCGGAGCGGCTGCGGCACCAGCTCGAGGTGGTGGCCGCCCTCAACGAGGAGCTGGCCCCGTTCCGCATCCTCACCGGCATCGAGGTCGACATCCTCGACGACGGCTCCCTCGACCAGGAACCCGACCTCCTGGCCCGCCTCGACGTGGTGGTGGGAAGCGTGCACTCCAAGCTGCGGATGGAAGGGCCGCTGATGACCAGGCGCATGGTGACGGCCCTGGCCGACCCGCACCTCGATATCCTCGGCCACTGCACGGGCCGCATCGTGGTGGGCCGCGGCCGCCCGGAGTCGTCGTTCGACGCGGCGGCGGTGTTCGCGGCCGCCGTCGAGCACGGCAAGGCGGTCGAGATCAACTGCCGGCCCGAGCGCCTCGATCCGCCCCGGCGGCTGCTGAAGCAGGCGGTGGAGGCGGGCTGCCGCTTCTCCATCGACACCGACGCCCACGCACCGGGGCAGCTCCACTGGCAGCCCTACGGATGCGAGCGGGCCGTGGAATGCGGCGTCGACCCCGCCACCGTGGTGAACACCCTCCCCGCCGCCGACCTCGTCGCCTGGGCCGCCTCCCACACCTGAAAGCCGTCCCAGGGTGGACGCCTCGCTGATCGGACGGTCCTGCCTGCGGGGGTCCTGTCGGCTGACCGGAGTCCTGCCGGCTACTCCGTGCCGCCGGCCTGCCAGTAGCGGTCCTTGAGGAGACGCTTGTAGAGCTTGCCGGTGGGGTGGCGGGGGAGTTCGTCCTCGAAGTCGACCGATTTGGGGCACTTGTAAGCAGCGAGGCGCTCACGGCACCAGGCGATGAGCTCGGCCTCGAGATCCGGGCCGGCGGAGGCCGGGTCGACGGCCTGGACGACGGCCTTCACCTGCTCGCCCAACTCCTCGTGGGGGACCCCGAACACGGCCACGTCGAGCACGGCCGGGTGGGAGACGAGGACGTCCTCGGCCTCCCGGGGGTACACGTTGATGCCGCCGGAGATGATCGTGTACGACTTGCGGTCGGTGAGGTAGAGGTAGCCGTCGTCGTCGACGTAGCCGAGGTCGCCGAGCGTGGTCCAGCCCCGGTGGTCGTGGGCGGCCAGGGTCTTCTCCGGGTCGTTGTGGTACTCGAAGTCGGGGCCGCCCTCGAAGTACACGTCGCCGATCTGCCCGACCGCGACCTCGTCGCCGCCGTCGTCGAGGATGCGCAGCACGGGGCCACCCAGCGATCGCCCCACCGTGCCGCGGTGGGCCAGCCACTCGGCCGAGTTGCACGCCACGAAGCCGTTGCCCTCGGTGCCCCCGTAGTACTCATGCACCACCGGCCCCCACCAGTCGATCATGCGCTCCTTGACCTCGGCCGGACAAGGTGCGGCGCCGTGGATACAGACCCGCAGGGTGGACACGTCGTAGCGGCGCCGAACCTCGTCGGGCAGCTTCAGGAGGCGCACGAACATCGTCGGTACCACCAGCGTGTGGGTCACCCGGTGCCGCTCGACCAGCGCAAGGAACTCCTCGGGATCGAAGTGCTCCATCACCACCGAGGTGCCGCCGATGCGCTGGACGGCCATGGTGAACCACAGGGGGGCCGTGTGGTAGAGCGGGGCCGGCGACAGGAATACCATGTCGTCGGCGTAGCCGTAGAGCATGGTGCCAAGGCCGAGCACGGAGTCGAACCCCTTGGTTCCGAGGGGGATCCGGTCGAGCGTGCGTTTCACGCCCTTCGGTCGCCCCGTGGTGCCCGATGAGTACAACATGCTGCGGCCCTCCAGCAGCTCCGGCAGCGGCGTGCCTGGCTGGCCGGCGACCACCTCCTCGTACGGCTCGAAGCCGTCGATGGTGCCACCTGTCATCAGACGGGTGTGCAGGCCGGGCAGGCGGCCGGCGAGGGTCTCGGCCACCGACCGGCGCCCGTAGGACGCGATCAGCGCCTGGGCCCCGCAGTCCTCCAGGATGTAGGCCACCTCGCCGGCCGTGAGCCGTGAGCTGATCGGCGTGTAGTACAGACCCGAGCGCTGGGGGGCCCACACCGCCTCCAGATACTCCGGCGTGTTCTCCAGCCACACGGCCATGGAGTCGCCAGGCTTCAGGCCGCGGGCTGCCAGCAGGTTGGCCAGGCGGTTGGCGCCGGCGTCGAGGCGGCTGTAGCTGACCGTGGTACCGGGCGGCTCGACCACCACGGCGGTCCGGTCCGGGGCGACGGCGGCGTGGGCTCCGGGGTGCACAGCGGGGAGACTAGAGGGCGGTGGCGCGCCGGAGGTGCCGGGATCAGGCGGCGCCGGCCAGGCGCTGGAGGAGCTCGCCCCGGTCGGGGCCCAGGCGGGGAAGGGGCGGACGGTTGGCCCGGTCCTGCCACGCCGCCATCACGCCGAGCACGACCTTCGGGTCGCGCATCATGGCGTCGGGCGCGTCGAGCAGGTTGAAGGTGCGCATGAAGGCCCGGAAGACGGCGGAATCGTGGCGGGCCGCCGGGAGCAGGCCGTGCCGCATCAAAGAGCCCATGTCGACGCCGCCGCTGCCGTCGTCGTCGTCGTCGTGGACGGCTGCGCGGTCGTGGCGGTCCTGGGCGACGGCGGCGCCGTACCAGGGCTCGATCTCGGTGCGGGTCGCCCCGGCGAATGCCACCGCTGCCTGGACCGGGTCGTCGCCGGTGGCCGCCAGTGTGTCGGCCAGCAGCTCGGCGTGCACCAGGGCCAGTGCGCAGCCCCGGCCGTAGACGGGGTTCGTGCACACCGAGCTGTCCCCGACGGCGTAGATGCCGGTGGCCACCGGCAGGCCGGCGACGACGAAATGGCGCAGCCGGTTCACCAGACCGGCCATGACCTTGACGTCGCTGATCGCCTGGCACCTCCCCGGCTCGACCCAGCGGCGCAGAGCGGGAATGTTGGCCGCCACCTCGGTGAAGGGCCCGGGGTGCAGCACCCGGCGCATCTCCCGGTCGTCGGCGTGGACCCCGTAGGTGATCGACAGCGTGCCGTTGTCGCCGGGGAACACGGCGTATTTCAGGTAGCCGAGGTCGCCCACGACGAGGCCGTGCTCGGCCGGGTCGTCGCCCTCGGCCAGCATCCGGTAGAACCGAGAGGAGTACACGATGCCGGTGTCCTCGACCGACTCGGGGACGGTGGCGGTGCCGAGCGTCTCCAGCCACGCCGGCAATGGGGAACGGCGCCCGCCGGCGTCGACCACCACGTCCGCGTGCATGACCCTGCCACCGGCCAGGCCGACGCCGATCACCTGCGGGATGCCACCGGGGCCGGTCGTGGCGACGAGGCCCTCGACGGACCCCGGCAGGAGCGTGACCGCGGGCACGGCCAGGACCGAGCGGCGCAGCACCCACTCGAAGGTGGTGCGCCGGCAGGCCAGGCCCACCAGGTCGGCGTCGGCCGGCTCGGGTTCGAGCGGGTCGAGCTCGGGCGGGGGGTGGCGCAGGAAGTCGATCTCGGTGGCGCCGGCCTCGAGGAGGGCGGCCAGGACGAAGGGGTTGCGGTCCCGCAGGGTGTTGCGGAGGCGGGCCAGGAAGGCGTGCGAATGGTGCGACTGGGGCGCCCCCCGGCGCCGCCACTCGTCGAATGCCGCCTGCGGCGTGGCCGGCATGGGGACCTGGTCGCGCTCCACCACGGTCACCCGGTGCCCGGCCCGGGCCAGTGCCAGGGCGCTCCCGAGACCACCCACTCCGGCGCCCACGACGACGACCTCGGCCATGCGTGCCAACGTAGATCCACTCCGGACGCAACCTCGCCACGCCCCCCTGGGCGGTCAGATCGAGGCGATCGACCGGACGGTCGTGCGGGGGCCGAAACGGGGCGCCCGGTGGCCGCCGGCGGCGAGGAGGCGCAGGACGCGGCCCCGGTGGCCGTGGTAGGGCTCGAGCAGCTCCAGCATGCGGGCGCCTGCCCGGTCGACAACGACGAAGGCCCCCGGGGGGACCGGGGGCCTCCTGTCATGCGCATCCGTCGTGGTGCGACGACCGCCGGGGGGAGGAGGCCGTCGCGGTGGGGGCCCGTCCCTGTCGGGCCAGCACCGTGCCGGCCACCAGGAGAAGAACCGCCACCATCGTCAACAGGCCGGTGTCCACCCCGGTGCGGGGCAGGGTGTCCTCCCTCGAGATGCGGAGGGCGAGCACCCGGGGCGCCGATTTGTTGTCGAACGTCGTGACGCGCAGCGCCCTGCGCACACCGACGACCCGCGCCGACATGCCCCAGTTCCCCGGCGCGAGGGCAACGAACGGCGATGCCGGTATTCCTCGGACGGTGAGGGGGCGCACCTGAGAGGACTCGGGGACGATGGCCACGACCGAGTCGCCGGAGACGACGGCGTGCGGCGCCACCGGGTCGTCGACGACGACAGCGGGTGGCGTCGTCGAGTCCGTGACGTCGACGGCAACGGTGGAAGTGGCCTCGCCGGCCGGTGGGGCGGCTTCGACCGTCGTCGCCACGGTGCTAGCCGTGGCGTCGGCGGGCTCGCCGGCGAAATCGCTTCCGTCGGCGGTGAAAGCCCCGGTGTCCCCGGAGGGGTGGGCGAGGGAGGCGGGCGCCGCCGAGGCGGAACCGCTCAGGATGGACAGGCCAAGGGCGACTCCCGTTATGAAGGTCGTGGTGCGGCTGACGGTACGGATGCTGCTGTGCACGCTGCTCTCCCGTCCGGTACGCCGCCTGGATGACGGCTGTGCTGGGCGGGCCGGTCTCGCCACTCACTCCCCGAGCGGTCTAGGCGACCGCGTTTTCTCCGTGCTCCATGGCTGGAGTCGGTGAGGACCGCTCGGATCAACGCTTCCCGTTGCATTGCGGACCGACGCTGGAGACGCCGGGCCTACGCCCTGTGTCGGCCATCCACCGGAGGGGCTGGAGCGGCAATCTCATCTGCCCGGCCTGGCCCCGGCCCGACCCGACCGGCGGACAAGCGAAAATGGTGGGCGCGGTGCACGGTGCGTGGCAGGCTGCCCACCACCATGGCGACGCTGTCCGAGGACCTCACCTTCCGTGGGCTGATCCACCAGGTCACCGACCCGGGCGTGCCCGCCCTGCTCGACGGCCCGCCCGTGTGTGCCTACGCCGGCTTCGACCCCTCGGCGTCCAGCCTGCAAATCGGCAACCTGGTCGGCGTGCTCAACCTGGTCCGCCTGCAGCAGGCCGGCCACCGTCCTATCGCCCTGGCCGGCGGCGGCACCGGGATGATCGGCGACCCGAGCGGCAAGACGGAGGAGCGCAACCTCCTGCCGGCCGAGCAGCTCGACGCCAACGTGGCAGGGCTCCGGGCCCAGCTCGAGCGCTTCATCGACTTCGAGGCCGGCGCCGTCCTCGTCGACAACGCCGCATGGCTGAGTGAGGTGGCCCTGCTCGACTTTCTCCGCGACGTCGGCAAGCACTTCACCGTCAACGCCATGATCGCCCGGGACTCCGTGCGGGCCCGGCTGGAGGAGCGCGAGCAGGGCATTTCCTACACCGAGTTCAGCTACATGCTTCTCCAGGCCTACGACTTCCTCCGCCTGTTCGACCTCCACGGGTGCCGCCTGCAGCTCGGCGGCAGCGACCAGTGGGGCAACATCGTGTCCGGGGTCGACCTGGTTCGGCGGACGCGGGGAGCCGAGGTCCACGGGCTCACCACACCCCTCCTCACCGACGAGCATGGCCGCAAGTTGGGAAAGACGGAGGCCGGCACGATCTGGCTCGACGCAGCCCGCACCAGCCCGTACCAGCTGTTCCAGTACCTCCTGAACAGTCCCGACGACCGGGCCGGCGCGTACCTGCGGGCGCTCACCCTCCTCCCCCGGGATCGCATCGAGGAGCTCGACGCGTCCACTGCGGCGGTGCCCGAGCGCCGCGAGTCGCAACGGGCCCTGGCGCGCGCCGTCGTCGCCCTCGTGCACGGCGAGGCGGAGGCCCACGCGGCCGAAGGCGCGGGCAGGGCGCTGTTCGGCGAGGAGATCGCCGGCCTCGACGAGGCCACCCTGCTGTCGGTGTTCGCCGAGGCGCCGGCCACGGTCGTGCCCCGCTCAGCGCTCGACGGCGACGGCCTCCCTCTGGTGCAGGCGCTGGCGGACTGCGGCCTCACGCCGTCGCGGTCGGCCGCGCGCACCGCCGTGGAGCAGGGTGGCGCCTACGTGAACAATCGCCGGGCCGAAGGCCTCGACCGCCGGCTCACCACCGCCGACCTCCTGCACGATCGCTACGTGGTCCTGCGCCGGGGGCGGCGGGACCACCACCTGCTCAAGGTCGAGGCCTGACCGGCCCGGGAGGCCGGTTCATCCAACAACTCACTGTTCGCCATCCCGAAGGGATGGTGCACCAGTGACCGCGGTCGGCGCGCCTGGGACTAGGTGGCGGCGACCAGGCAGGTCGCCTTCTTGCCCTCGGTGAAGTAGGCGAACCGGGTGAAGCGAACGGCCGAGTACCGCTGGGCGGTGGTGAGCTTGTCGGACGTGAAGCTGGCGCTGGTGCCGGCGCCGATCACGATGCCGGCGGTGGTGAAGCGCACCGTGCGCACCTCGTTGTTCGGATAGGTGACCTCGATGGACACCTCGTCGACCTCGATCGGGTTGTTGACCTGGTTGTCCACCGTGACCTGGGGGACGAAGGTGGAGCTGAGGGCGTCGGTGGTGAGGTCCTTGGCCGAGAACGACACAGTCGCCTTGCCCGAGCCGCAGGCGGCGACCAGCGCGGTGGTGGTCGTCACCCGCGTCGTGGTCGTGATGGACGCCTTGGTGGTGCTCGTCGTCACCGCCGCTGTCGAGGTGCTGGTGTCCGACACGGCCGAAGACGACGTCGTCGTCGTGTCGTCGAAAAGGGTCGCCGTCGTCGTCGTTGTTGCTGTCGTGGTGTCGCCCGCCTGCCCGTCGTCGTCATCCCCGCCGAGGAGGACAAACGCGCCGATCCCTCCACCGATCACGACCACGGCGACAGCGCCCACCAGAAGCTTTCTCACGGCACCATCGTGTCACCTGCGGGTGCTCGCATGCCGCATCTGGTCCGTCGGCACCCGATTGTCTGCCTCAAGCACCCAGGCAGGCCCGGATCCCGGCTGCCACCTCCGCCATGTCGGCGTCGGTCGCATAGCGGCTGCGGGGCCAGAAGAAGCCGCGCAGGCCGTCGCCCTTGGTCCTCGGCACCACGTGGAGGTGGAGGTGGGGGACGCTCTGGCTCACCACGTTGTTGGCCGCCACGAAGGTTCCCTCGGCCCCCACCGCCGCGGTCACCGCCGCGGCCACCCGGCGCACGGCGATGAAGAGCGGGCCCACGTCCGCCTCGGGCAGGTCGAGAAGGGTCGCGTGGTGCAGGCGCGGCACGACGAGGACGTGGCCAGGGAACAACGGCCGGACGTCGAGGAATGCGAACGCCTCGGGCCCGTCGAGCACCATGGCGGCCGGCGCGGCGCCGTCACGTATGGCGCAGAAGGCACAACCAGCGGGCATGAGGGGGTGAAGCCTACGATTCCGCGATGCCCGACGCCCCCGTCCATCTCAGTGCCGGACTCCCCGAGACGACGCTCCCGGCGCCGCCGCCGGAAGCCGCTTCCCGACTGCAGGCGGCGGTCGCCGAACCGCCCGAGCGCCGTCGTGACGCTGTGAGCGGGGTGGTCGCCACCTTTCCCCGCTACCTCGACGCCTGGGCCCGCCTCGGCGAGCTGGCGCGCGACGACGTGGAGGCATACGCCTGCTTCCGTGTGGGCTACCACCGCGGCCTCGACGCCCTCCGCCAGGCGGGGTGGCGGGGTTCGGGCTACGTGCGCTGGGAGCACGAGCCCAACCAAGGCTTCCTCCGCGCCGTCGAGGGCCTGCGTCAGGCCGCGGCCGCCATCGGCGAGGTCGAGGAGGAGGAGCGCTGCCGCCAGTTCCTGCGCCAGCTGGACCCGGACTGGCGCGGTCTGCCGTCATGAGCATGCAGGCCCTCCGCCGTCGGTGCCTGGCACCGATGCTGCTGGTCGGGCTGGTCGCAGTCGGTTGCGGCAGTGACCCGGCGCCGAAGCCGGAGGTCGACGCCGGCTCCAAGGTCGGCCAGTGGAAGGCAACGGGCGCGCTCGGCACGGCCCGCGGCGGCCAGACGCAGAGCACGTTGCCTGACGGGAGGGTGCTGGTCGCCGGCGGCCAGACCACTGACGTCTACGCGGCCATGAGGTCCGCCGAGATCTTCGATCCGGCCACGGGCAAGTGGAAGCCCACCGGCGACATGGGAGCCAGCCGTACCGGTCACGTGGCCACCGTGCTTCCCAACGGCAAAGTGCTGGTCACCGGCGGTCTGATCACCTCGGGCGGTCTCAATACGGCCGAGATCTTCGATCCGGCTGCCGGATCATGGTCGCCGGCCGCCAGCATGAACGGGGCCCGCTTCAACCATTCGTCCAGCCTCCTCCCCAACGGCAAGGTGCTCGTGGCAGGCGGCTTCGCACTGGTAGACGCGCCGGGCCTGGCGTCGGCCGAGGTGTACGACCCGGCCGCCAACTCGTGGACGCCCACGCCCCCGATGGCCGGCGGTCGCGGCCTCCACACCGCCACCGTGCTGCCCGACGGCAAGGTCCTGGTGGCCGCCGGTAACGAGGTCGGCGTCTTCCGCCGCACCGCCGCCGAGGCCACCTCCACCACGGTCACCAACGGTCTGGCATCGGCCCCGCCCAACGGCAAGGGGGAAGTCGCCACCGCCGAGCTGTACGACCCGGCAGCGGGTACGTGGTCGGCTACCGGAGCGCTGAAGAAGGCCCGGAGCAACCACACGGCCACCCTGCTGAAGACCGGCACGGTGCTCGTGGTGGGCGGCTTCAGTCCCTCCGGCGAGCTCGACGCAGCCGAGTTGTACGATCCCGCAGCGGCGGCGTGGGAGCTGACGGCACCACTCACCAGTCCCCGCACGATCCACACTGCCGCCCTCCTCCCGGACGGCCAGGTGCTGATAGCCGGCGGGCAGGTGGGCTCCAGTGGGTCGATCCTGTCGTCCACCGTGCCCACCGCCGACCTTTACGACCCGGTGACCGGCAAGTGGATGCGGGCGGCCGACCTGGGTACCCCCCGCACCGGCCACTCGGCCACCGTCCTCGCCGACGGGCAGGTACTGGTGGCCGGCGGCCTCAATTCCGTCGGCGCCGTCGGTGACGCCGAGCTGTTCTCCGTGAAGGCCAAGGCGGGCCTCTGACCTGACGTCCACCTTCGCCCGGCAGGCGTAGGGGCGGGCCTATCCTCGGTCCATGGCCTCGCCTCCCGACAGCGACGTCGGGGCCCTGGCCCGCCGCATCGCCGAGCTCGGCGCCGGCGAGCGGGCGCGTGTGTTCAACATGTCGTGGGTCAGCGAGCGGATGCTCGGATGGGCCATGTCGCACCCGTCGTTCAAGACCCAGCTCTTTCGCTTCGTCGACGTCTTCCCCGCCACCGGCGACGACGCCGACGTCCTGCGCCACATCGACGAGTACTTCGATGGCGCCGGCGCGCCCAAGGTGATGGAGCTGGGCATCGACCTGGCCGAGCGTCTACCCCTCGGGTCCCGGGTATCGGCCGGTGTGGCCCGCCGGAACATCGAGCGCATGGCCGAGCAGTTCATCGTCGGACCCACACCAGCCATGGCCATGCCCGGGCTGCACCGCCTGTGGCGGGAGGGGAGCGCCTTCACCGTCGACCTGCTGGGCGAGAAGACCGTCACCGAGGCCGACGCCGACCGCTACGCGGCGCGGGTCGACGAGCTGCTGCACACCCTGCTCCACGGCACGTCCGCCTGGGCGCCGGACGACCACCTCGAGCGCGACGACCTGGGGTCGTTGCCCAGGACGAACATCAGTATCAAGCCCACCGCCCTGGCGTCGCTCTATTCGCCGCTCACCCGGGCCGAGGGCCTGGCCCAGGCCCGGGCCCGGCTCCTACCCATCCTCACCCTCGCCGCCGAAGCGGGCGCCTTCGTGTGGTTCGACATGGAGCACTACGACGTCAAGGACCTGACCCTCGCGCTTTTCCGGGACCTGCTCGACCTCCCGGAGCTGGCGTCGCTCGAGGCTGGTGTCGTCGTACAGGCCTACCTCAAGGAGTCGAGGGCGGACGTGGCCGACCTGATCGCCTGGGCGGCGACGTCGAAGCGGACCAGCCCCATCGGGGTGCGGCTGGTGAAGGGGGCGTACTGGGACTCGGAATCGATCGTCGCCCAGGCCGAGGGCTGGCCGGCGCCCGTGTTCGCCCACAAGGACGAGACCGACGCCAGCTACGAGCGGTGCGTACGTCTCCTGCATGACCACCACGGCACGGTGCGGGCCGCCTTTGCGTCCCACAACCTGCGCTCCCTCGCCTACGCCGTCAGCTACGCCCAGGCCCAGGGCATCCCCGACACGGGCTACGAGCTGCAGATGCTCTACGGGATGGCCGAGCCCATCCAGGCCGCCATTCGCCGCCTCGGCCTGCGCCTGCGGGTCTACGGGCCGGTAGGGGAGCTGGTGCCGGGGATGGCCTATCTCGTGCGCCGCCTCCTGGAGAACACCTCCAACGAGAGCTTCGTTCGCCATCGCTTCGCCGAGGGAAAGGACCTCGACGAGCTCATCGCCCCGCCCCGAGTGTCGCGCCTGCCCGACCCCGAGCCGCCCGCCCGCCGCCCGGCCACCGACCCCGCCCGCCCCGGTCCCTACGCCCACGAGCCGCCGGCCGAGTGGCGCCGCCCGTCGGTGCGGGAGGAGATGGCGGCTGCGGTGGCTGCCGCGCCGCCGGCGTTCGGCGCTTCGGTGCCGGCCGTCATCGCAGGCAGGCGGGTGCGTACCGGGCGCACCATCGCCTCGGTCGACCCGGGCGACCCGGAGACGGTCGTGGCCGTCTCGGCTTCGTGTGGCCCGCCGGAAGCCGACGCAGCCATTGCCGCCGCCTTGGCGGCCTGGGAGGGCTGGCGGCGCACCCCGGCCCGGGACCGGTCCGCTGTGCTGTTCAAGGCGGCCGAGTGGCTGCGGGCCCGGCGCCCGGAGCTGTGCGCCCTCGAGGTGTTCGAAGCGGGCAAGCCCTGGGCCGAGGCGGACGGCGACGTGTGCGAGGCCATCGACTTCTGCGAGTACTACGGGCGCCAGATGCTCCGCCTCGACGGCGGGGGTGCCGTCGAGTCGCCGCCGGGCGAGTCGAACACGATGCGGTACCAGGGGAAGGGGATCGGCGTCGTCATCGCACCGTGGAACTTCCCCCTCGCCATCCCCACCGGCATGGTGACGGCGGCGCTGGTGGCCGGGAACGCGGTCATTCTCAAGCCCGCCGAGCAGACGCCGGCCATCGCCTCCCGGTTGGTCGAGGCGCTGGAGGCGGGCGGGCTGCCGCCGGGCGTGCTCGCCTTCCTTCCCGGCATCGGCGAGGAGGTCGGCGCCTACCTGGTCGAGCACCCGGACGTCGCCTTCATCGCCTTCACCGGCTCGAAGGACGTCGGGCTGCGGATCAACGCGGCGGCCGCTGCCGTCGTCCCTGGGCAGCGTCACGTGAAGCGGGTGATCGCCGAGCTCGGCGGCAAGAACGCTGTGGTGGTCGACGCCGACGCCGACCTCGACCAGGCCGTCCCCGCCATCGCCGCCTCCGCCTTCGGGTACGCCGGCCAGAAGTGCTCGGCCGCATCCCGGCTCATCGTGGTGGACGCCGTGTTCGACGAGCTGGTCGACCGTCTGGTGCGCCACACGATCGGGTTGCCCGCCGGCCACCCCCGCGAGATGGCGGTGAAGGTGGGCCCGCTGATCGACGCCGAGGCGTGGAGGCGGGTGCTCACCGTCGTCGAACAGGCCCCCGACCACGGCGACGTGCTCCTGGCTCGCACCGACGTGCCCGCGACCGGGTACTTCGTCGGTCCCGCCATCGTGTCGGTAGCCGACACCTCGTCAGCACTGGCCAGGGACGAGATCTTCGGGCCGGTGCTCACGGTGTTCCGGGCCAAGGACTTCGACGCCGCCATCGCCATCGCCAACGACACCGACTTCGCGCTCACGGCGGGCGTCTTCTCCCGCTCGCCGGCGCACGTGCGGCGCGCCGGCGAGGAGCTGCGGGCGGGCAACGTCTACGTGAACCGGGGCATCACCGGGGCGGTGGTGGGCCACCAGCCGTTCGGCGGGTATGGCCTGTCGGGCGTGGGCTCCAAGGCGGGCGGGCCCGACTACCTGCTCCAGTTCCTCGATCCACGCGTCGTCACCGAGAACACCATGCGCCAGGGGTTCGCCCCGATGTCGTAGCCGTTCGCCCGGCGGGCTGCTGCAACCAGACGCTGCAGTTCCGGCGTTGGCACGGCGCCGGCGTACCCCACCGGCGTAGCGTTCCGTTATGCCGCTCTCCACCGGGCCGGTCGGGCCCTTCCCTCCGGGCGCCGACCCCGATACGTACGACAAGCTGCGGCGCCGGGTCCTGTGGACCATGCCCTACGGGCTGTACGTGGTGGGGAGCCGGGCCGGTGACCGCCGCAACGCCATGACGCTGAACTGGGTGACGCAACTCTCGTTCGACCCGAAGCTGCTCGGCGTGGCCGTCGAGAACGGGGCCCTCACCCGCGAGCTGATCGCCGAGGGCGGCGTGTTCAGCCTCAACATCGTCGACCGGGAGGACCGGGCCGTCGTCCGCAAGTTCACCAAGCCGGTGGAGGTCGACACGGCAGCCGGGACGCTCAACGGCTTCGGGTTCCACGACGGTGCCACGGGCGCCCCGATCCTCGACATGGCCCTCGCCTACGCCGATTGCGAGGTGCGCCAGCAGGTGCCGACGGGCAGCCACACCCTGTTCATCGGCGAGGTCGTCGACGCCGGCTTCCAGAAGCCGGAGGACACGGCGCCCCTCCGTATGGAGGACACACGCATGATCTACGGCGGATGACGGGCGCAGGCCCTACCGTGCGCCAGATGATCTCCGAGCCGCGCTGGGTCGACGAGGCCCCGGCCTTGGAGAAGCTGATCGAGGAGCTGCTCCAGGCTGAGGCCTACGCAGTGGACACCGAGTTCCACCGCGAGCGCACCTACTACCCCCACCTCGATCTCGTGCAGATCGCCTGGGACGGCGGACTGGCCCTGGTCGACCCGCTGGCCCTCGACCTCACGCCCCTGTCGGCCGTCCTCGACGGTCCGGGCCTGGCCGTGCTGCACGCCGCCGATCAGGACCTCGAGGTCCTGCGGGCCTCGTGCGGCACCATCCCGAGCCGATTGTTCGACACGCAGCAGGCGGCGGGGTTCCTCGGAATGTCGTCACCCTCGCTCCAGTCGCTGGTGGAGCGCCTCCTCGGCGTCCGCCTGAAGAAGGGCGACCGCCTGGCCGACTGGACCCGCCGGCCCCTCGGCCCCGACCAGCGGGCCTACGCAGCGGCTGACGTGGAGCACCTGCTCGCGCTGCATGCCAGTATCACCGAGCAGCTCGCCGCCCGTGGGCGCCTGGCCTGGGCCGAGCAGGAGTGCGAGCTGGCCCGGACCCAGCAGCGGGGCCCCACCGACCCTGACACCGCGTGGTGGCGCCAGCGCGACTCGCGCTCGCTGCGGGGCCGCTCCATCGGCGTGGCCCAGGAGGTGGCGGCATGGCGCGAGCGCCGGGCCATGGCCCTCGACCTTCCGCCCCGCTTCGTGCTCCCCGACCTCGCCATGGCCGCCATCGCCCAGCGCCCCCCGACGTCGGCGGCCGACCTGGCCAACGTGCGCGGCCTCGAGGGCAGGCACCTCAAGGGTCCCGTGCTGGACGAGATCCTGGCCGCGGTGGAGCGGGGTCGGGCCCTGCCGGCGGACTCGGTGCGCCGGCCGCCGGCCGACGAGCTGGACCGCTCCCTGCGGCCGGCGGTGGCGCTGGTGTCCGCCTGGGTGGCGCAGCTGGCCTCGGACCTGGAGGTGGACCCGGCGCTGCTCGCCACCCGGTCCGACGTGCAGGGCTTCCTCCGCGACGACGACGGGGCACGCCTCAGCGAGGGTTGGCGCAAGCAGTTGGTGGGAGAGCCGGTGCGGCGGCTGGTGGAAGGCGAGGCGGCCCTCGCCTTCGAGGGCGGCCACCTCGTGCTCGAGAACCGCGTGCGCCGGTCAGCGGGCTCGCCCCCGACGCCCGGCCCCGGGGACTGACCGGGCTGCTCAGCCGCTGAGGCCGGCGGACTCGGTGAGGCGGACGGTGATGCCCAACCCGCTGCCGGCGTGCAGCTCGGCCAGCTGGGGGATGACGCCGTCGGGGATGTCGTAGACGAGGCCGGTCAGCACCTCGGCGCCAGGATTCATCTGCAGGAAGGTCGTGAGGGGGGTGCCGTTGCCCTTGCCCTCGTTGTACAGCGCGGTGGCGGCCGAATCCGGCGCGAAGCGGCGGCGCTGGGTGTCGAGCAGCTGCTGAAGGGGGCCGACGAACGTCGCCGGCTGGGTGCCCGAGTTCGTGGCCTTGAACTCGAGGAGGCAGTAGCGGCCCAGGGCGGTCTTCTTCCTGTCGCCCGCACTGACCTCCTCGGCACCGCAGTCGAACCTCGTCACCACGAAGGTGAGGGCGCCGTCGCGGGCGGGCTGGCCGATGCCGGGCTGGGTGGGCCCGCGGTTGCCCTTCGCCGGGAGGGCGTCGGAGCCGGAGTCGCTGGTGAAGAGCTTGAGGGAGACCCCGAGCAGCACCAACAGCACGCCGACGACGAGGGCGGGCACCAGGATCGAGTTGCGGTCGCCACCGCCCTTGCCGGGGACACAGGTACGGCACTTCTGGCCGACCTCGGTCCACACCAGGCACTTCGTGCACGACGGCTTTCCGCACTGCGCACAGGTGAGCTGGGTCGGGGTGTTGTGCTTCTCGCAGCGCAGCTCGGTGGTGGCCATGGTCGGCCTAGGCCGTCGCTCGGACGCCGCAGGAGCTGCGAACTGTCGCCGCACGTGGCCACAGCCGGAGATGCACCATAGGGGCGAAGGGTAATCCAGCGGCGGTTCTCGCGCCCGCCTTTGTGGGGGAGGGTGTCAGTCCTCCTTGGGGCGGAGGTCGACACGCAGCGTGAGGATGCCGTCTTCGATCGCACCCTCCGCATCCGCCAGCATGGCGTAGTCGAGGTAGTCGGTCTTGGCCTGCTCGATGAACCGGCGGCGGTCGGGCCCCTCGACGGGAGGCATGCCACGGCTCCGGACCGCCTTGGCCCGTTCGCGGAACCGCCCGATCATTGCCTGGACGTCGAACTCGTCGGCCATGACGAAACCCTACCGGGCCGGTCCAGCGCATGGCCGCCTGCTTGCTACCATGTGCCCCCCAACGCTTGTGGACATCGGGCTTGTGAAGGTGGGGGGGGTTGCACGTGAAGAAGGGACGCCACCGGCGGTTCGAGGAAGCTCGCGCGTTCAAGCTGCGTACCACCGAGTCCACACCTGAGCCCTGTGCCGAGTGCGGCGCCGAACCCGACGACGAGCATGCGGCATGGTGTCTGGCGACCGAGGACGAGGGCAGCATCGACGTGGCGGACGAACACTGAGGGTTTCCGAGACTCCCGTCCGGGCAACGCCGGGGGGTCGAGGGCCCCGGCGCCTCTGCGCGTCGGTCGCCCTCCTCTTCGTCACGTCCGTGCTGGCGGTGACCGCCCACGACGCGCCAGTGGTGACTGCGGTGGACAGGGCGGCGGAGATCGGACAGGCGTCGATCGTTGCCGAATCTGTGCCCGACAGCACCACCGCGCCCGTCCCTTCCACCACCGAGGCCACCGCACCCCCGACGAGCGACGCCACCACGACCCCCGCTGCGCCGTCCTCCACCGCCGCCGGGGCTGTCGTCCGGGGCGTCACGGAGAGGGCGGCCACGTCCGCCACCACGGCGGCCACCCTGCTGCCGCCCATCACCATCCCGCTGCTGTCCCCGCCGCCGAGCCCTCCCGCCGCGCCGGTGCCCACGTCGGCGGCGTCCGCCGGCGGCATGGCTCCCTACCTGGGTCTCGGCACCTGGGTCGACGCCTACGACTGGAGCATCCTGTTCTCCAAGGGCAAGCCCACGGTCGGGCCGGCCCATGTCGGCGCCATGGTCGCGGCAGGCGTGCAGACGCTGTACATCCAGGCGGGCAAGCACGACGCCCCGACCGACGTGCTCGAGCCCGAGCTGTTGCAGTCCATCATCGACACCGCCCACGGCAAGGGCATCCGGGTGGTGGTGTGGTATCTGCCCACCCTGGTCGACACCGGGGCCGACCTTCGCCGTATCAAGGCGGTCGCAGGCCTGCGCAACGTCGACGGCATCGCCATCGACATCGAGGCCCGCAACATCGCCGACATCGCCGAGCGCAACCGCCGCCTCATCGACTTGAGCGGCGCACTGCGGCGGGAGCTGCCCGGGCGCACCATCGGCGGCATCGTGCTCCCGCCGGTGGTGATGGAGGTCGTCAACCAGAAGTTCTGGCCGAACTTCCCCTACCGCGAGATCGCCCCGTTCTACGACGTGTGGATGACGATGGGGTACTGGACCAACCGCACCGCCGCCTCCGGCTACCGCGATGCCTACCGGTATACCAAGGAGAACGTCGACCGGTTGCGCAACAACCTGGGCCTGCCCAACGCCCCGGTCCATCCCATCGGCGGCATCGGGAACCGCACCTCGGCGGCCGACATCGAAGGCTTCAAGCGGGCCGTCACCGCCGTGCACGGCATCGGTGGCAGCATCTACGACTGGCAGACCACCGCTGCGCCGTTGTGGGACAACCTGCGCCCGATGCGCCTGCGCTGACCCGGCGCCGAATTTCCGCACTCCCGAGTAAATAGCTCGCCATTTTGGCGAGCTATTTACTCGAAACCGGCCGGGTCGGTGGTCAGCGGGCCCGCACCGCCGGGTGGGGGAGCGGTACCCATGGGCCCGTCACGCGCTGGGCGAGATACCCGACCAGGCGCTGGTACGGCGCCTCGCCCACCAGCTCGATGATCTCGTCGCGCATCTCCTGGTACACGGGCCGGTGACCGACGAACGCCTCCGGCGACTCGGTGCACCACCAGTGGAACTCGTGGCCGCCGGCGCCCCAGTGGCGGCGGTCCCACTGGCGGATGGTGGAGGTGACGTGGCCGTCGTCCTCCGTCGCGTCCTCCCGGCGCAGCGGCAGCTGCCAGCACACGTTGGGCTTGAGGTCGAGGGGCCGCTCGCCCTGCTGGACCGCACCCAGGTGCAGGGCGCAGCCGGCGCCGCCGGGGAATCCGACGCGGTTGAGGAAGATGCACGCACCCTGCACCATGCGGGTCACGGTGTCGCCGGCCGGGTCAGTCTTGGAGATGCCCCGGCGGCGGCCCTCGGCCCGGAACTGCCACTGGCCGGAGGTGAGGGTGGCGGCGGCGGCGGAGACGCGGGCCACGTCGTCGTCGTCGGTGAAGTGGGCCCCGTAAGAGCAGCATCCCTGCACCAGCTCGGGCGCCGGCCCGGTGAGCACGCCCTCGCACCCTCGGCCGAAGATGCAGGTCCACGGGCTCAGCAGGAACGTCACGTCGAAGACCCAGGTCCGCTCCTCCTCGTCGTCCTCGAAGCTGAGCCACTCGTGGGGCGTGCTGCCGGCGTCGATCACAGGCTGGTCGATCACAGGGTGAGGGCGCCGATCTCGTGCCAGAGCTCGCCGGCGGCCAGCAGGCCTTTCCAGAACTGGTCCATCACCATGCGCTCGTTGGGGGCGTGGAACCGGTCGTCGGGCAGGCCGATCCCGAGGTAGAGCACCGGCGCCGCCAGCACCCGGCCGAGCGCCTCCTCGGGGCCGCTGCCACCCTCGCGCGTGAACAGCGGGGCGGTGCCCCACACCCGCTCGATGGCCCGGCACAGGGCGCCCACGGCCGGATGGTCGGCGGGCGTGAGCGCCGGCGCGACGGCGCCCTCGGGCACGATCTCGACGTCGACACCCTCGGGCACCCGGGCCCGCAGCCAGCCGGTGAAGGCGGCGCCCACCGCGGCGGGGTCCTGGTCGGCCACCAGGCGGAAGGTGACCTTGAAGTTCCCCGACGCCGGGACGATGGTCTTGATACCGGCGCCGCCATAGCCGGTGGTGATGCCCACCACGTCGCACGTCGGCCGGGTCCAGGTGCGCTCGAGGGTGGACCGGCCCTCCTCGCCCTCGAGGCGGCGCACGCCCGCCTTGGCCTTCCAGTCGTCCGTGCTGAAGGGCAGGAGAGCGAGCGAGGACTGCTCGGCTTCGGTGAGGGGGCGGACGTCGTCGTAGAAGCCAGGGACGGCCACCCGGCCGGCGTCGTCGTGCAGGGCGGCGACCAACCGGGCGATGAGATGGGCCGGGTTGGGCACGGAGCCGCCGAACACCCCGGAGTGCAGGTCGATGGAGCCGGTGCGTACCGTGACGTCGAAGGCCACCAGGCCCCGCATCCCCATGCAGACCGACGGCACGTCGGGTGCCCACATGGTCGTGTCGGACACCACCACGGCGTCGCACCGCAATCGGTCGCGCTCGGCGTGCAGCAGCGCCTCGAAGTGGGGACTGCCGACCTCCTCCTCGCCCTCCACCAGGAATTTCAGGTTGACGGGGAGGCGGCCGTCCCTGCGCAGTAGCCCCCGGGCCGCCTCGATCTCGTAGAGCACCTGGCCCTTGTCGTCCACCGCACCCCGCGCCCGGCACTCTCCGTCGACGACCACCGGCTCGAACGGCGGCGACCGCCACTGGTCGAGCGGGTCGGCGGGCTGGACGTCGTGGTGCCCGTAGACGACGACGGTGGGGGAGTCCGGCCCGGCGTGCAGCCAGTCGCCGTACACCGACGGAGCGCCCTCGGTCTCCAGTAGCTCCACGTGCTCGAAGCCCGCCTCGCGCAGGAGATCGGCGGTGAACTCGGCCGACCGGCGCACGTCGTCCGCTCGGTCGGGGTGGGCCGAGATCGACGGGATCCGCAACCACTCGAAGAGGGTGGCGAGGATGCGCCCACGCTCGGCCGCCACGTAGTCCGCCAGGGCCAGGTCGGGCGCCACCGGGCGAGACTATCCGCGCCCACCGGTGCTCCGGTCCGCCGTCCGGTGCCGCGCCGGTACGAAATGGCTGACCGGAGCGGGCGGGTCCGGGCGGCGCGAGACTCCGACCCATGGGTCCCGAGATCGACGACCTGCGCGAGCGGCTCCGGTCGGTCAGCGACGACCTGGCCGACCTTGCGCTGGAGCGGCTGCGGGCCGCTGTCGACGCCGACGACGAAGCGCCGGTGAAAGAGGAGCGGCGCCTCCACCGGGCCCGCCGGGCGGTGGAGAAGGCGATCGCCGTGCTGGGCGAGGGTGAGGGCTAGGCCGCCCTGCGCAGGCCGCCGGCCCGGAGGAGCTCCAGGGCGAGGGCGACGCCGAACATCAGGGGGCCGTGCGTGGCGCCCTCGGCCGTCACCAGCACATCGCAGCCGGTGGCCTCGGGCGGCCGGCGCCGGCTGGACAGGGCCAGGAGCTCGCCCACCGGGTTGATGATGTGGAGGCCGGTGGGGCCGTCGGCCCGCACGAGCATGACCGGTGCATCCCAGCTGTCGCGCACCATGCCGATGTGCGAGCGGGACATCGGCTCGGCCGGCGAGAACGTCGCAGCCCGGCGGTTCTGGTGGTCGACAAGGGCGATGCGCGTGCGGCCGTCCATCGAACCTGCGACCAGCGAGAGCAGGGTCACGTCGTCGTTGCCGCGGTGCACGTCCCAGCAGTGGTCGCGCCACACGGCGCTGGCCACCTCGGTCCGACCCTGGGACCAGCGGAAGCGGCCTCCGGCGGGCGACAGCCTGTAGGCGACCGACTGCATCGCCTCGCCGGTCACTACAGCGCCATCCCGTCGGGATGTCGCTCCGGTGCGTCGCTGATGGGTCTACCTTCCATTCCAGAGGCCTCCGCCGGGGCCGGTCGCAGCGCACGCCGCTGGCACGGCCTGCGGTTTGCTACCAGGTGCAGCATCACTCCGCGGTCATCGACCGGGCCGGGGGGGCGCTTGAGAGCCGGTTCAACCGGTCGATCATGGAGCGGAGCCGCCCGAGGCTGATGTGGTCGAACTCGAGCACGATGCGCGCCAGGTCCACCGCGTCGTCGTCGGCGATCTCAGCCGGCAGCGGGCCGCTGGCCTCGATGGCGCCGCCGACGCGGATGTCGGCGAACTCCTCGGACAGCTCGGCCAGCTCGGAGCCTGTTGGCGCCGCTTCGAGCCGGATAACCAGGTGGTGCCCCACGACGCGGCGGGAGTGGTAGTTGCGGTAGAAGCCCAGCACCTCGGCCGTGGCCTCCCGGGGGTCGTCGGTGATCCGGTACAGGACGCGGTCCTCGGGCGAGACCAGCCCCCTGGCCAGCACCTCGGTGCGCATGAAGTGCTCGAACGCCGTCCAGTACGACCCGTCCTTGGCATCGAGGAGGACGACGGGGGCGGGATCGGCTTTGCCCGTCTGCATGAGCGTGAGCAGCTCCAGTGCCTCATCGAGGGTGCCATAGCCGCCGGGCAGCACCACGAAGCCGTCCGACTCCTTGAGCAGCATCAGCTTGCGGGTGAAGAAGTACTTCATCTCCACCAGCTTCGGGTCGCCGGCGATGAACTCGTTGGCACCCTGCTCGAACGGGAGGCGGATGTTGATGCCCATGGACTGGTCCCGGCCGGCGCCTTCCATGCCGGCGGCCATGATCCCGGGCCCGGCGCCCGTCACCACCATCCACCCGGCCGCCGCCACCAGGGCGGCCGTCTCCTTGGCCTGGGCGTAGAGGGGGTCGTCGGGAAGGGTGCGGGCCGACCCGAACATGGTGACCTTGCGCACGGAGCGGTAGGGGGCGAAGACCCGGAACGCCCCTCGCAGCTCCCGCAGGGCGGCGTTGGTGATCTTGAGGTCGAGTCGCTCCACGTCGTCGCCCGCCAGGCCCACGCCGGTCACGAGGATCTGGAACAGCTGGTCCCGATTGGCGCCGGCGCCGGCCGCGTCGAGCAGGTCGGTGATACGCCGGTCGAGTTCCGCGTCGCCGGTGCGGTAGCGGGGGAGGCGTTCGGTCATGTCGGGGGAACGGTCTACTCGCCGTCGCCCGGTCTTACGTACGGGCGGGCACCGGGGCGTAGAGCGTGCTGCGCTGGGCCAGTGGGCGCCCGAGGGGCTCGACGAGCGCCCGGAACCCGGCCTCGTCCATGGCCTGGCCGTGGTCGGCACCGGCGGCACGGGCGCCCGCTCGCGCAGCGCAGCACGCTCTACACCCCGGTGCCCGCCCGCACGTAAGACCGGGCGACGGCGAGTAGACCGTTCCCCCGACATGACCGAACG
>JBKJNA010000211.1:0-13955 GCA_046596195.1 Acidimicrobiales bacterium | reverse complement strand
AGTGGGAGGCGGGGAAGTTGAAGTGCCACGGGTACCAGCGGGCGGTGTTGGCCACGCCGCTGAAGAGCATGAACAACGAGCCGCCAACCAGGGGGACCAGGCTGATGCGCTCGACGGCGTGGGTGACCGAGCGCACGGGAGGCCACGACCAGAAGCTCGGGTAGACCACCCACAGCTTGGCCAGCAGCAGGGGTACGGCGGCGATGCCCGTGGCCACATGCAGGCCCTGGGTGATCCGGTACAGGCCTGCGGGCCGGGCGGGCCAGGTGAACCAGCCCGGCGGGTACTGGATGAAGTGGGAGAGCAGCCCGGTGAGGAAGCAGGTGGTGAAGGCGACGCCGAGGGCCAGGCCCAACCACGCCGCCGCCCGCCGGTCATGGAGCGGGCTGTCGAACGTCTCAGACGTGACGGGCGGGCGGGGTATCGCCCGCCTGGTGCGCCCGCCGGGTGGCGCCGGCGCCGGCCCGTTCGGGACGGGTGCGGCCTCGTCGGCCCCGCCGGTGCCTTCGCCCGGGGGCGCCGCCGACCCGCTCATCGGCGGTCCAGTTGGGCGAACCAGCGTCCTTCGCCGGACCACACCTCGGCGCGGGCGAAGCCGGCCAGGCGGCCGACTGCGTCCACCCCGTCCGCCCCCACCAGGGCCCACTGGAACCAGGGCCCGTGCTCGGGCCCCCGCTCCACGCGGGCCCGGATGACCCGGCTCGACACGCCGGGCGGTTCGACCTCCACAAGGGCGCGACCGGCCGGGCCGAGGAGCCCCGCCACCCGTCGCAGGAGGGCGACGGCATCGCCGCCGATGCCGATGTTGCCGTCGAGCAGGAGGGCCGTCCGCCACCGGCCGGCGCCGGGAACACGGCCGAAGATCGAGCGTTCGAGGACCGGCGCACCGATCCGGCGGGCCATGCGCACGGCGGCAGGCGAGGCGTCCACACCGAGGGCCATCACGCCACGGGAGGCCAGCTCCAGCGTGTGGCGGCCGGGACCGCACCCGACGTCGAGCACCGGCGCCAGCGCCCGGTCCAGCGCCTCGCCCTCCTCGGCTGTGGGACTGCGCTGCCAGCGGTCGAGGGCCAGCGTCAACACCGTGCCGTCGCTGGCCCGAAGGACGGTCGGCGCCGGGTCGGCGGTCACCGTCACTGGTGCACCATCCCTTTGGGATGGCCCACAGTGAGTTGCTTGATGGACCGTCCTCCCGGGCCGGTCACGACGCCACCGCCTCGCCGGCAATGCCCAACCCGGTCACGGCCCGTGCGAATCGCGACCGCGGCGCCTCAGCGGCGGCCGCCAGCGCGTCGTCGAAGCGGTCGACGTCGCGCAACTCGGGCAGGGTGCCCACGCGCAGGCCGAGGGCCAGGAGGCGGCGGCGCTGGATCGCCCCGGTGAACGGCGTGCTCATCGCCACGCCGATAAGCGCCCGCCGGTTCGCCACGTGCATCCCGAGGGCCCACCAGCCACCGTCCACGGCAAGCCCGAGAACGGCACCGGCGCCCGGCGTCTCCAGCGCGGCGACGGCCGACTCCAGGAGGGCAACGGTCACCTGCGGCGTGTCCATGCCGATCTGGACGGCGGGGCCGCCCGCGTCGTCCCAGGCGTTGGCCAGCCGTTCGTCGAGGCCGCCGCCCCTCTGCGGCAACACGCGGAAGCCAGCGGGGAGCCACGGGCCGGGCGACCCGTCGAGGGCGAGAACAGGACGCGCGCCCGTCGCCGCCACCGTCTCCAGTGTGTCGGCGAGCGCCGCCTCGGCCAGTGCGGCCGCCTCTGCCGGCGTGCACGGCGGGCAGAGCCTCGTCTTGCTGCGTCCCGGCACCGGCGCCTTGGCCATGACCAGGAGGTTCATGACCGGCCCGGGAGGACGGTCCATAGGTAAGTCATTGGTGCGACATCCCGAAGGGATGGTGCACCAGTGACCGCCTCGTCACGGCGGCCATGTCCCGCGTCGTGCGCACGGTGCCACGCAGCGTTCCCGTGACCTTGGAGCGGCCGGAGCGGGCCCGGTACACCACGGGCACCTCCGTGATGCGCCAGCCCGCCCGGGCCGCCAGCAGCACCATCTCGAGGGGCCAGCCGAAGCGGCGGTCCTCGATGCCGAGGCCCAGCAGTCCCTCCCGTGACGCCGCCCGCATGGGACCGAGGTCGGTGACGGGCACGCCGGCTCTTCGCCGCAGGCCTGCGGCCAGCGCCCGGTTGCCGAGGCGGGCATGGAGCGGCCACGCGCCGGGCTCGGGGCAGCGGGCCCCCAGCACCATGTCGGCCGACCCGTCCTGCACGGGATCGGCGACGAGGGGAAGCTCGACCGGGTCGAGCGAGGCGTCACAGTCCATGAAGCACACGACGTCGGCGCTGGCGGCGACGAGGCCGGCGAAGCAGGCGGCACCGAATCCACGGCGAGGCTCGTCCACCACCCGGGCGCCGAGCCGTCGGGCAAGTTCAGCCGAGCCGTCCGTCGACCCGTTGTCGACCACGATCGGGTCGTAGCCGGCCGGCATGCGGCCGAGAACCCAGGGCAGGGCCTCGGCTTCGTCGAGGACGGGAAGTACCACATCGGTCATGGAACGACGGTACGACGCGCCCGCCCGGCGCGCCGCTGAAACGTGCTTACGGTTCGCGAAACTCACCGCTTGCAGCCGCCGTGCAGCCAGCCCCGCCCGTACGCTCGGAAGGTGCCCGCCCCTTCCTCGCCGCTCGACATCGCCGCTGGCGCGAGACACCTGGTCGTCGAAGGGGAGCCGTCGTCGCAGCAATTGACCGACCAGAACGCGCCGATCGGCACGACGCCCGGCCCCACGGAGGGAATGGCGGCTCCGCGACGCCCTCTGCCACAGGCTCCCGAGGGCGCAGGCCACGCCCCGACCACGGGCGGGCGGGCCATGGCGTGGGTCGGCCCGCCGGCGTGGGCGGCACTCGTGATTGCGGCCTTCGTCGTCGGCGGCGGGGTGCGGGACAATCCGCGCGCCCACATCGGCGCGGCGCCATTCGTGGGGACGTGGGAGGCCGTCGTCGGGTGGCGCCTCCTGCCCGCCCTCACCCTTGCCGCTGTTGCCCTCGCTGTCGCCCCTCGCCTCACCAGCCGGCTGCGGTGGCGGACGATGCTGGTGGTGTCGGGCGCCGGCGCACTGGCGTGGTCGGTGGCACTGGCGTGGGCCGACGGGGCCCGGTCGATCTCTGCCCCGCTGGCGACCCGCTACGAGTACCTCGCCGTGCTCCCGAGGGTCCGATCGGTCGGCACCTTCCTGCAGGGCTTCGTCGACTCCGTACCCACCTACCCGACCCACGTGAAGAGCCACCCACCGGGCATGGTGCTGCTGTTGTGGGGCCTGGACCGCCTGGGCCTCGGAGGCGCCGGTCCGGCCACGGTGCTCGTACTCCTCGGCGGCGCGGCGGCGGGTGTGGCGGCGCTGATCGCACTGCGGGAGCTGGCCGGGGAAGACGCCGCCCGCCGGGCTGCCCCGTTCGTCGCCCTGACCCCGGCCGCCGTGTTCCTGGCCACGTCGTCCGACGCCCTGTTCGCCGGCGTGTCGGCGTGGGGTATCGCCCTGGTCGCACTCGCCACCGGCCGCCACGGGCGTCGCGGCACCGCATTGGCGGCGGCCGGCGGGCTCCTGCTCGGCGCCACCCTCTTCCTCAGCTACGGACTGGCCCTGCTGCTCGCCGTCCCCGCCGCCGTATGCCTGTACCGGCGCCGCATCGACGTCGCCGCCACCGCTGTCGTCGCGATGGCCGCCGTCGCCCTCGCCTTCGCCGCCGGCGGCTTCTGGTGGCTCGACGGCCTGGCCGCCGCCCGCGCCGCCTACGAACGGGGCGCATCCACCATCCGCCCCTACGGCTACTTCGTCTTCGCCAACCTGGCCGTCTTCGCCGTCGTCGTCGGCCCTGCCACCGCCGCCGCCCTCGGCCGGCTCCGTGACCGGCGGGTGTGGCTCCTGGCCGGTGCCGCCCTGCTCGCCGTCGCGCTGGCGGACGTGAGTGGCCTCTCCAAGGGCGAGGTCGAACGCATCTGGCTGCCGTTCGTGCCATGGGTCGCCATCGCCTGCTGCACCCTCGGTGCCAGGGCCCGTCCGTGGCTGGCGGCCAACCTGGCCACCGCCGTCACCCTGCAGGTCCTCCTGCGGTCGCCGTGGTGACCACCGCCCCCGCCCGCATCCTCGTGGTCGACGACGACGTCACCGTGGCCGAGGTGCTCACCCGCTACCTGGAGCGCGAGGGTTTCGCGGTCGACACCGTGGGCGACGGGGAGGCGGCGCTCATCACCGCCGCTGCGTCGTCGCCCGACCTGGTGGTGCTCGACCTCATGCTGCCCGGCATCGACGGGCTGGAGGTGTGCCGCCGCCTCCGGGCCTCCGGCACCCCCCATATGCCGGTCGTGATGCTCACCGCACGGGGCGACGAAGGGGACCGGGTCGCCGGCCTCGAGCTCGGCGCCGACGACTACGTGGTGAAGCCGTTCTCGCCCCGCGAGCTCACGGCCCGGGTAAAGGCCGTGCTGCGCCGGGCCCAGGGCCTCGGGCCGGGGCCGGCCAGCGGCGCCGTCGCCCCCATCCTGTGCGGCGGCGAGATCGAGATCGACACCTCCGCCCGCGTGGTGCGGGTGAGCGGCCGGGAGGTCGCACTCACCGTGCGCGAGTTCGACCTGCTGGCCTTCCTCGTCCGCCACCCCGGCCAGGTGTTCCGCCGGGAGGAGCTGTTCGAGCGCGTCTGGGGCTGGACCTTCGGCGACACCGCCACCGTCACCGTCCACGTCCGCCGCCTGCGGGAGAAGGTCGAGCCCGACCCGTCATCGCCCGCCCACATCGTCACCGTGTGGGGCGTGGGCTACCGGTTCGAGCCATGAGGTCCGTCCCCGCCGCATCCATCGTGGCCGCCGCCGGCCTGGCGCTGGCGGCCGCCGTCGCCGCCCTGGTGGGCGCCCCCGCCTCCGACACCGCCCAGCTCGTCGGCTTCGCCGTCGGCGGCGCCACCATCGCAGGCCTCGCCGGCACCGGCCTGCTCCACACGCTGCGCCGGCGTTCCACCCGCGCCCAGGCCATGGTGGTGGCCCTCACCTCGGTGGTGGCTGTCGGCGTGGGCGCCACCGCCGCCGCCGACGCCATGTTCCTCTCGACCCACGACTACGGCGCCCTGCTGGTGATCCTGGTGTCCGCCGGCACCGTCGGCCTCATCGCCGCCCTCGTGCTGGGCGAGCGCCTCGTCGCTGCCAGCCGCTCGCTGGGCGACGTCATACAGCGCATCGGCGACGGCGACACGCCCGCCACAACCGACGGCGACCCGGCCGCCCCCGAGGAGCTGGCCGCCCTGGGTCGCCGGCTGGACGACATGTCGGGCCGACTGGAAGCGGCCCGGGCCCGGGAGCGGGCGCTCGACGCCTCCCGCCGCGAGCTGGTGGCGTGGGTGTCGCACGACCTGCGCACGCCCCTTGCCGGCATCCGGGCCATGGTGGAGGCCCTGGAGGACGGCGTGGTCACCGACGACGTCACCGTCGACCGCTACCACCGCACCATGCGACTCGAGGTCGACCGCCTGGCCGGCCTGGTGGACGACCTGTTCGAACTCAGCCGCATCCAGGCAGGGACGCTCGAACTGCACCTCGAAATGGCGTCGCTCTCCGATCTCGTCTCCGACGCGCTGGCCGGAGCATCGCCGGTGGCGTCGGCCAAGGGCGTGCTCCTCGCCGGATCGCTGCAGGGCGTGGCGCCGGATCTCGAGGTGGCCACGCCCGACGTGCTGCGGGTGCTGCGCAACCTGCTCGACAACGCCATCCGCCACACCCCGCCGGAAGGCGAGGTGCGCCTCGATGCCGGCGTGGTGGGCGACCACGCCGTGGTGTCGGTGCACGACTCCTGCGGGGGCATACCGCCGGGCGACCTCGACCGGGTCTTCGACCTCGCCTTTCGGGGCGACACCGCCCGCACGCCCGAGCACGCAGGCGGCGCCGGCCTCGGGCTCGCCATCGCCCGAGGCATCGTCGAGGCCCACCGGGGCGACATCGAGGTGGGCAACGAGGACGGCGGCTGCCGCTTCACCGTCCGCCTGCCCCTCCCTACGGCGGGAGCGCCGGCCGGCGCCGGCGCGTGAGGGTCCTCGTCACCGGCGGGTCGGGGTTCGTCGGCTCCCACGTGGTGGACGCGCTGGTCGACGCCGGCCACGGGGTCCTGGTCCTCGACCGGGCCACGCCACCCCATCCGAACGCAGGGGCCGAGTACCGCTTGGCCGACGTCCGCCACCGGGCCTCGTGGGACGGCCCCCTCGACGGCGTCGACGCGGTGTGCCACCAGGCCGCCCGGGTGGGCCTCGGCGTCGACATGGGCGACGTCGTCGACTATGTGGCCGACAACGACACCGGCACCGCCGAGATGCTCCACGCCTTCCACCGTGCGCGGTTCCGGGGCCGCCTCGTCCTCGCCAGCAGCATGGTGGTGTACGGGGAGGGCCTCTCCCTGTGCGCCACCCACGGACCCGTGCGGGCGCCGCCCCGCACCCCCGCCGACCTCGACGCCGGCCAGTTCGAGCCCCGCTGCCCGACGTGCGCCGAACCGCTGGCCCAGGGCGAAGTCGACGAGGACGCGCCGAGCGACCCCCGCAACGTCTACGCCGCCACCAAGCTCCACCAGGAGCACCTGTGCGCGGCCTGGGGCCGCGAGACGGGCGCGCCCGTCACCGCCCTCCGCTACCACAACGTCTACGGCCCCCGTATGCCCGCCGACACGCCTTACGCCGGCGTGGCCAGCATCTTCCGCTCCGCCCTGGCCGCCGGCCGGGCGCCCCAGGTCTTCGAGGATGGGGGTCAGCGGCGCGACTTCATCCATGTCACCGACGTGGCCCGGGCCAACATGCTCGCCCTCACCGCGCCAGAGCCGGTGCCGGGCGCCTTCAACGTGGCCAGCGGCCACGTCCACACCGTGGGCGACCTGGCCACCGCCCTGGCCGGCGCCGTCGCCGACGGCCACCGCCTCGACCCCGTCGTCACGGGCAGGTGGCGCCTGGGCGACGTCCGTCACGTCGTCGCATCGGCCCGCCGGGCCCGCGACGTCCTCGGTTTCGAAGCCGCCGTCCCCTTCGCCACCGGCGTCGCCGCCCTGACCACCGAACCCGCCGTTCCCGAGTGAATAGCTCGCCTTACTCGAAAAGGCTCAGGACCCGCGGCCGTCGCACGCAAGGGCACGCCGATGCCCGGGAACAAGCGCCGATATGTCAGGCTGGAGGGATGGCAGAGCGGGGGGCGGGCGCGTGAGCGCCGCCGTCACCACCACCCACGAGGAGGCACCGGGACCGGGCGACCGGGCGCCGAGCACCGTGGTCCCGCTGTCGCCCGTGCGCACCATGACGGCCCGGTTCTTCCTGCTCCTGCTCGTCTACCAGACGTTCCACCAGCTCGAGCACGCCATCGAGACGGTGCAACTCAACATCCTCCACCACACCTCCGCGCACACGCTCATCAACGGGGTCGATTTCGAGTATGTGCACTTCGGCGCCAACGCCCTCCTTCTCTACGGGCTGTTCGCCGTCATCATCGGCGCCGGCAAGCGCACCCGCGCCTGGCTCAAGGTCAACTACCGGTGGGGCTGGTACGCCATGGTCGCCGCTTTGGTCGTGCAGACGTACCACGTATTCGACCACACGGTCCGCCTCATCGAATACATCCAGTCGGGGGGCAAGCCGCCCGAAGGCACGCTCACCATCTGGGTGAACCCGGTGTGGTTCCACTTCGCCATCAACCTCACCGTCCTGTCCGGTATGTACTGCGCCTTCCTCGGCCTCCGCATGCACCAGTCCCTGCGGACCCGGGGGCAGCCGGTCCCGGCCGCCCGGAGGACTTCCATCTCGTAGGGGGCGGACGTCCGGCTGCGCTGCCGCCCAGGTTTGGCGTCGGGCGACCTCCGGTACACGGAGAACAGGATGCGAGCCGCCCTACCCGAGCCGGTGTTGCGCCGGCTGGACCCGGAGGACCGCTACGGCCTGCGCGTCACCCTGCTGGCGGTGGCACTGGTGCTGGTGGCCGTCCCGTTCGGCATCCTGCTCGACCAGGTGGTGCGCAGCGGGCCCCTCGTGCGGGTCGACACCGCCGCCGCCAACGACCTCCACGACTGGGTGCGGGGATCGCCGGCGGCGGTACGGATCCTGAAGGCCATCAGCTTCGCGGGCAGCCCCGCCTGGCTGACGGTGATCGTGGTCGCCACCGTCGTCTACGTGTTGCGCCGCCGCCGGGTCCGCCTGGCCGTGTTCCTGGTCGCCACCACCCTCGCCGGTGGCCTGATCGACACCGCCGTCAAGATCGCCGTCGACCGCGACCGCCCGTCCCTCGATTCGCCCGTCGCCACCGCCCACGGCCAGAGCTTTCCGTCCGGCCACGCCATGTCGTCGACCATCGCCTACGGCGCCCTCCTCCTCGTGCTCCTACCCGCCCTGGCGCCCAGGGCCCGGCGGCCGGCCGTGGCCGGCGCCGTGGTGCTGGTCCTGGCCATCGGCTTCTCCCGGCTGGCCCTGGGCGTGCACTACATCAGCGACGTGATCGGCGGCTACGCCCTGGGCCTTGCCTGGCTGGCGGCCTCGACGGCGGCATTCAGCGTGTGGCGGGTCGAGCGGGGACGCCGGCCGGTGGAGCCGCTTCAGGGCCTCGAGCCCGAGGCGGCGGCCGACCTGGAGCCCTGAGCAGCGACCCTGCGGCGGAAACCCGCACATCTTTGGGGGTTCTGACCCGCTCACGGCACTGCTACAAAGAAGGTGGAGCACGCAGTCGGGCGCCGTGGCGGCGCCTCTGCCCGAGGGGTGGCCGCCCGGCGGCCCGGACGAGGCGATCTGCTGGGGTCGAGGAGGCAGCAGGTGGTTGCCTGGTCGGAGAGCGGGGCGGGAGGCAGCGACGGGGCGCACGGCCGCCCCGAGGGCGGCGGGTTGGCAGACCTGGTACCCGTGCTCTTGTGGATGTCCGACGATGGCGGCAAGGGCATGCGGTTCAACGCCCCGTGGCTCGCCTTCACGGGCATGACGCTCGAGCAGACGGCCGGCGAGGGATGGCTCCAGGCCGTGCACCCTGACGACCGGGAGCGACTGCTGGCCGCCCACCGCGAGGCGGCCACCGCCCACCGCTCGTTCGAAGCGGAATTCCGCCTCCGCCACCACGACGGGACGTGGCGGTGGATGCTCGACCGCGGGGTGCCCGTTCCCGCCATAGCCGACCCGGCCGCGGCATCGGCGTACGCCGGCGCCTGCACCGACGTCACCGAACGCCGGGCCGAGGCGCAGGAACTGCTGCGCAGCCGGGAGGACCTCCGCCTCGCCCTGGCCGCCGGGAACATGGGCACGTGGGTCTGGGACATCCGCACCGGGCGGGTGACCAGGGACCGCAACCTCCAGGCCCTCTACGGCCTCGGGGACGAGCACGTCGACGGGGGCTTCGACGAGTGGGTCCAGCTGGTGCACCCCGACGACCGCGAGCGGGTGATCGGCGAGGTGGAGCGGGCACTTTCGGAGGACGGCACCTACGAGCTCGAGCACCGCGTCGTCCGCCCCGACGGACAGGTCCGCTGGCTGGCCCGCAGGGGCGCCGTGTTCCACGACGACAGCGGGGTCATCGCCGGCACCCGCGGCGTCGTGGTCGACATCACCGAGCGAAAGCTCGCCGAGGAGGAGCGCAGCCGGCTGCTGGCGGCCGAGCAGGACGCCAGGCTGGCGGCCGAGCGGGCGGCGGGCCGCGTGGCCCGCCTCCAGGCGGTGACGGCGGGGCTCTCCGATGCCCGTACCACGCCCGACGTGGCCGAGGTCATCGTCGAGCAGGGAACCGAAGCCATGGAGGCGGCCAGCGGGGCGGTGTGCATCCTCAACGACGCCGGCGACCAGCTCGAGGTGATCCGCCAGGTCGGCCTCCACCTCAGCGCCCTCGAGCGCTACCAGACGTTCGCCCTCGACGCGCCCCTGCCTGCCAGCGAGGCCCTCCGCGAGCGCAGGCTGGTCCTCCTCGGTTCCCTGCAGGAGCGAGACGAGCGGTACCCCGCGCTGGTGGGCATGCCCGCCCGCAACGTGTCGTTCGCCGTCATCCCCCTCCTGGTCGGCGGGCGCATGCTCGGCTCCATCGCCATCGGCTGGCCTGAGGAGCGCAGCTTCGACGACACCGACATCGCCTTCCTCACCGCCCTCGGCCAGCAGGCCGCCCAGGCGCTCGACCGGGCCCAGTTCTACGAGGCCGAACACGCCCGCGCCCAACGCCAGAGCTTCCTGGCAGAGGCCAGCCGCCTCCTGGGGTCGACCCTCGACTACGAGCAGGCGCTCGACGCCATGGCCCGGCTCGCCGTCCCCGAGATGGCCGACGCCGTGTCGGTCCACCTTCTGGAGGACGGCGTCCTGCGCACCGTGGCGATGGCGGCGACCGAACTCGACGGCGGGGCGGAGGGGCAGCGCCCCGACCGGCCACCGTGGTGCTTCGGGGCGACCCAGCTACTGGAGGTCGCCGCCGGTGGAACGCCCCGACTGGTGGCCCGCGTCGAGGAGGAGCACCGCCGGGCCTGGGCGGCCGACGGCGCCGGGCCCAGCACATCGGACGAAGCCGGGTGCTGCTCGGCGCTGGCCGTGCCGCTGCTCGGCCATGACAAGGCCCTGGGCGCCCTGGTGGTCGCCATGGGCTCGTCCGGGCGGCAGTTCGGCCCGGTCGACGTCGCCTTCCTCGAGGACGTGGCGGGACGGGCCGCCACCGCCATCACAAACATTCGCGCCCACCTGGCCCGCACGGCCATCGCCCACACCCTCCAGCACAGCCTCCTCCCGCCTGAGGTGCCGGTGCTGCCCGGGCTGGAGGTCGCAGCCCGCTACCGCCCACTCGGTGACGAGGTCGAGGTGGGCGGGGACTTCTACGACGTCTTCGCCGCCGGCGGCGGGCGCTGGGGCGTTGTCATCGGTGACGTGAGCGGCAAGGGCGTCCCCGCCGCCTCGCTCACCGCCCTCGCCCGCTACACCGTGCGCACGGCGGCGGGCGGCGGGAGCGGACCGTCCGGGGTGCTCGATGTGCTGAACAACTCGATCCTCGACGACGGCGCCGGCGAGCGCTTCTGCACGGTTGCTCTGGCCCTCATCCACCACGACTCGGCCGGGGTGCACTTCGTCCTGTCCTGCGGGGGTCAGCCGCTACCCATGCTGGTCGACAGCGGCGGTGACGTTCGATCGGTGGGCGAACCGGGCATGGCCATCGGCCTGTTCGCCAACCCCGAGCTCACCGATGTCTCCATCACGCTCGGCCCCGAGGAGATCCTGGTGCTCTACACCGACGGCGTGGTCGAGGCGCGCTCGCCCGCCGGTGCCTTCGCCGACGGCCTTCTTGAGGCCACCCTGAAGCAGTGCGCCGGCAGGAACGCAGAGGCGGTGGCCGACGCAATCGAGTCAGCGCTCTTCGAGTTCGCCGGCGGCCGGCCGCGCGACGACACCGCCATCCTCGTCATCCGCCGGCCGCCGGGCATGTTCCACGAGCACTTCGCCCCCGGACCTCGGGCCGTCCCCCGTGCCCGCCGACGACTACGGGAGTGGCTGGGGGTGCATCTGGCGGGGGCGCCGGAGCTGGCCGGCGACATCCTCATGATCGCCAACGAGCTGACCACCAACGCCGAGCGGGCCGCCCGCTCCGCCGTCGACGTCCACGTGAGCGTCGACCCCGACAAGGTGACGGTCGACGTGTCCGACGACGGCGAGGGCTTCGGGGGTCGCCTGCCGCCCCTCGCCATCCCCCCCGATGACGCCATGAGCGGCCGGGGCATGCACATCGTCAGCCGCCTGGCCGACCAGTCCATCGTGCGCTCGGGCTCGCGGGGCACCCTGTTCCGCTGCATCAGGTACCGGCCCCAGGGCTCGCTCGAACCGCCCCGCTGAGTGCCGGTGCCCGGGGTGGGATTCGAACCCACATGGGGCCGAAGCCCCAGGGGGGTTTAAGCCCCCCGCGTCTGGCCAGTTCCGCCACCCGGGCGTGGTTTGGCCCACGGTACCGGGTGCGCTCCAGGCTCTCCGCTCACAACCGCCGACGCGCGAGGGGTGGCCCGCCCGTACGATGCACGGGCGGATGCGCCGGAAGCGTCGCAGATCGAGATCGTGAGGGACGTGGACGATACGGACGGTGTACCGAGCACGACCGAGACCACCCCGACGGGGTCCGGATCGGAGCCGGACGATGGCGGCCCTGCTGCCCCTGAGGCACCGCCGGGCCCGGGCACCGCCACACCCGGGGCCGGCGCCGCCTCTGCCATGGCGGACGCCGTGCCTGACGCCGCAGCGCCCGCAGATGAGCCGACCGCAGGCGAGTTAACAGAAGTCCAGCCGGGCCGGTCGCCGGTCGACGCCGCTGGGACTGCGCCCGTTCCCCTGCCTCCCTCTGGTGGTGCGGAACCGGTAGTCGGGTTGCCAGACGTCCAGCCGGGCCGGTCACCGGTCGGCAGTGATGAGACCGCGCCCACGCCCCTGCCTCCCGATCCCGATCCGCAGCCCGCCGTCGACTCGGAGGCGGCCCCCGAACCTGAGCCCGTCGTCGACCCGGGCCCCACCGCGCAACCGGCGGACGGCGTCACGGCGTCGCCGCTGGTCGACGAGGTGGCGTCGATCCGCGAAGCCGTGGATCGCCTCGCCGCCCGGGTCGACGAACTGGCGCGGCTCGGCGCGCGCAACGCCGAGCTGGTCGACCGTCTGCACGCGGAGAACCAGAAGCTGCGCGGCGGAGAGCTGAGCCAGGCGATGGCCCCGTTCATGCGCGACGTCATCCGCATGCACGACGTGGTCGTCCGCCTCGACGGGGGGGACGACGCCACGCCGGGGCCGAGCGACCTTGCACTGATGCGACCGCAGTTGCTGGAGGTGCTGAGCCGGGCCGGCGTCGACGCCTTCGCCGTGGGGCGCGGCGAGCCATTCGACGCGTCGAGGCACCAGGGGGTGGGCGTCGTCGAGGCGACCGGGGAGGACGCGGCGCCAGGCACGGTCGCCTCCGTGCTCCGGTGCGGGTTCGCCTGGAGCGACGGCCGCGTCCTGCGACCCGCCGAGGTCACCGTGTACAGGTCCCGCGCCGCCGGGCCCGCCATCCAACAGCCCCAAGGAGACGAGTGAATGGCCACCAAGGTTTTCGGTATCGACCTGGGCACGACGTACTCGTGCATCTCGCACATCGACTCGTACGGGCGCCCTGAAGTCCTCACCAACCTCGACAACGAACCGACAACACCGTCGGTCGTGCTGTTCGACTCCGACCACGACTACGTCATCGGCAAGCAGGCCAAGCGTCAAGCCCGGATCAACCCCGACAGCGTGGCCTCGCTCGTCAAGCGGCACATGGGTGACGGGGAGTGGCGGTTCACCGCGCACGGCAAGGAGTGGTCGGCCCCGTCGGTCTCCGCTCTCATCCTCAAGTCGTTGGCTGCCGATGCCGAGCGCGCCACCGGTACCCCGGTGACCGACGTGGTCATCACCGTGCCCGCCTACTTCGGCGACGAGGAGCGCAAGGCCACGAAGCTGGCCGGTGAGTACGCAGGCCTGAACGTGGTCGACATCGTCAACGAACCCACCGCCGCCGCCTTCGCCTACGGCTTCGCCCGCGAGGCGGGTTCCGGATCGCAGACCGTGCTCGTCTACGACCTCGGCGGCGGCACCTTCGACATCACGGTCATCCAGCTCACCGACAAGAAGATCTCCGTCGTGGCCACAGACGGCGACCACGAACTCGGGGGCGCCGACTGGGACGACCGTCTCGCCACGCAGCTCTCAGAGCGGTTCCGCCAGGACTGCCCCGGCGCTGATGACCCCTTGGACGACTCGTACGGGGCACAGGACCTCGTGTCCTCGGCCGAGGACGCGAAGCAGGCACTGTCGAACCGCGAGGCCACTGACGTCCTCATCATCCACGGTGGGCACCGCGCCAACATCAACGTCACGCGCGAGGAGTTCGAACAGATCACAGGGAGCCTCCTCCAGCGCACGATCGACCTCACCCGCGCCGTGCTGAGCGC
>JBKJNA010000150.1:0-5613 GCA_046596195.1 Acidimicrobiales bacterium | reverse complement strand
GGGCTGGGCGACGCCGGCATCGCACTGTCCGCCGATCTCGGCACGACAGGCGAACTCGTCGGCGTCGATGGCTCCGACGCGATGATCGCAGAGGCCACAACACGGGCACGACGAGCGACGAGTCTCACGCGATTCGTCGTCGGCGACGCCAGCTCGATCGACGAGCCAGACGCCTCCTTCGACGCGACCCGCAGCGAACGGATGCTGCAATGGGTTCCCGACCCGGCCGCCGTAGTCGCCGAGATGGCCCGCATCGTGCGCCCAGGCGGCCGAGTGTGCCTCCTCGACAGCGACTGGTCCAGCTTCACGCTCGACTTCGGCGACCCAGACCTGTCCGCGCGGATCCACGCCCTCTACCGGGTCGAGCGGAACCGTCCGTCGAACGTCGGCAGCCGGCTCGCATCCCTCGCCGAGAGCGCCGGCCTTCGCCTGGTCGCACACACGAACGCGACGCAGGTGTGGTCAGACTGGGACCCCGACACCACGCCCCGCCTCGACGGCTGGGTCCCGATGGTCGAGGTCATCGATGCGCTCATCGCCGAAGGAGAACTCCATGCTTCGCGGCGCGACGACGCGCTCGCCTCGATCGAGGATGCTGCCCGGAACGACCGCTTCGAGATGCGCCTGACCATGCACGCCGTCCTAGCCGTCGCGCCCTGTCCATAACCGGCGCGGCCTGACGCTCGGAGCAGGCCTTCCAGGTGGGGTCGCTGATCTGGCGGAGGCCGGTGATCGAGAAGCGGCCACCGCAGGACACTCTTCCTCGTGCCTGGGCGATCTGCGGAGTGAAGGCTGGGGGGAGGGGAAGGCATCGAGCTCGTCTGTGTCGCCCTCTCAGCCATACCGCCCGAGAACGGCAGGGTGTCTATCGCCGCCTTTTGACCGGGGCGCGATCACGATCGGCGCCGACCCGGACTGGGGGGTAGAGGGCGGCGAGCGTGCCAAGGAGCTTGGGGAGCAGCGGGCTGAAGCGGCCTTGGCCCCAGGGGAGGCCGGGCTCGTTGGCCATCGCCTGGCCGATGGCGCCGCTGACGAACATCGATGTGACCCAGAGCGCCTCGTCGGAGTCGGCGCCGGGACCGACCTGCCCTCTGGCCGCGGCGTCGGCCAGCGCCTGGCGTTGAAGCCGGACCATCTCGACGCTGGACGCCATGCCCTCGGGCGTCGGCTCGAAGTGGGGAACCGGCCGCCAGAACAGCAGCTGCGCGGTGGCGGGGTGGGCGAGCGCCCACCGGCCGCTGGCCTCTAAGCCGGCGCCGAGGGCGTCGAGGCCGGGCTCAGCTCGCTCCATCGCGGTGCGCATGACCTCGAGGTGGGCTCGCTGGCCCCGCTCGAAGAGCGCCTCGTAGATGCCCATGAGCGAGTCGAAGTACTTGTAGATCGACGGCGGCTTCACGCCGAGCCGCCGAGCGACCTCCGAGAGGCTGAGCCCGTTGACGCCCTCCTCGGTCATCACAGCTTCAGCGATGGCGAGGATCTCCGCGATCGTCTCCTGACGCCGCCGAGCCCGCCGGTCTCCTGATGCGGCAGCGCTCACCTCGGTCGTCGATGCCACTACGAACACCATAGCAGAAGATTCGGTTGACAGCAGAGGCTAATGGCCTTAGCCTCCGGATGTCACAGCGGGAGCATCGGAGGGAGAGATTCATGGCACCGAAGAATCAGCGGTGGTGGTTGACCGAGGACAGCGTCGGACTCGACATCCGAGCCGACGCCGACGTGCTCTACGGAATGGTCTCCGACCTGCCCCGCATCGGGGAGTGGAGTCCGGAGTGCGAGCGCGTCGATTGGGAGGGCAACGTAACCGTGCCAGTCGAGGGCACGACGTTCATGGGACACAACGCCGTAGGGCCGGGGCGCCGCATCCGCTACTCGCGCCACGGGCGGGTGCTGGTGGCCGATCCGGGCTGTGAGTTCGCCTTCATCACCGACGAGGGCGGCCGGGAGTCGACCGCGTGGCGCTACCGGTTCGAGCCCCTCGGCGAGGGCCGCACCCGGGTCACCGAATCCTACGAGGTGCGGTGGATCCCGACCTGGGCCCGCATCCTCGACGTCCCCACCAACCGCCACAAGGATCTGCTCAAAGGCATGCGCACCACGCTCGAGCGCCTCAAAGCGGCGGCCGAGACCGACCACCGCAGCGCACCCGCGCCGCTCAAGACCCAGGACGAGGCCCGGTCATGACCACCTGCTTCACCGCCGCGCCCGGTGTCGACGTGATCACCACGACCGCTGACATCCCCGCCCTCGGCTCGCTCGCCATCAACGCCTTCGTGCTGCACGGTACCGAGCCCATCCTCGTCGACACCGGCACCGTCGCCGGCGCCCCCGAGTTCATGGCCGCCCTGACGTCGGTGATCGACCCGGCCGACCTGCGCTGGATCTGGCTCACCCACACCGACTTCGATCACATCGGCTCTCTCGCCGCGCTGCTCGAGGCGAACCCGCAACTGCGGGTCATCACATCGTTCCTCGGCGTCGGCATCATGGGGCTGTCGTCGACGCCGCTGCCGATGGACCGCGTCCACCTCATCAACCCCGGCCAGTCGGTGACCGTCGGCGAGCGCCGTCTGACAGCCGTGAAGCCGCCCGTCTACGACAACCCGATAACCACCGGCTTCATCGACGACCGCTCCGGGATCCTGTTCAGCTCCGACTGCTTCGGTGCGCTGCTCCCCGCGGTCCCCCAAGACGCCGCCGACCTCGACACCGGCGATCTGCAGGCTGGACAGGTCCGCTGGGCGACCATCGACTCGGCCTGGGTACACGACGTCGACCGCGACGCCTTCGGCCACACCCTCGACCGGCTGCGGACGATCGAGCCGACGATGGTGTGCAGCAGCCACCTCCCGCCCGCCCCCGGCGCCATGCTCGATCTGTTCGTCGACTCGCTGGCCATGACACCCGCCGCCGACCGCTTCGTCGGCCCCGACCAAGCCACCCTCGAAGCCATGCTCGCCGCCCCGGCGTAGAGCGACAGCAGCTGACCAGGGCCGTAGCTCCGCCAGCGCTGTCCCCGAACGAGCGCGTGAGGACATGAGGGGGAACGCCGTGCGTCCCGAATACGCGTTGAAGCTGAGCCAAGCAGAGCTGGCGAGGTACACGTTCATGGCGCAGCCAAGGTACGCACCCCGGACAACCGGTCCCAGTTTGACGGGTCATTGCCCACCCGCAGCGAACCTGCAGCTGTAGCGGCGCCATGCGCCCGGGAACGGCACCTCGTGTGCGCCCCGTAACGAGAGCGCCTCCCGCCGTGATGCGCTCGTCGAGCCACCAGTCGCTGATGGTCAACGTCCGCCCCGCGCACAGTGGCCGCACCCTCCGCCATGTAGCCGGATCCCCGCCTTCAGAAGCGACCAGGTCCTGTCGACCCTCGTCAGGGCATGAGGTCGGCGCGATCAGCCAGGGTCTGATGTCCGCAGGCCGACGCAGTCGTGTCGCCAGAACGGCTCGGCGTAGACGAGCGTGCCGGTCATCCACATCTCGTAAGCCGGGAGCCTGCAGACCTGGAAGGCAGGTTCGGGTATTCGCAGCGAGGGTGATCTGAAGCCGTGTCCACTGGCCCGGAGGAACCCGAAGCGGGCGTAGTAGGCCGGCGAGCCCTCGAGGAACACGAGCGGATCGCCCCGGATCGTCAGGAAGTCAAGGCCGTGCCTGACCAGGGCCCCGCCGACGCCGCGGCGCTGGTGCTCGGGCAGGACCGCAAGCGGGCTGAGCACCTGCACGCCCAGCAGCCGGCGTGGGGCGTCGAGGAGGCTCCGCGTGAAGAGGACGTGGCCGATGATCTCGCCGCCGAGCACGGCCACGAAGGAGAGCTCCTGCCAAGCCGGTGATGCACGCAGCGAGTCGACCAGGTCGGCGACGACCGGCCCGTGGTGGCCGCCAAAGGCGCTGGTCACGAGCTCCCTGACCGCAGCAACCTCGCCGGGGCGCTCGGCCCGCACCTCGACCGGCACCGGCTCAGCCGGGCCCATGCGGGATCCCAGCCAGCAGGACGGCGCTCACGCCCACCGCAGTCAGCATCGCAGCGACCGCCACACCGCGATCCGCCAGAGCCGCGTGGATGGGTACAGCAACACGACACCAATGAGGAGCACCCAGCCCGCTGCGATGAGCGACGCCGTGGCGCCTGGGTCGCGTTCGGCTCGTCCACCACCTTTCAGCGTGTACTTGCAGTAGATGGGCGAGGCGAGGCTCAACACGATGATTGAGCCGGCCCCGCTCGCCTCCCTTCAGCCGCTCGCTGGGGGAGGGAGTCGCAAGTCGATCGCGCTTGCTGACGCGATGGACGGATAACACCAGCAAGATCCCTACCGGACGAGATCTTGACCCACCTTCGCTGATTCGATCCACTTATGGCGCCAGAGTTCGACGTTGATGTCAGCTCTGACGTGGCCGGTAGCCTGAGGAGGTACTATCCTCCGATTCGGCGATGATCGAAAAACCCTTTTCAACAAGCGAGCTTTCAGCATCGGCCCGCTTATGGCGAGGAACCCATAAGCCGACCATCGTGTGTAGACCGTCCATCTTGACCGGCTCGTAAGCGTACAGCGCCTTGGCGTCACCAAGGGCTTCCGCTACCTCCACGAGCTCACGGTCACCCGCAGTTTGTGGTGAGATCGTCGTTCGGTAGAAAAAGCCATCTCGATCGCCTTCTTGCCGAGTACTTCGAAACGCTGGACCCCTCACGGCACCTCCGATCGACCTTGTCACCCTCGCAACTTCTAGCAGACTACAGGGAGACGGCGCGAGTCCTACCCGGAGGCCTGCTGCTCGGTCCCGCAGATGGATCGAGCGCCGTGGGTCACACTCGTCGATCTTTTAGATGATTGCGTCGTGAGCAGCCCGTACATACGAGGTGGTGCCGCTCTCAACGGAGGTCCCAGCGAACCCCTGGCTGGTTCCGTGTGAGGCGTGCCCCAGAATGACGATGATCAACGGCAGGTCCGCCGTTCCCTAACGCCGGCTAGGTGCGCATGCTGAGCAGGAATGTGCGAAGATCTCTCGCCAGACGATCAGAGGAACCCTGTGGACGCTGAGATGGCTCCGACCGCATCAGCCGGGATCGGGACTACGGGGAAGGCGACGCCGCGAGACCGCGTGGGACGGGGCCGTGGCTGGAGTGCCGTCGCGTTCGCCGTGCTCTACGTTGCCGGCCTCGTTCCTCTCGGAGAACTCCTGGGCAGCTTCGGTGACTCGGACGCGACATTCGAGGCCTACTTCGCGAAGGACAGCAACCGCATCGGCGCTGTGTTCGGCGGAATCGGCCTGGCCCTTGCCGGATTTGCCTTCTTCTGGTTTCTGAGCAACCTACGGCTTGCGATCGAAGGACCCGGGCCGCTCCCAGGCGTCGTCACCGCTGCCGGCACCACGTTCGTCGTGCTCCTGCTGACTGGGACCGCGGCGTTGGTCGCTGTCCCCTACGCCCGCACCTTCGGGGGGGCATATGGCGAGGACGCGATCCTCGTGGGGACCGAAGCGCTACTGCCGCAGATGGGATATGTCCTGCTCACGGTTCTCGCGATGTGGAGTGCGTCGGCGTTGATCTTGGCGGTGACCCTCTCAGGTCGCTCTCACGACGCCTTTCCCCGATGGCTCGCGCGGCTGGGATTC
>JBKJNA010000042.1:0-26332 GCA_046596195.1 Acidimicrobiales bacterium | reverse complement strand
CTGGAGGAGGACATGCGGTCGTCGGCCGGCGAGCTCGACTTCGAGCGAGCCGCTCGGCTGCGGGACCGACTGACAGCGGTGCGAAAGGCCATCGAGAAGCAGCAGATGGTGGCCGACCGGGCCGAGGACCTCGACGTCGTCGGCCTGGTGGAGGACGAGCTGGAAGCGGCCGTGCAGGTGTTCTACGTGCGTCGGGGCCGGGTCGTAGGGCGCAAGGGATTCGTTGTCGACAAGGTGGAGGACGTCACCCGGCCGCAGCTGGTGGCGTCGGTCGTGCAGCAGCTCTACGCCGAGGAGCCGGCTCTCGGGATCCCCAAGGAGGTGCTCGTCCCCGACGTGCCCGAGGACGTCGACGTCCTCCAGGACTGGCTCACCGGCCTGCGGGGCGCCCGGGTCGGGGTCCGTGTCCCGCAGCGGGGCGACAAGCGGGCGCTGGCCGAGACGGTCACCCGCAACGCGGGCGAGGAGTTCACCCGCCACCGGTTGAAGCGCTCGGCCGATCACAACAGCCGGGCCCGCGCCCTCAACGCCCTGCAGGAGGCGCTCGGGCTGCCCGAGGCGCCGCTGCGCATCGAGTGCTTCGATATGAGCCACATCCAGGGCACCGACTACGTGGGGTCGATGGTCGTGCTGGAGGACGGTCTTCCCCGCAAGTCCGAGTACCGCCGCTTCAAGGTGAAGACGGTGCAGAGCAACGACGACTACGCAGCTATGGAGGAGGTCCTCACCCGCAGGCTGACGGCGCTGCTGGCCGAGCGTGACCGCCCGCTCGACGATCGCGGCCGGCGCTTCTCCTACCCGCCCCAGCTGCTGTTGGTGGACGGCGGCAAGGGCCAGCTGGCCGTGGCGCTGCGGGTGGTGGAGGAGCTGGGCCTGGAGGACGAGATCCCGGTCGCGTCCCTGGCCAAGCAGTTCGAGGAGGTCTACCTGCCGGGCAGGGCCGACCCTGTCCGCATTCCCCGCCAGTCGGAGGCGCTGTACCTGCTGCAGCGGGTGCGGGACGAGGCCCACCGCTTCGCCATCACCTACCACCGCCAGCTGCGGGCCAAGCGGATGACCAGGTCCGTGCTCGACGACATCCCCGGCCTCGGCCCGACCCGGCGGGCTCGTCTGCTCAAGGAGCTGGGGGGCGTCACGGCGGTGAAGAAGGCATCGGTCGCGTCGCTGGCCGCGCTGCCGTGGCTGCCCGAGAAGGTGGCTCGGGCTGTCCACGAGAAGTTGCACGGCCCGTGAGTAGCCAATGACCGTCCTCCCGGGCCGGTCACCGGTCCGGCCGGGCATGGCGCTCCTGGCGCTCGTCTTCGCGGGTGCGCTGACTGTTCGCCTGATGGGCGTCGCTGAGTCGCCGGTCACGTTCCACCCGACGCGCCAGTATCTCGGCCTCCGGGTGGCCAGGGCGGAGTACCTCGCGGGCCGCTCCGATGTGCTAGCGGAAGTACAGCGGGCGGTGCGGCGCAACGCTTCGGACGCCCCTCGGTTGGAACCTCGGTTGCTGGAGGCCGCCGTGGTCGCCGGCTACCGGGTTCTCGGCGGCGAGCGTGTGTGGCTCGGTGGCGCGTTGTCGTCGGTGCTGTGGGTCGTGGGCGCCGCCGTCCTGTTTCTCATCGCCCGGCGCCTGGCGTCCGACCTGGCGGCGGCAGTGGCGGTTGTGTTCTACCTGTTCGTGCCCTACGCCATCGTGGCCAGCCGCTCCTTCCAGCCCGACCCGGCCATGGTGGTGGTCATGCTGGCCGCCGTCCTGGCGCTCCTGCGCCACCACGACCAGCCCACTTCGTCCAGGCTGGCGGCCGCCGCAGCCCTGTCGGCCGTTTCGATCCTCATCAAGCCGACTGTGGTCTTCGCCATAGCGGGAGTCGTGGTCGCGCTGGCCTTCAGCCGGGGAGGACTGCGCAAAGGCGTCCTGCAGCCTGCGACCGCCGTCCTGCTGGCACTCAGCCTGCTGCCGGCGGCGGCGTTCTACATCGACGGGATCGTGGCGGGGGCGGCCACGGCGTCGAACGCCGAGACCAGCTTCATCCCGCGCCTTGTCGGCCAGGCCGCCTATTGGAAGGGCTGGCTGCGCATTGTCGAGGGGACGGTCGGCACCGCCTTTCTGGTCGTCGCCGCCTCGTCGGTCGCGGCGGCACGCCGGCGGGAGGCGAGGCTGCTCATCGGCGGGCTCCTGGCCGGCTACGCCGTCTACGGCCTCGTCTTCAACTACCACATCCACACGCACGACTACTACAGCCTGCAGCTCATCCCGATGGTAGGTCTCGGACTCGGTCTGGCGGTCGACGCGGCAGCCGCCAGGCTCAAACGGATGGCGCTCTCACCGGTGATGCGAGCCGCGCCGGCGGTGACCCTCGCCGCCCTCGGCGTGATGGTCCTGTACGCCGGCAGGGACGTCGTCCGGCCCCACCCGATCCCATCAGTGGCAACGGTCCAGGCGCAATCCGAGGCGATCGGCGAGCTGGTGTCCCACAGCACGCAGACGGTCATGCTGGCCCCCGCGTACGGCTGGCCGCTCGGCTACTACGGGAGCGTGGCCGGCACGAGCTGGCCGAGTGCCTCCTCCGGCGACTTCCGCGCAATGCGTTTTCGCGGCGAGCGGATGACCAGCGCGGGCGAGCGGCTCGATCAGGTGGTCGCCTCGGGAGCCGAGTGGTTCATCGTCACCGACCTGCCCGAGCTGGCCCGCCAGCCCGACCTCCGGGACCTGCTCGAGACGAGTAGCCGCCTGGCCGGCCAGGGGAAAGGCTTCCTGGTCTACGACCTGCGTCCGGCGTAGGACGCCCGATGGCGAAGCGCTGCGACTTGACCGACCAACCGTCCGCGGCCACGCTCAACCCTCCCGTGAACCGACTCCAGGACGAACCGCCGCGGGTGGCGAGGTGACCGCCGGTCCCGACCCGACGGACCACTGGGAGGCGAACGCCGCCTGGTGGCAGGAGGGATTCACCGACGGCGCCGATCCCGAGTACGAGGAGCAGATCCTCCCGCTGGCGGCCGAGCACCTGGCCGGCGCCCGGCGGGTGCTCGACGTGGGCACGGGCGAGGGGCAGGTCGCCCGCCTGGCCGTCCGGCTCGGCGCTGCCCACGTGGCCGGGATCGACCCGACGTGGGCACAGGTCGTCACCGCCCAGGAGCGGGCCGCCGGTCCCGCCTACGCGAGGGCCGGGGCCACGACCCTGCCCTTCCGGGACGCCACGTTCGACGCGGTCGTGGCCTGCCTCGTCTTCGAGCACATCGACGAGCCCGACGCCGCCATCGCCGAGGTCGCCCGGGTGCTCCGGCCGGGCGGGCGGTTCCTGTTCTTCCTCAACCACCCCCTCCTCCAGACACCCGGCAGCGGCTGGATCGACGACCAGATCCTCGAGGAGCAGTACTGGCGCATCGGCCCGTACCTCACCGAGGACACCACCCTCGAGGAGGTGGAGAAGGACGTCTTCATCCCCTTCATCCACCGGCCCCTCTCCCGCTATGTAAACGCCATGGCCGGCGCTGGCCTCCTCGTGACCCGCATGGACGAGCCGGCCCCGCCGCCCGGCTTCCTCGCCCTCGCCGAGGAGTACCAGGCCGCCGCCACCATCCCGCGCCTCCTCTTCCTGCGGGCCGAGAAGCTCCCTTCTCGTTTTCCCACACCAGCTGTGGTCCAGTGAACAAAGAAACCGTGGAGGGCGGCGTCATGCGACGCTGAGGCGCCCCTCGGCGGTCAGGCCGCCCCGGGCGCCAGAAGGGCAGCGGCGATCTGGCGGGCGATGACCGCAGGCCGCCGGCGCACGTCGTCGGCGGTGAACCGCAGCACCGTCCACCCGCCGAGGACCATGGCGTTCCGGCGGGTGCGGTCGGAGCGGAAGACCTCGAGGCCCGAGTGGTTCTCGTACCCGTCGACCTCCACGGCCAGCCGGGCCGCCGGCCACGCGTAGTCGAGGCGGTAGCGGGTGCCGGGCATCCAGAACTGCCGCTCCGGCCGCGGCACCCGCTCCCGCACGATGAGCCGGTCCATGGGGCTCTCCAGGCAGCTCGTGCGCCCACCAGCAAAGTCGAGGCGTTCGGCGAGGCACTCGCGGAGCAGGGTGACGCCCGGACGACCGCTCGCCGCCCGTCGTCCGAGCTCCGCCTCCACGGCTAGGGACGGTGAACAGGCCACCGGCGATACCGCGATCGAGCGCTGCTTCGACGCTCGATCTGTCGCCGCCGGCCGCCAGGTCGATGATGGTCCGAAGGGGGTCGGTGCCGGGCACGCCTCGCCGGATGACCGGCCGCAGGTCCGAGACCGGCCTCCGGTGGACCGTGACTCCGGGGCCCGGTGCGCGCTGCCGCGTCCCCGACACATCGAGGCGGAGTGTGTCGGCCAGCCCCCACAGCCACGCTGCACCGCGGTGGGACGCCACCGCGCCGGGCCCGCAGGCGAGAACCGCAGCGAGGAGCCGCTGCAGGTCCGTGACAGGCGCGCCCGCGGGCCGGTAGACGTTGCGGTACGGCCGCTCCCACCGTCCTGTGGTGAGTCCGTGCTCCAGCTGGCGGGCGGTAAGGCCCAGCTCGCGTGCCTGAGCCCCGGTGAACAGCCCGTGCTGGTGGCGGGCCAGCCGGTCCAGCGCTTCTCCTCCCATTTCTCGACACCCCGTGTGGTCAAGCGAACAAGGAAGGGGGAAGAGCGGCGTCGCACAGTCTTGTCGAGGCCTGTGACAATGGCTCCACATGGCCGAGTACCTGATCGTCACGGGGCTGTCGGGGGCGGGGCGGAGCACGGTGGCCGCCACCCTGGAGGACCTCGGGTGGCTGGTGATTGACAATCTGCCGCCGTCGCTCATCCCGCAGGTGGCCGAGCTGGCCCTGCCGGACGGGGAGAGCGAGAAGGTCGCCCTCGTGAGCGGGCGCAGCGGCGGGGCGTATGTGGAGGAGCTCACCGCCGCCATCGACCACCTCCGCCACACGGGCGACCCGGTGCGGGTGCTGTTCCTCGACGCCGCCGACGACGCCCTGGTCCGGCGCTTCGAGGGGACCCGGCGCCGCCACCCGGTGGGCGCCGACACGGTGGGGGAGGGGATCGCCCGGGAGCGGGAGTCGCTGGCCTCCATCAAGGCGCAGGCCGACATCCGGGTGGACACCACCGAGCTGAACGTCCACCAGCTCCGCGACCGCCTGGTCGACCTGTTCGACTCCGACCCGAAGGGCGGGCTGCGCACCTCGGTGATCTCGTTCGGGTACCAGCACGGCATCCCGCTCGACGTGGACCTGGTGTTCGACTGCCGGTTCCTGCCAAACCCGCACTGGGTGGACGAACTGCGCCCGCTGAGCGGCCTCGACGCCCCCGTGCGGGACTACGTCATGGCCCAGGCGGACACCAGGGAGTTCCTGACCAAGCTGGACGACCTGTTCGCCCTCCTGCTCCCCGGCTACGTGAAGGAGGGCAAGACCTACCTGTCCGTGGCCGTCGGGTGCACCGGGGGACGGCACCGCTCGGTCGTGCTGGCCGAGGCAGTGGCCCGGGCCATGGAGGGCCACGGCTTCAAGCCGGTGGTGAACCACCGGGACCTGGACCGGTGAGCCGGTGACCGCCGTGGACGGGCCCCGGGTCGTGGCCGTGGGCGGCGGCCACGGGTTGGCCGCCAGCATCACGGCCGTCCGGCGTTACGCCGGCCACGTGACGGCGATCGTGAGCGTGGCCGACGACGGGGGGTCGAGCGGCCGGCTGCGGGAGGCGCTCGGGATCAGCCCGCCGGGCGACATCCGCCGCTGCCTGGTGGCCATGGGCGACCCCGACTCCCTGTGGGCCCGGGCCTTCGAGCACCGCTTCGATGCCGGCGAGCTCGAGGGCCACCCGCTCGGCAACATGGTGATCGCCGGGCTGAGCGCCCTGACCGGGGACTTCCTCACCGCCCTCGACGAGGCCGGCCGCCTGGTCGGCATGGGGGACGGGGGCCGGGTACTGCCGGCGACCGTCACGCCGGTGGTGCTGGAGGCGGAAGGCGAGAACGGCACCGTGCGGGGCCAGCTGGCGGTGGCCACCGGGACGGACATGGGCCGCATCAAGCGGGTGTCGATCTCCCCGCCCGACGCGCAGACCCCGGCCGCCGCCCTCGACGCCGTCCGGGACGCGGACCAGGTGGTGCTTGGCCCCGGGTCGCTGTTCACCAGCGTCCTGGCCGCCCTGGCGCCGCCCGCCCTGTTGGAGGCGCTGGCAACCACGACGGCGCTGCGTGTGTATGTCTGCAACCTGGGGCCCCAGGAGCCGGAGACGGTGGGCTATGACGCGGCGGGCCACCTCGAGGCCCTCCTCGCACACGGCGTGGAGGTCGACACGGCGGTGTTCGACCCAAGGTTCCGGCCGGCGCCGGGCACCCGGCTCCCCGTGCCGGTGCAGGTCCGGGATGTCGCGAGGGACGACGGGCGGGGCCACGACCCGGCCAAACTGGCAGGTGCCCTCGGCGATCTGCTCCGATAGGGTTCCCGCTCGGCGGATCGAGCGGATCCACCGCGAACTTCGGGAGGCAGATTCATGACCGTACGGGTCGGTATCAATGGCTTCGGGCGCATCGGGCGCAACTTCTTCCGGGCCGCTCGAGCAGCGGGCGCCGACGTCGAGGTGGTGGCGGTCAACGACCTCGTGCCGCCGGCGACGAACGCCCACCTCCTCAAGTACGACTCGACCCATGGCCGCTTGGGCGAGGAGGTCACCTCCGGTGACGGCATCATCATCGTGGGTGGCAAGGAGATCAAGGTCTTTGCCGAGCGCGACCCCGCCAACCTGCCGTGGGGCGACGTGGGCGTCGACGTCGTCGTCGAGTCCACCGGCTTCTTCACCGACGGCGAGCAGGCCGCCGCCCACATCAAGGGCGGCGCACCCCGGGTCATCATCTCCGCCCCCGCCACCAACGTGGACGGGACCTTCTGCGTGGGCGTCAACGACGACACCTTCGACGGGTCGAAGCACACCGTCGTGTCCAACGCCTCGTGCACCACCAACTGCTTCGTGCCGCTGGTGAAGGTCCTCGACGACGCCTTCGGCGTGGAGAAGGGCCTCATGACCACGGTGCACGCCTACACCAACGACCAGAACCTCCTCGACCTGGCCCACAAGGACCTGCGCCGGTCGCGGGCGGCGGCGGCCAACATCACACCCTCGTCCACCGGCGCCGCCCGGGCCACCGGCCTGGTGCTCCAGGCCATGCAGGGCAAGCTCGACGGCACGGCCCTGCGGGTGCCGGTGCAGGACGGCTCCATCACCGACCTGGTGGCCATTCTCGGCCGTGAGGTCACCGTCGACGAGGTCAACTCGGCCTTCGAGAAGGCGGCCCAGGACGGCCCGCTGTCCAAGGTCCTCGTCTACACCGACGACCCGATCGTGTCGTCCGACATCGTGGGCTCGCCCGCCAGCTGCACCTTCGACTCGGGCCTCACCATGGCCATGGGCAGCATGGTGAAGGTGCTGGGCTGGTACGACAACGAGTGGGGTTATTCCAACCGCCTCGTCGACCTGGCCCTCATCGTCGGCGCCGCCAACAAGTAGGTGGACCTCCCTCAGCTGGAGGACCTGCCGGATCCTTCGGGCAAGCGGGTCCTTCTCCGCGCCGACTTCAACGTGCCAATGACCGACGGCCACATCGACGACGACCTGCGTATCCGCGCCGCCCTGCCCACCATCAGGTGGTTGCAGGAGCGCGGTGCGACGGTCACCGCCTGCACCCATCTCGGTCGCCCCAAGGGAAAGAAGGACCCGAGGTTCGGCGTGGGGCCCGTGCGTGAGCGGCTGAACGAGCTGGCCCCGGGCGTGGAGTTGCTGATGAACCTCCGCTTCGATCCGGGCGAGGAGGGCAACGACCCCGCCTTCGTCGACAAGCTGGTGGAGGGCCAGGACCTCTACGTGAACGACGCCTTCGGCGCCGCCCACCGGGCCCACGCCTCCATCGTGGGGCCACCGGCCCGGCTCCCCAGCGCGGCCGGGCGTTGCCTGGCCCGTGAGGTCGAAGTGCTCAGCACCCTGCTGGAGAAGCCCGAGCGGCCCTTCGTGGCCGTGCTGGGCGGCTCCAAGGTCAGCGACAAGCTGGCGGTCATCGATGCACTCCTGCAGTCGGTCGACACCCTGGTGATCGGCGGCGGCATGTGCTTCACCTTCCTGAAGGCGCTCGGCCACGACGTGGGCGATTCCCTCCTCCAGGCCGACCAGGTCGACGCCTGCAAGCGCTTCCTCGACAGCGGCCGCCGCATCCTCATCCCCACCGACGTGGTGGCCCTCGGCCCCGGCGGCGAGATCGGCAACCCCGGCGCCGGCGGCGAGGTCAAGACCTTCGGCCAGGACATCCTGGCCGGGTGGAAGGGGCTCGACATCGGCCCAGGCACCGCCGCCGCCTTCGCCGACGAGGTCATCGGCGGCGGCACGGTGCTGTGGAACGGGCCCATGGGCGTGTTCGAGGACCCCCGCTTCGCGGCGGGCACCCGGGCGGTGGCCGAGGCCCTGGCCGAGGCCAAGGGCTTCACGGTAATCGGCGGGGGCGACAGCGCCAGTGCCATCGCGGCGGTTGGCCTGGCCGACCGCATCGACCACGTGTCGACCGGTGGCGGCGCCTCGCTCGAGTACATCGAGAAGGGCGACCTCCCCGGCCTGGCCGCCCTCAGAGAGGCGGCGTCCCGTGGCTGACAGGAAGCCGCTCATCAGCGGCAACTGGAAGATGCACCACACCCATCTCGACGCCATCGCCGTCGTCCAGAAGCTCTCCTACGCCCTCAAGGACGACGACTACGAGGTGGTCGACGTGTCGGTGCATCCCACCTTCGTCGCCCTCCGGTCTGTCCAGACGGTGATCCTGGCCGACAAGCTCAAGCTGACACTGGGCGCCCAGAACTGCCACTGGGAGGACCACGGCGCCTACACCGGCGAGGTCAGCCCTTCGATGCTGGCCAAGCTTGAGGTGAGCTACGTCATCGTGGGCCACTCAGAACGGCGCGAGCTGTTCGGTGAGACCGACGAGATGGTGAACAGGAAGGCCAAGGCCGTCTACGGCGCCGGCATGACCCCCATCCTGTGCGTCGGCGAGACCCTCGACGAGCGCGAGGCGGGTGGGGCCGAGACCAAGGTCGACGGGCAGGTACGGGCCGGCCTGGCCGGCCTGACCGGCGAGCAGGTCGCCGTCATGGTGATCGCCTACGAGCCCATCTGGGCCATCGGCACGGGGCGCACGGCCACCGCCGACGACGCCCAGGCCATGTGCGCCCTCATCCGGGCCACCGTGGCCGACGTCGCCGACGATGCCTCGTCGTCCATCCGCATCCAGTACGGGGGCTCGGTGAAGCCGGCCAACACGGCCGAGCTGATGGCCCAACCCGACATCGACGGGGCCCTGGTGGGCGGGGCGAGCCTGGATGCCGACGATTTCGCCCGAATCGTGCGCTATCGCGCTGTCCCTGGATGATTCCCGCCGTCTGTTACGCTCAAAACCCGTGCTGACCGCAGTCGTAGTCGTAATTCACGTCTCCGTCTCGCTGCTGCTGATCGCTCTGATCCTGCTGCACAGCGGACGAGGGGGTGGGCTCTCCGACATGTTCGGCGGCGCCATGGGCAGTGCGGCGGCGGGATCCACCGTCGTGGAGCGCAACCTCGACCGCATCACGGTCGCAACCGCCGTCGTCTTTGCCTTCACCACGACGATCCTCGCCATACGCCTGCAGTAGCGCGCCCGGGGGGGCAACACCGGCTGGAGGTCCTGCGGGACCGACAAAGGAGGTCCCAAGGTGGTTCGAGGCAGACGCCGCAAGGCGCTGATTGGCTCTCTTCTCGTCCTTTCCCTCGTCGCCGCAGCCTGCGGCAGTAGCGAGGACGACACCACGGGCGGCAGCGACACCACCGCCGCAAGGGCCACTGACTCCGACGTGAAGCAGGGTGGCACCATCGCCTACGCGGCGGAGCAGGAGCCCACCGGCTTCAACAATCTGACGTCGAAGGACAACCTGGCCGAACTGCGCCATATCATGCGCCACATCTGGCCCGCCGCCTACCTGGCCAAGCCCGACTTCAGTGTGGTGCCGACGGCGCTCCTCGACGGCGAAGCCAAGGTGACCTCGCAGAGCCCCTTCACCGTCGAGTGGAAGATCAACAAGGCCGCCATCTGGAGCGACGACGTCCCTGTGTCGGCCGACGACTTCGAGTGGGTGTACCTGAGCTGCAACGGGAAGGTCGATGCCGGCGAGCCCACGGTGAAGAACGACGAGACGGGCGCCGAAGAGACCGGCCTCGACTGCGCCAGCACGGCGGGCTACGACAAGGTGACGAAGTTCGAGAAGGTCGACGAGAAGACGGTCCGCATGAGCTTCGACGAGCCCTACGTGGAGTACGAGGGCCTGTTCGGTGACCCCATGCCGCCGTCCCACCTCGGCCGGCCCCTGCCCGACGGCTGGAACACCGGCTTCGACAAGGACCCGTTGGCCTCGGCCGGCCCGTACAAGCTGAAGGAGTACAAGAAGGGCGAGAGCTTCACGCTCGAGCGCAACGACAAGTGGTGGGGCGAGAAGCCCAACCTCGACACGATCGTGTTCCGTGAGATTCCCGACCCGGCCACCCACCCCGACGCACTGCGCAACGACGAGGTGCAGGTGATCTACCCGCAGCCCCAGACCGACCTTGTCACGCAGGTGAACGAGATCCCCGGCGTCGAGAGCGAGCTCAACTTCGGGCCCACCTGGGAGCACCTCGACTTCAACTTCAAGAACCCGCTGCTGGCCATGCTGGAGGTCCGTCAGGCCATCGCCTACGGAGTCGACCGCGACCGCTACGTGAACACCCTCATGAAGCCGTTCTCGGACAAGGCCAAGCGACTCGACAGCCGGGTGTTCATGTCGAACCAGCCGGAGTACGTGGCCCACGGCAAGGAGTACGCAGTGCGGGCGCCCGAAAAGGCCACCGCCGCCCTCGAGAAGGCCGGCTTCACCAAGGGCGCCGACGGCGTCTACGCCAAGGACGGCAAGCGCCTGTCGTTCCGCCTCCGGGTGAAGAGCCCCAACCCGCTGCGTGAGCAGATGGAGCAGCTCATCCAGGACGACCTGAAGGGCGTCGGCATCGAGATCAAGATCGCCAACTTCGGCGACCCCGACACCATCGGAAGCATCGGCTCGGCCGGTGACTTCGACCTGTTCATCTTCGCCTGGGTGGGTACGCCGTTCGAGGTGAGCGGCGCCCAGCAGGTCTTCGACACGGCCAGCGACTCGAACTTCGGGAAGTACTCCAACCCCGAGGTCGACGCCGCCATCAAGAAGGCCGGCTCCATCCTCGACGAGGGCGACCGCGCCGACCAGCTCAACAAGGCCGACGTGATGATGTGGGAGGACCTGCCGAACCTCCCGCTGTTCCAGAAGCCAGTCGGGCTGTTGGCGTACAAGAGCACCTACGCCAACATCTCCGACAACACCACCACTGAAGGACTGTTCTGGAACTCCTCCAAGTGGGGCCTCAAAGCGGCAGCCCAGTAACACGGGCGCCATCGGTGTGACCGGTCCGGCGTCCGCCGAGGGCGCCGGGCCGGCATACTGGCTACCAGAGTGCTCGCATTCACACTGCGCAGGCTTGCCGTCTCGATACCGGTGGTCATCGCGTCGAGCTTCATCGTCTTCGTCCTGGTGGCCACCGCCGGAGGCGATCCGCTCGCCGACCTCCGGCTGCGTCCCGGCATCTCCGAGGGCACCATCGAACTGCGCCGGAAGCAGTTGCATCTCGACGAGCCCGTGCTCCAGCGCTACGGCAACTGGGCCACGTCGGCCATCACCGGCGACCTGGGCAAGGCCAACGGCGGCGAGGAGGTGCGGCCGCTGCTGTTCCGCCGCCTGGGCGTCACCCTGCGACTCGTGGTGTTCGCCACGATCATCGCCGTCATCCTCGCCGTGTTCATCGGGTCGGTCGGGGCGGTGAAGCAGTACTCGAAGTTCGACTACACGGCGACGTTCTTCGCCTTCGTCTTCTTCTCCATGCCCGTGTTCTGGTTGGCCGCGATCCTTCGGGACGTGGGCATCCGTATCAACGCGTCGATCGGCCGGCGCCTCTTCTTCGTCGTGGGCGAGCAGACACCGGGCCTCGGCGGCGGGTTCCTCAACGTCCAGGCCGACCGGCTCGGCCACGTCATCCTGCCGAGCCTCACCCTGATCCTCATCTCGATGGCGTCGTGGAGCCGCTTCCAGCGGGGCAGCATGCTGGAGGTCCTCCACGCCGACTACATCCGCACCGCCCGGGCCAAGGGCCTGAGTGGCAGACGGGTGCTCTTCCGCCATGCGCTGCGCAATGCCCTCATCCCTGTGGTCACCATCGTGGCCATCGACTTCGCCACCATCCTCGGCGGCGCCGTGATCACCGAGACCGTGTTCGGGTGGACGGGCATGGGCCGGCTGCTCGTCGACGGGCTCAAGGACTCGGATGTCAACGTCGTCCAGGCCTGGCTCCTCGTCGCCGCCGTGCTCGTCATCTCCTTCAACCTGGTGGCCGACCTCCTGTACGGCTACCTCGACCCCCGCACCCGGACGGCCTGATGGCAGATCTCGCGCACTCGCCCGTCGGAACCCCCCAGCACGCTGCCACCGACGAGCTGGTCGAGTTCGGGGTCGCCGCCACCAGCCAGTGGCGGCGCGTGCTTCGCCGGTTCCTGCGCCACAAACTTGCCGTCTGCAGTCTTGTGGTCCTGGTGATCCTGGTGCTGGCGTCATTCCTCGGGGGGTCGCTCATCGCCTACCGCTACGACGAGTTGACCAAGGACTTTTCCTCCGCCCCGTCCCTCAAGCACTGGTTCGGTACCGACACCATCGGCCACGACACCTTCGCCCAGGTCCTCCGGGGTGCCCGCCGGTCCCTCATCGTGGCGGTGCTGGTGGCGGTCCTGTCCACATCCGTCGGGGCGCTGATCGGCATGCTGGCCGGGTACTACCGGGGGATCATCGACCTGGCGCTGATGCGGCTCACGGACCTCTTTCTCACTATCCCCTCCTTCGTCGTCCTGCTCGTCGTGTCGGCCCGCTACCGCGGGGAGAGCGGCAATTGGCTGGCCCTCTCGCTGGTGATCGCCGGCTTCTTCTGGATGCAGTTGGCCCGCGTCGTGCGGGGCATCTTCCTGTCACTGCGGGAGCGTGAGTTCGTCGAGGCGGCGCGCGCCCTCGGGGCCACCGATCGCCGCATCATCCTGCGCCACCTGCTGCCCAACAGCCTGGGACCGATCATCGTCAACGCCACGCTGCTGGTAGGCGCCGCTATCGTCACCGAGACGGCGCTGTCGTTCCTCGGCTTCGGCATCGCCCCGCCCGACACGTCGCTCGGTCGTCTGGTGGCAGAAGGTGCAGTGGCGTCGCGCACGAGGTGGTGGCTCTTCTACATGCCCGGCCTGTACCTGGTGCTCATCTCGCTCTGTATCAACTTCGTGGGCGACGGCCTGCGCGACGCCATCGACCCCCAGCAGAACAGGGTGCGGGCGTGAGCCGGTCGCACGTGTCGGAAGGGCTGCTGCCGGCGGAGGGCGACGTGCCCGGCAGTGGCAATCAGCCGGTGTTGGTGGTGGAGAAGCTCAGCGTGAGCTTCGCCACTCCCGACGGGCCCGTGCAGGCGGTGCGCGACGTGAGCTTCTCCGTCGACGGCGAAGAGGTCCTCGGCATCGTCGGCGAGTCGGGCTCGGGCAAGTCGGTGACCATGATGGCGGTGATGGGGCTGCTCCCGAAGACGGCGACCGTCACCGGGTCGGTGCGCTTCCGGGGCCAGGAGATCCTGGGACTGCCCGAGAAGGAGCTGCGAAGGCACCGCGGCAACCATGTGGCCATGGTGTTCCAGGACCCCCTCACCTCGCTCAACCCCGTCTTCACCATCGGCAACCAGATCGCCGAGGCCATACGCGCCCACCACGACATCAGCCGCAAGGAGGCCATGGCCAAGGCGGTCTCGTTGCTGGAGCTGGTGGGCATCGCCAATGCCGGGCAACGTGCACACGAGTATCCGCACCAGTTCTCGGGAGGGATGCGCCAGCGGGCCATGATCGCCATGTCGATCTCCAACGACCCCGACCTCCTGATCGCCGACGAGCCCACCACCGCCCTCGACGTCACCATCCAGGCCCAGATACTCGAGGTGCTGGAGCGGGCCCAGGAGGCGGTGCACTCGGCCATCGTCCTCATCACCCACGACCTCGGCGTGGTGGCGGGCATGGCCGACCGGGTGCTGGTGATGTACGCCGGTCGGGCCGTCGAGGTGGGCGCGGTGGACGACGTGTTCCTCCATCCCCGCCACCCCTACACGCTGGGGCTGCTCGAGTCCCTGCCCCGCCTCGACGACGACGGCCAGGAGCGGCTCACGCCCATCACCGGGAGCCCGCCCAGCCTCCTGCACCCGCCGGCCGGGTGCACCTTCCATCCCCGCTGCCGGTTCGTGCGGCCGATGTGCAGCGAGGTGGTGCCGGAGCTGCGGTTCGCCGGCGGGCTGGGCCAGCGCTCGGCATGCCACTACGCCGAAGAGCTCCAAGCCGTCGACCTGGGGCACGGATGACCACAGTCCCGGAGGACGCGCTCGTCCCGATGGAACCGGAGGCGGAGCGGGCGGACGGGCCCCGGCCGGTCCTCAGCGTGCGCGACCTGGTGAAGCACTTTCCCGTCCACTCGGGCGAGGTGATCCGCCGGCGGGTGGGTGACATCCACGCCGTGTGCGGCGTGTCGTTCGACCTCTTCCAGGGTGAGACGCTCGGCCTGGTGGGGGAGTCCGGCTCCGGCAAGTCCACCATCGCCCGCTGCGTTCTCCGCCTGCACGAGCCCACCGCCGGCTCGGTGAGGTTCGGCGACATTGACCTGCTGGCACAGAACCGCAAGCAGATGCGCAGGCTGCGGCGGGAGCTGCAGATCGTGTTCCAGGACCCGTACGCGTCACTCGACCCCCGCATGACGGTGGACGACATCGTGGGCGAGCCGTTCAAGATCCACGGCCTCAAGCAAAACGTGGCGGCCGAGACACGCGAGCTGCTGCGCCTTGTCGGGCTCAAACCCGAGCACGGCAACCGCTACCCTCACGAGTTCTCCGGCGGCCAGCGCCAACGCATCGGCATCGCCCGGGCCCTCGCCCTGGAGCCCAAGGTGATCGTGCTCGATGAGCCGGTTTCGGCCCTCGACGTATCGATCCAGGCGGGAGTGGTGAACCTGCTCGAGGACCTCCAGAAGCGCCTCGGCGTCGCCTACCTGTTCGTGGCCCATGACCTGTCGGTCGTGCGCCACATCTCCGACCGGGTGGCGGTGATGTACCTCGGGCGCATCATGGAGACGGGCACGCGGGACGACATCTACAAGCGGCCGTCCCACCCCTACACCCAGGCGCTGCTGTCCGCTGTCCCGCTGCCCGACCCGGTGGCCGAGCGCAGCCGGGTGCGCATCGTGCTCAAGGGTGACCTGCCGAGCACGGTGGACCCGCCGTCGGGCTGCCGCTTCCGCACCCGGTGCTGGAAGGCCCAGGACATCTGTGCCGAGGAGGAGCCCGCCCTGGTCGACCGGGGCCAGGGCCATCCGTCCGCCTGCCACTTCGCCGAGGTCGAAGAGGTCGTCTGACCGCAGATGCGCAGGCTGTTGTGGGTGGTGCTGCTGGCCGTCGTGGTGGTGGGGCCGGCGTCGCCGGGTGGCGGTGACGGAGGTGGCGGATCGGGCGGCGGCATGAGGCGCCGGCGCCGGCGCCCGCCCGTTCTGGTCGGTGAACCGCTGCGAACTTCATGACGGTTCGCCGACCAGAACGGTGGATGCTGCTGGTGGTGTGCCTTCTGGCCGGGGCTGCCTGCTCGGGTGGCGGGAACGGGTCGTCATCGGGTTCGTCGACGTCGTCATCGGCGGCCGTCGGGGAGGGGACGGCGACGAGCGCGGTGCCCGACTACCCCCGGGGCGGGTCGGCGCGGGTCGGGGTGTGGGGGGACCCGAATCCCGACGGGGCCACCCTGGGTGGCGCCGCCGTGCGGTCCCTGGTGCTGCCGCAGCTGTTCGTGGCCGGGCCCGACGGCACCTGGTTGCCGTCGCTGGTCGAGCCGGGGAGCGACAAGGCGGCTACCGACGACACATCGGCCTCGGTGCGTCTGCGCCCGGGCGCCATGTGGTCGGACGGCTCGCCCATCACGGCGGACGACTTGCGCCGCTCGGCCGACGCCCGCTTCGTGGCCGGCGTGGACGGCCCGGCGGTCGACGGCACGCTGACGATCCGTTTCACCCAGGCCCTCCCGGGCTGGCGGCGGCTGTGGTCGGGCACCGACGTTGTGACAGCGCCCAGGCCGGGCGTGTGGGGCGGCCCGTTCGTGCTCGGGGCCTACGTGGCGGGGCTGGAGGCGGTGCTTTCGGCCAACGACCGCTGGTACGGCGGGCGGGCGTTTCTCGACGAGGTACGGCTGGTCCTGGTGCCCGATGTCACCATCGCCCGTCAGCTCCTGGCCAAGGGCGAGCTCGACGTGGTGATGCCGCCGGCGTCGACCGTGCGCACCCGCCAACTGGAGGCGGTGCCGGGAGTGTCGGTGGCCCGGGGCACGGCGGGCGGGTGGTGGGTCGGCCTCCTGGTCCGGCCCGGGGGCCTGGGACAGGCGCAGCGGGCGGAGGTGGCGGCCAGCGTCGACCGGACGGCCTTCGTCGCCACCCTGCTGCAGGACGAGGCGACCGTCCTGAACGGCCTGGGGGCCGGCGCCGGCGCGGGCGGGGCGTGGGCGGGCGTGGGGCCGGGCGGGAGCGCCGCACTCCGTGGCGCCACCGTCGACCTGGTCGGCCAAATGGAGGAGCCGATGACGGCGACCCTCCAGCGCTCGATGCAGAAGCGGGTGCAGGTGGGCGGTGGCCGCCTCGAGCTCCGCAACGCCGAGGCCGACCGGGTGGAGGCGTGGGTGAGGGAGGGGTCCTACCAGGCCGCCGTGACGCTCCTGTACGACGGCCCGTCGCCGTGCTGGACGTGCCGGTGGGCCTCGGTGGACGAGGCTCTGGCCAGGGCCGCCGACGCCGGTGACCAGGCCGCTGTGAGCGCCCTGGAGACCAAGCTGCGGGACGAGGCGCTCGTGCTGCCCTTGTGGCGCCCGGTGCCCGTGGTGGCCTGGAGGGACGGCCTCGGGGGCGTGCGGGCCAACGGCTACGCCCTCAGCGGGGCGTGGAACGCCTGGGAGTGGTGGCGGGCGGAGTAGGCCGAGGGGAACGTGGCGCCCTGCGGTACAGTGACCGCCGCGCCGGCACCGCCGGACGCCCACGTCGGAGTGGCGGAATTAGGTAGACGCGCCAGCTTGAGGGGCTGGTGCCCGCAAGGGCATGGGGGTTCAAGTCCCCCCTCCGACACGACTTGGGAGGCGCGAAACCCCTGGTCAGAGGCGGTGTGGCATGCCGGCAGGACGGCCAGAACGGCCGCTTGTCATCAATTTGTCATCAGTGTTCGGGCGGCACATTTGTGCGGCACGGTTCGGCGGCACGGTCGGCCGCAGAGCAGACGGTTGATGGCGAGGCCATGGCTATGTCCCGAATTGCATCCGAGCACGGCATTCGGCCGCATGGCGACGACGGTCAGGGGTGTAACAGCTCAACGTGTCGACCCGATGCTGCCGCGAGCCGTTCGAGATCGTCATGGTCGGCGGTGACGATCTCGTCTCCGTCCTGCGCGAGTAGCACGACGGCGGCGTCGACCACATCGGAGAGCCCAGCGGCACCGAGCAGCTGCCCGACGGCTCGTCCCAATGCCTCGTCAAGAGCCCGAACATCGATGCCCGCGAGCGCCTGGGAAAGCCGGGCCTGACGCGGTCCCCCCCGCCATACCTGCCCGAGAACGCCTGCATGGGTGAGCGGCAGGTCGCCTTCGAGCTGGGCAGCTTTGAGACGGATCCACATCGCTCGGTCGTTCCGCTCCAACGCTACGAGCGCTCCGCTGTCGAGCACGACGCTCACGCTGACTTCGCCTTGCGGGCAGCTGGCCGCCGCTGACCTCGGACGACCGTCGCCTCCTGACGGTCGAAGCGCTTCTGAGCAGCGATCTCGTCAGCAGTGATCTCGCCGAACTCGCTCTCGAAGTCGGCGACGGAGGCAGCGAGGAGGGCCAGCTTGCGATCGCGTCGGACCTTGTCGTTGAGTGCATCACTCACCCAGCCGCTGACGGACTCCGCTGCGCCGGACTCAACGGCGCGTTGACCTGCCTCAATCAGCTCCGGATCGACTGTCACCGTCAACCTCTGCTTCTTCGCGCTCATACTCCGATGGTAACAGGAGTATGATGCTCAGGACATCGCCCGCATGCCGTTCGGGGGCGCACGAGGCTGGCACGTCGGCGGCGTTCGGTACCGACCTCTCGAGCGCGATTGCTTCTACGTCTGGAAGATCCGCTTCGCCACCCGCTCGGCGGCGTCGCTTTGCATGGGCGGCGTCACGTGTGTGTAGATCTCTCTCGTCACGAAGGTGCTGGAGTGGTTGAGCCGGTCGCTCACGACCTTGATGTCGATGCCCTCGTGTAGCGCGAGGGTCGCCCAGGTATGACGCAGGCCGTGGAGGGTCAGCCTCGGCAGCAGGCCGGCGGCACCGGCCTGGTTGTGCTGCTCCTGCTTGCGGAGGAACTCCCGGCTGAAGCGGTCGGGGTTGTACACGCCGCCGTCGGGCCGGCAGAACACGTAGCCCCCATCGACGTAACCGGGACCGACCAGGAGGCGCTCCTCGTTCTGCTTGGCTCGCCACCGGCGGAGCATGGCCACGGTGTTCGAGTCGAGAGCGACCATGTGGCCCCGCTTGGTCTTCGGCAGCTCCTTGACAACGACCACATGGTCGATCGACGTTACCTGGCGGGAGATGACCGCCGTCGCCCGTTCGAGATCGACGTCGGCCCACCGGAGGCCGAGGCACTCGCCTCGCCGGCAGCCCGTGGTGGCCACGAAGATCCAGGGCGCCAGGTAGCGGCTGTCGGCGACGACAGCAAGGAAGGCGCCGAGCTGTTCGGCCGTCCAGGTCGTGCGCTGGCCACGCCTCGTCGAGCCGACCGGCGGGGGAGTGGCGGCGTCGGCCACGTTGCGGGCGACTCGATTCCAGCGCATGGCGTCCTTCATGGCGGCGTGGAGGATCGAGTGGACGTACCGCACCGTCCTCGGGTTGAGCCCGGCCGGTGGCGGCGTCCGGGTCGCCGGCGGGTTCTGGCGGCGTCGGTGAAGGGCGGCGACGGCGTGGCGGGTGATGCCCCCCTCGTCGGGGAAGGCCTCGGCGACGCCGGCGGCGACCGCCGTCCAGGTGATCCCGGTCGCCCGGAGCTCGTCGACCAGGTCGCCGACGCCAGCCGGGTGCACGCGCCTTGGCGGCGTCGCCGGGCGGCGGCCTGACTCGAGGAGGGCCCGGTACATCGCCGTGAGGTCGAGGGGCGTGAGCTGCTGGAGAAGGATGCCGCCGATGTGCGGGACGACGTGGAGGCGGAGGTAGCGCCGGTACGACCGGTAGGTGCTCTCCTCCAGCGTCGGGGGCGCCTGCGTCGGGAGCCACTCCTCCTGGAGGAACTCGCGGACCGTCACCCGCTCGGGTCGGACCCACGTCCCCTTCTGGAGCGAGCCCATCGCTGCGATGCGGGCCGCCTCGGCCTCCCTCCGGGTGCGGAAGCCGCCCTTGCTGACCTGGCGTCGGTCGCCGTCGCCAGCCGTGACGTACACGTAGTAGGTCCAGGTGGTCCCTCGCTTGCGGACGTTGCCGCGGCTACTCATCGTCGGCCTCCTGCTCATCGGCTGCGGGCGCACGGCGACGCCGCTCGGCACTGGGGCGGCGCTTGGCCGCGAGGTCGTCCACCACCTGCAGGTCGAGGAACGTACCGGGACGGTAGTTGTTGAAGGCGGTCAGGGCGTCGGCCAGGCCGCGGAGGTTCTCGGCGAACGTGGCCACGTCCTCCCCCCGGTGGGGAGCACCGCGCATGCGCCGGGCGGCAAGGCCGTGGAAGGCGGCGGCGAGGACGTCCTCCGGCAGCAGCGGCGTGCGACGCCGGGCGCCAGCGAGGACCGCGAGCGGGTCGTCGGCGCCCAGGGAGTCGCCGGGCGGGACGTCGACCTGCGTCCGTAGCGCGTCCTCCCAATTGGCGGCGCGCTCAGCGAGGACGCCGAAGTTGCCGCGATGGCCGAGCACCAGCGCCACCAGGTACCCCCACGAGAGCCCGGCGCCGGCATCATCCGTCACCAGCCGGCCCTCGCCGTCATCGGGCGGCAGGAAGAAGAACAGCACGGGCAGGTCGAACGTGCGGGCCAGCGCCACCAGCTCGTTGGCCGTGAACTGGCGGACCCTCTGACCGGCGACCGACCCCTCGGCCTGGGCAACCGTGGCCTGGCTCCACTTGGAGCCGGTGAACTTGCTGAGCCGCTCAGCAACCTCGGTCTGCGTCAGCGCCCGTAGCTCCCGGGCCCGAGCGAGGTTGTGGGCCACGACCTGGCTGGCGTTCCAGCTTCGGTCGGCTTGCGCTCGGGCTCTCGCCACCGGGCCTCCGTCTCATATGGGGGACAGGCGGCCGGCGGGATGGTGTTGCGCCGTCCGCCCTGACATTCCATCATGTTATGAAGAATTACGCCAGCGTAATCTTCGAGTGTGCCGGAGGTGGCGATGAGCTACGACGATCTTCCTCCCTTCCTGCGGGTCGAGCAGGCGATGGAGCTGCTCCAGCTGGGCCGGTCGCAGCTCTACGCGCTGACCAGCCGGTGGTTGGAGACGAATGGCAAGGAGGGCATCCCCGTCGTGAAGTTCGGTCGGTGCCTGCGCATCCCCACCGCCGCTGTCCTCCGGATGGCGCTCATCATGCCCGGCCCGGCCGGCGACAGTGATGCCGCCTGAGGTCCTGATCGAGCACCGCTACCCGGCGGCCCTGGCCTTCCTGCGCGCCCACGGGCCGCAGGGCCTGGCCGTCCTGCACGACCTGCTGGCCCGGGCCGAGCGCCGAGACGGTGGGCTCGTGGCCCAGGCCAGCACCCGCGAGATCGCGGGGCGGCTCCAGTTCCTGTCGAAGGACACGGTGCACCGCACGCTGCGCCAGCTGGCCCGCGCCGGTGTGATCGAGGCGCTCGACCGTCGATCCGGCTCGTCCTTCGTTCCGACGACCTACGTCGTCCACCTCGAGAACTCCGGCATCACCGTCCTCCCTGACGGCCGATCCGCCTGACCCCCGAGGCAACCCCGATGACCCACCCGACCGCACCCCACCGCACCCCACCTGTCGCACCTTGAAACAGACGAGTGCACGCGCCCGCGCGGGATGCGGCCGTGACCGCCCGCACCACCACCCTGCGGGGTGCCGACGCCGGCCGCTACTACGTGGAGGACCAGCTCGGCTACTACCTGGACCGGGGCGAGCCGCCCGGCGTGTGGGCCGGCAGGGGAGTGGCGCACCTCGAGCTCGCCGGCGAGGTGGGCGAGGACGCCTTCCTCGATCTCATGGCCGGCATGGACCCGCGCACCGAGGAGCTGCTCGGCACGCGCCACAGCGAGCGCACCGTGCGGGGCTACGACGTGACGTGCTCGGCACCGAAGTCCGTGTCCGTGCTGTTCGCCGTCGGCGGCAGCACCGTGCGGGAGCAGGTGCTCGCCGGACACGACGCGGCCGTGTCCGGCGTCATCGACTGGATCGACCGCCACGCCCACTGCCGCTACCGGGTGGCCGGCGACGTGCGGGTGTTCGACGCCGACGGCGTCGTGGCTGCGCTGTTCCGCCAGCACACCAGCCGGGCGCTCGACCCCCAGGTCCACACCCACGCCGTCATCGTCAACCGGGTCCTGGCCGCGGACGGCCGGTGGCTGGCGCTCGACGCCCGCACCATCAAGCGGGACCAGCGCACGCTGAGCGCTCTCTACCACGCCGGCCTGCGGGCCGAGCTGACGCGACGACTCGGCGTGCGCTGGCGGGAGCCAGCCAACGGCATCGCCGAGATGGCCGGCATGCCCGACGACGTGCTGGCCGAGTTCTCCCAGCGGTCCGAGGCGGTGGCGAACCGCATCGAGGAAAAGCTGGAGCGCTTCATCGAGGCCTTCGAGCGCGACCCGACGCCACGGGAGCGGTGGAACCTGGAGCGCGAGGCGGTGCTCGACAGCCGGCCGGCCAAGGTCGAGGTGGACCCCGCGTCCCTGGAGCGGGACTGGATGGGTCGCCTCGACGCGCTGGAGGTGACGCCCGAGCGGCTGGTGTGCAGCGTCGTCGGGGCGGAGGCCGGTGTCGATCGTCTTGACCGGGCCGGCGCAGCTGCCGTGGTGGAGCAGGCGCTTGCCGCCCTGGCCGAGCGCCAGTCCACGTGGCGGGTGGCCGAGATCGTACGGGAGCTGGCCGCCGCTGTGCCGACCACGCTGGCCGTGCCCGCCGCCGACGTGGCGCCGTGGCTCGACAGCCTGGCGGATCAGGTCGTGGCCGCCCGCATGGTCGACCTGTCCCGTCCGATCCCCGAGGGCGTCGAGCTGCGGTGCGACGGTCGTCCCGTCACGGAGGGAGCGGTCGACCGGGTCCTCACCCTCCCGGACATCCTCGCCCAGGAGGAGCGGCTGCTGGCCCTGGCCGAGCGCCGGACGGCCGCCGCCGGGGACGACCATGTGGTGGCCGGCGCAAGTGATCTCGACGCACCCCAGCGGGCCCTGGCCGAGGCGGTGGCGGGGGAGCGGGCGCTGGTCCTCGCCGTTGGGCCGGCCGGGACGGGGAAGACGACGGCCCTGCGACCGGCCGTCGACCAGCTGCGCCGGGAGGGACGGGCCGTGTTCGGTGTCGCCCCGTCGGCCGCCGCCGCCGAGGTCCTCGGCACTGACGCCGGCGTCGACGCCGACACCATCGACAAGCTGCTGGTGGAGCACGCCCTGGCCCGTCCGCCGGACCATCGCTACGCCCTGCCGCCGGCCGCCACAGTGATCGTCGACGAAGCGGCCATGGTCTCGACGCAGCGACTGGCCGAGCTGGTGGACCTGGCCGACCGGCGGGGCTGGCGCCTCGCCCTGGTCGGCGACCCGCTCCAGTTCAGCGCGGTCGGGCGCTCAGGGATGTTCGCCCACCTGGTCGACACGTTCGGGGCCATCGAACTTGGCCGGGTCCACCGCTTCAGCCACGAGTGGGAGCGCGAGGCCAGCCTCCGGCTGCGCCGTGGCGACACGTCGGTCGTCGAGGTCTACGAGCGTGAGGGTCGTCTCCACGGCGGCAGCCCCCGCCAGATGCGCCGGGCCGTGGTCGAGCGGTGGTGGCAGGCGGTGCAGGCCTGCGAGACGGTGTCGATGATGGCGCCCAGCAACGAGGCCGTCGTGGCGCTCAACCGGGCAGCCCAGTGGAAACGCCTCGATGCTCGCGAGCTTGACGCCGCCGGCCCCTCGCTCGAGGTCGGGCCGTACCGCATCCACCCCGGCGACCGGATCGCCACCCGGCAGAACGACCGCCGCCTGGTGACCGACCGGCACCGCATGGTCAAGAACCGCGACCACTGGACGGTGGAGGCCGTCCATCGCGACGGCGGCCTCAGCGTGGCGGGCCGGACGGGGCGCGTCAGGCTGCCGGCCGAGTACGTGGCCGCCAACGTCGAGCTGGCCTACGCCGAGACCAGCCACGCCAACCAGGGCCGCACGGTGGACCGATCGCTGTTGTACCTCGACGGACCCACCGGGGCGAGCGGCATCTACGTCCCGCTGTCCCGGGGCCGGGAGTCCAACGACGCCTTCGTCGTCGTCCAGGGCGAGCAGACGCCGGCCGACGTGGTGGCCGAGGCGCTCAGCCGCACCTGGGTGGACCGCCCGGCCGTCGCCGTGCGTGCGGAGATGCAGTCCGATGTCAACCGTGGCGCTGCTGGCGGCAGCGAGAACGGTCGCTGCCTGGACGGCGCAGAGCTGCGGCGGCTCATGGAGCGTGCAGCCGAGATCGACCGGGACCTGGCCATCGCCCGCGCCGAGCCCGACATGCATCGCCGGCACCTGGCCGATCTGGCCCGCAAGCGCGACGGACTGGAGCGCTCGGTCAGCGAGCACGAGGCCCAGCTCGACCGGGCCCGCCGGTTCCTCGCCGAGCACGACCACCCGGTCGTCTGGCGCCTGCACCGGACCGACGTCGAGGGCGCCCGCCACGAGATCAAGTGGCTGCCGGCGGCGATCGAGCGGGACCAGGGGAGCCTGGCGCGCACCGGCGCCCAGGAGAGCCTGGCGACCGGGCGCCTGGAGAGGGCCGTCCTGCTCGACAACGGCACGCCCGAGCTCATGGCCGAGCTGGCGATGGTGCGCCACCGGCTGGACGGCGATCTGCAGGCCCGCAGCGCGCAGGCCGGCGCGGAGCCGGCCGCCGTGGAGGCGCTCGGCCCGATGCCGGCCGGCGGCGCCACCGAGGCGCTGTGGCGTGACGCAGCCGGCCATCTGCTGCAACACGGCGCCGCCTTCGACGGCCCGGGGGAGCCGGCGGTCGGGCAGGCGCAGCGTCTCATCCGGGAGGAGGCGTACCACTCCAGCCGACAGGCCATGCAGGAGGCCGGCGAGCGGCTCGACCGCTGCCTCGGCCGCCACATGGTGATCGAGCCGCCGCACCGGTCACTCGGGCTGTCGCTGTGATCGCAGAGCGCAGAAGGCGGCGGGCTGCCGGTCAACCGCCGTCGAGCCCTCGGGGTACCTCGCTGATGTCGGTGTAGGTCGCCCTGAGGCCGTACTCGTTGGTCAGCGCGCCGTGCGCGGCATCAGCCGCCCACTCCCCATCGTCGTGCGCAGGGTGATCGGGCTCGACCTCGACGGTGATGACAAACCGATACATGCGAGTCGTAGCGCTCATCCCTCCAGCATTGCTCGAGCCGTGGCCTGGAGTTCGCTCACGCGTGAAGTCGGTGGTCAGCATGCCCGCCGTCTGGTGGATGCCGTGCAGGCCCAGGCCGGGGATCTCCGAGCCGAGCTGGAGGACTACGAGCGCCGCCGATCGGGAACGGTGTCGACCTTTGAGGGATCGTCGCTCGCAGATCTGGCCACGCTGCTCGTGAAGGCTCGGATCACCCGCGGGTGGACGCAGCGCCGGCTCGCCGAGGCGCTTGGGGTTGCCGAGCAGCAGGTGCAGCGGTACGAGTCCACCGACTACCGGTCGGCCAGTCTCGCCCGCATCTGCGATGTGGCGGCGGCACTCGACGTGGCGGTCACCGAGAAGGCGGAGCTGCGGGCCACGCCGCCGCCTGAGCACTTCGCGGTGGTCGTGTTGCTCACGTCCCCCCGATGTGCCTTCAGCGGATCGATCTCCTCGATCGAGTGCACGACGAGATCAGGCTGTCATGTTGGTGAGCGATCCCCACGTCGCGTCGGCTGCCCACTCCGGATCGTCGTAGGCGGGATACTCGGGCTCGACCTCGAACTCGACGACGAGGCGGTAGGCACGAGTCTTGTCTGGCATGCGGGTGATCATCGATCGAGCCGTGGCCGGCCGAGCGCTCCTGCAGCTTGCTAGCGCTGGCGCCGAGCCGGGTCGGAATCACTTTTGGCCACGGGCCGCCAGGACCCAGGCGGAAGCAGACGACTGGCCTCGGCGAGCATCGTCGCTCTGTAGTCCGAGCTTGTAAACCGGAAGGTCGCGAGGTTGTTTGCTTTGCGCCAGGAGGCTTCGCCCGTGCCGCCCCACGGGATGTTCTTGGGAATGTTTGACCGTTCCGCGAACTGAGCGAGCGCTCGCAGGCAGTGCAGGACTGCAAGATCATCGGTCTGGCAGGACACGCTGTATCGACACCGCTCGTAGTCCTCGTCGCTCATGGCTCAGCTCCAAACTCGAGGGCTGTGACGGTACTCGAGTGGCCGATTGTGTGGAAGCCGCGTTGCACCGCCCGAGATCCCGCCGACGGGCCCGACGGTCCGCTCGGCCCAGCGGGCCCTCTCCCGGGTAGCCCGCGGTTGTGACCGGCGTTGACACCCATTCGGCCGGGCTTCGTGTCAGGGCCGGGGGAGTCGTCTGGTGCTCGGCCGTGCTTCGGGCGCTTGAGCTTCACGGCCGGTCCGCGTCGCTCACTCCGGCGATGCTTGTCCTCACCGGGTTGGCATAGATCTCCGCTGTCGCCCGCAACCCGTCGACGAGACGGTTGAGCGGCTCGAAGTTGGCGACTTCAGCGCAGGCGGCCGGCCGTTGACGCGACCGCGTCAAGGAACTCGGCTCGCTCCTCCTCGGGTAGGAAGTGGTCCAGGGCAGCGATATCTCGCCTCGCTCCTACTGCCAGTGCCCCGGTGGCCGAGGGCCATCGACACCTGAGGCCCGTCTTCCCCTTTTCGTCCTCGCACCCGCTGTGAAGGATTCGCCATGGTCGCTGCGCCCACGTGATATCGTGTGAGGACCGATTGGATATCAAGGTCCGGAGGAACGAGTGGCGAGAACTCTTGTCGACATCGACGACGAAGCGCTTGCCGCTGCGGCGGCCGAGTTGGGCACGTCGACGAAGGTCGACACGGTCAACCG
>JBKJNA010000244.1:0-18802 GCA_046596195.1 Acidimicrobiales bacterium | reverse complement strand
CGGGCGATCAGCCAGTAGCCGCCACCGGAGGCGGTGGCGGCCATGGCCACCACCGGCTGGTTCAGCGTGATGGCGCCGGTGGAGCCCTTGAAAACGGCGTCGCCGAAGGCGAAGATGCCGCCGTCGGCGGCGACGAGGTGGTAGCCGCCGCCCGTGGGGGTGATCGACGAGCCGACGATCGGCTGGTTCAGCTTGATGGCGCCGGTGGAGCCCTTGAACTGGGCGTCACCGAAGGCGAACACGCCACCGTCCGACGCCACAAGGATGTAGCCGTTGCCCGAGGGGCTCGAGGCGATGGTGACGATCGGCTTGGCCAGCGGCTTGTCGGCGAGGGAGCCGAACACCTTGGCGTCGCCGAAGGCGAACACGCCACCGTCGGACGCCACCAACCAGTAGCCGCCGCCGGTGGGCGTGGACGCCATGCCCACGATGGGCCTGGCCAGCGAGAGGGCGCCCGTGGAGCCGAAGAACTTGGCGTTGCCGAAGGCGAAGATGCCACCGTCGGACGCCACCATCCAATACCCGTCGTTGCGAGGCGTGGACGCCATGCCGACGATGGGCCTGTTGAGCTTCAGCGACCCGGTGGAACCGAAGAACGGTGCGTTGCCGAAGGCGAAGATGCCGCCGTCGGCCGCCACCAGCCGGTAGCCGTCCGAGGACGGCAGCGGGCCCGTGCGGTCGTGGACGAACACGTCGACGTCGCCGTTGCCGTCGCCGAGGACGAGGTTCCCGGCCTCCGACGCGAACGCGACGTAGCGCCCGTCGAAGCTCGGCGAGGCGAAGAAGCTGCCGTCGTTGGCCTGGCCCAGGGTGCGGGTGAGGCTGACCCGGCTGGTCGTGCCGGCTGTGCGGTCGTAGACGAAGGCGTCGCTGCGGCCGTTGGTGTCACCGGCCACCAGGTTGCCGGCCGGTGAGTCGTAGGCGACGAATCGCCCGTCGCCACTGATGCTCGGGAAGAAGCCGCCGTCCAGGCCCTGCGCCCCGCCGGGGCCGACGTTGACTCGAGACGTGGTGCCGGTCTGGCGGTCGTGCAGGAATACGTCGGCCTTGCCGTTGGTGTCGTCCGGGACGAGGTTGGTGGCCAGCGAGGAGAACGTCACCCACCGGCCGTCGGCGCTGACGGAGGGCAGGCTGCTGTTGCCGTTGCCGGCCACGCCCCCGGTGGTCTTGCTGACGAGCGTCGTGGTGTTGGCGTTGCGGTCACGGACGAGGACCTGTCGGGTGGTGCCCGTGCCGGTCAGCGTGACCGAGGCCGAGCTGAAGGCGACAAGTGACCCGTCGGCGTTGATGTCGGGCTCCAGGCTCGTCCCGCCGGTGGCCTGGACGCCGGCCGAGGTCACGTTGATGCGGGTGGTGGTGCCGGCCTGGCAGTCACGGAGGAAGACGTCGGTCAGGCCGTTGGTGTCGCCTGCCACCAGGTTGTGGGCGTTGGCGGCGAGGGCCACGTAGCGCCCGTCAGCGTTGATGGTGGCCTCGGCCAGCGCCACGCCGGTCGTGCCGGGCGCGCTGCAGAAGATCTGGGTGCCGGCCGGGGGGTTGGGACCGGCGGAGAAACACTTGCCCTCGGAGCCGTCGGTGGCCACGTCCTCGCGGGTGATGGCGCCGTTGGTGCGGTCCCAGACGAACACGTCACGGCCGGTGGCGTCGGTGGACGCCGTGGGCGACGCCGGCGCCGCGTTGGTGTCCCCCGGCACCAGGTTTCGGGCGCCCGACCCGAACACCACGAAGCGGCCGTTGCCGCTGATCTCGGGGAAGAGGCTGGGGCCGTCGGGCTGGGTGTTGCCCGGGGCGTTGATCCGGGTGGTGGTGCCCGTGTTCCGGTCGAACACGAAGATGTCCTCGCGGTCGTTGGTGTCGTTGGGCACGAGGCCCGTGCTGCGGGTGTGGTAGGTGACGAAGCGGCCGTCGTCGCTGATCGTCGGCGTCGTGATGCCGCCCGGGGAGGTGGTCTGGGAGCCGGTGGAGCTCACGCTCACCCGCTCGGTGGCACCCTGCGCGCCTGCGCCCGCCTGCGACGTGGGCACGACGGCGACGCCGACCGCTGCGGCCACGACCGGCCACCTCCAGCGTCCCCGGCCTGCCCGCGCACGTTCGTTCCGACTCTTCATTGTGGGAATCCCCTTCCACGCCTACCCGGAGCGGCCTCGCCTGGCCCCGGCTCGGCCTCGGATACTAGCGGGCCGACGAGGGGGAAGGAGGGTCGAACTATTTCTTCCGGCCACCTATTGGGGGAAGGAGACCGAACGTGTATGCTTCCAGGCATCCGGGTGCGCCGGGTTCGCTGAGTCGTCCGCCTGGCGGGCGTGCGGCGTGACAAGAAAGGGACAAGATGCACAAGCGTCGTCCGTTGTACCTCATGGCCTTCGGGGCGGTCGCAGTGCCGCTCCTGGCTGCTTCCATCGCTTATGCCTGTGGTGCGCTCGCGAGCCTGTCGGTGAACTCCCAGACCGCCGACTCGGGCACCACGGTCAGTGGTGTGGGACGAAACTTCTCGAACGCTCACGGTGGCGCTCCGTCGGCTGAACCAGTCGTCCTGCGGTTCAACAGTCGTACTGGCCCTGTGTTGTGGTCGGGTCGCCCCGATGGCGCCGGTTCCGTCGAGTTCTCGTTCCAGGTGCCCCGCACCGCAGCGGGCACGTACACCCTCCTCGCAATGCAGAACAATGCTGACGGTGTGGCCGTGTCGGGTACGCCTGCCCGCGCCTCGCTGACCGTAGCCGGCCCGATCTCCGAGGCCATCGCCGCCGCTGAGGCCGCTCCGGTCACCGAGCCCGCCGCCGCTCCGGCTGCCGCCGCCGCTCCGGCTGCCGCGGCCGCCCCTGCCGCCGCTCCGGCTGCCGCGGCCGCCCCCGCTGCGACTCCGGCCCGTACCCCGGCCCCGGCCCGTACCGCCGCCCCGCGTGTCCGGGTTGCCCCGGCCGCACCCGCACCCGCCGTCGCCGCCCCCGTCGCCGCTCCGGCCCCCGTCGCCACGCCCGCTCCTGCGGTTGAGGCCACGCCGGCTCCGGTCGCCGCTCCGGCCCCTGCCGTGCCCCCGGCTCCCGAGGCTGCCCCGGCCACCCCGGCCCGCCGTTCGGTCATGGTCTCCATGTCCGACGGCAGCGACGGTTCCCCGGCTCTGGCCATCGCCCTCGTGGGCGTCGGTCTGGTTCTCGCCCTCGGCGCCTCGGCACTCGTGCTGGCCGGCCGTCGTGAGAGCAAGGGTCCGGCCAAGGCTCGTCGGTAGTTTCACCAGCATCTGGCAGTAGGACGAAGGGGCAGCCTCCGGGCTGCCCCTTCGTCACGCCAGGAGCCCGGTTCGTCGGCCGGTCGCAGTGCCGTGCACTAGTCGGGTAAAGCTGCAAGGATCCAGTCGGAAGCAGGAAACGAACGAGAACCAGAGTCGTCTGGGCGGCGCCGCTCCTCGCATGGGAGGCGGCCGGAGGTGCGAGTAGGGGAACTGCGTTCGAGCGAATCGTTGCCCCCGCGTCGCGCCGGCTGGCGCGCACAGGACGGGCAGGGTCGTCGAAGTGCAGGTCCCTTCCACCCGCTTTCCTGTCGTCCCCGAGCAGACGTAGTGCCCACACCGAGTCAAGGAGACCACCCCTACATGCACCCCACCAGCACGCGACGGCGGATCGCTGCCCTGGCTGTGGCCGCGGCCACGACCATGACCGTGCTCACGGTCACTCCGCAGGCCCAGGGCCAGACCGTGGGCACCATACGCACCGGGGCGAACTCCCGGCTCGGCAATCCCCCCCAGGCGCGCGTCCGGGACATCCCCGGGCTGGTCTCCAACCCGGCCGACCCCCGCCACATCGTGGAGGTGGAGCGCGACACTCTCGCCTTCAACTGCGATACCAACGTGAGCTTCGACGGCGGGGCCACCTGGGCGGGAGGCTCGTTGAGCCCACCGGCCGGATTCCAGCCCCCCAACAGCCCGGTGAGCAGGGGGTCGTGCACCTCGTTCGAGGGCAGCGTGGCGTGGGGCACGGGGAACAATGTCTACGTGGCGTGGTCCTCGAGCCGCACGTCGGACGGAGTCACCCAGTCCATCGTCTCCCGATCGAGTGACGGGGGCCGCACCTGGGTGCCGGTGGTCGCCAACTCCCTCAATGCCAACGGTCCCGAGCTGGGCGTCCACAGGGGCGGCGGCACGGGTGGCGCCGACCGGATCTACCTGATGGCGGGCGGCACCGTCAGCATCGGCGGCACCAACTTCGCCCGCGTGTTCGTTTCCGTCTCCAACGACGGCGGCGCGACGTGGGGCGCCCCGGTCGACGTCACCGGCGCCACCAATCTGGCCACGGTGGCCGATTGCACCGCCGACTCCGCATGCTTGTCGCGCTCGGAGCCCGGTCGCCCGGTGGTCATGAGCGACGGGTCGGTGGCGGTGCCGTACCGCGTGCCCGATCCCAACCCCCCGGTCGGGCTCACGACGGTCAGGAGCACCCTGCAGGTCGGCCGGTCCACCAACGCCGGCGCCACGTGGACGCAGGTGTCCGTGACGCCCACCACCGGCTACATCGACGAGGCGTCCTCACGCTTCAACGGTTCCAACTTCCCCCGAATGACGGGTGACGCCCGCAACAAGAACCTCTATCTCGTCTACATGGAGGGCCCGCCGCCCGGCGGTCGGGCCGACCACTTCATCCACCCCGACGTCGACACCATGTTCACCCGGTCGCTCGACGGCGGTCTCACCTGGTCGGCTGCCAAGCGCATCAACGACGACCCGGCGGGCAACGGCGCCACCGCCACCGGGCCGGCCCAGCGCCATCCCCAGGCATCGGTGTCCGCCGACGGCCGGGTCGACGTGGTGTGGCAGGACCGACGCCACGGCTACCGCTCGCCCACCCACTCCCATCTCGGAAACGGCGAGGCCCGCTTCGGCGACACCTACTTCACGTACTCCCTCGACGCCGGCGCGACCTTCGCCCCCAACAGGCGGGTCAGCGACAAGTCGCAGAACCTCGACATCGGCTACGACCACTACGGCCAGAGTTACTGGAGCTGGGGCCCGGCACTCACCGAGCTCGGCACCGACGAGATCATGTTCGCCTGGATGGACTCCCGTGAAGGCAACTTCGACAACGAGAGCGTCGACATCTACATCGGCAAAACCAGCGTGCGGTCGCCCGACACCATTCCGGTGCAGCGCCTGCCCGAAGGCAACCGCTCCAGCCTGTCGGTGGCCGTCTCGAAGTACGCCTACACCGGCGGTGCCCAAGCCGTGCTCAACATCGGCTTCACCAACCGGGCCGTCACCCGGCCCGTCATCGTGAACGAGGGCGATACCCTCGGCGCCCTCGCCGGCGCCGTGCTGTCCCGGGCCCAGCTCGGCCCGCTGCTGGCGACGCCGGCCACGGGGCTTACCGCCGAGCTCAAGGCCGAGGTCTCCCGTTTGTCGCCCATCGGGGCCTACGTGATCGGCGGTGAGAGCGCAGTCGGTCCGGCGGTGGTCACCAACCTGGTGTCCGCCGGCGTGCCCGCCCCGGAGATCGTCCGCTATGGCGGTACGCCCGCGGAGGTCGCCAAGGCCATCGCCATCGCCATGGACCGGCGACCGCCCGACCAGAAGGCAGCCGGCGTGCCCGCCTTCGACGCCGCCGTGATCGTGAACCCGGCCAGCCCGGAGGCGTTCGCAGCGGCCGGGATGGCCGCCTCCCTGCGCATGCCGATCCTGTTCACCGACGGCAGGGACGGCGTGCCCACCGCCACCCGTGAGGCGCTCTCGGCCCTCAACATCGCCACCGCTCTGGTCATCGGCAACTCCGGCGTCATCTCCGACGCCGTCGCTGCTTCGCTGCCCGGGCCCAAGCGGCTCGGCGGTGCCAACCTGGCCGGTGTCACCCAGTCGGTGCTGGCCGAGTCCGTGGCCCGCCGCCTGCCGAAGAACATCATCCATGTCGCCGACAGCGACCAGCCCCTCGACGCCGCCCTCATGGCTGCGGCCGTGGCCCGCACCGGCGGCCTCATGCTGGTCGTCCCGGGCGCCGACACGGCGGCGGCGAACGACGCCATCAACGCGGCCGGTCTGCGCGCCAGCGTGGATCGCATCGTCGTGGCCCGCTCGCTGGCCGCCCTGTCCGGCCCCGGCTACCGCCTGGTCGCCAGGGACGGCGGCATCTTCGCCTTCGGCGGCGCCGGCTTCTTCGGCTCCACCGGCGCCATCAAGCTGGCCCAGCCCATGGTGGGCATGGCCAACACGCCCTCGAACCTCGGCTACTGGACGGTGGCCGCCGACGGCGGCGTCTTCGCCTTCGGCGACGCCAAGTTCCGAGGCTCCACCGGCGCCATCCGGCTGGCCCAGCCGGTGGTGGGCATGGCGCCCACGCCGTCCGGCAACGGCTACTGGCTGGTGGCCAAGGACGGCGGCATCTTCGCCTTCGGCGACGCCAGGTTCTTCGGCTCCACCGGTGCAACCAGGCTGGCGCAGCCCATTGTGGGCATGGCATCCACGCCGTCGGGCAAGGGCTACTGGCTGGTGGCGGCCGACGGCGGCGTGTTCGCCTTCGGCGACGCCGCCTTCAAGGGCTCCACCGGGGCCATCAAGCTGGTGCAGCCGGTGGTGGGCATGGACGCCACGTCCTCGGGCAACGGCTACCTGCTCACCGCCTCTGACGGCGGCGTGTTCGCCTTCGGCGACGCCCGCTTCGCCGGCTCCACCGGCGGCATAAAGCTCAACCAGCCGGTGGTGGCGCTCTCCACCGGCAGCTGATCCGACCGCCGGCGGCGTACGTCGCCCGGCGGAGAGCACGACGAGAAGGGGCTCCGCAAAGGGGCCCCTTCTCCGTTGTCCGGGCGCTGCCGTGTCGCCCCCGTAGTCGGCACCTTCTCGTGCTCGGCGCAGGTTCATCCGGTGGGGCGTTCGGACTCCGGACGCCAGAGCCGGATGAACGTCGGGGGGCGCCTGGTCAGCCGGCGGCGTCCGCCTCGGGCGCTGCATCCGTGGACGTCGTGACCCGCTCCGCCGGCGCAGGACCCCGGAATCCGGAGTCAGGCGGCGCGCTGGTCGGCTTGCAGCACCCGCTGCCCGCCGCCGCGACTTCCTCGTCGACCGATGTTGTCAGGGATGACAGCTAGAACCGCATCGCAGCGTGGCGCCCGAAGCCCGACTTGGCACCGGGTTCGCGGCCCGCCCCGGACGCGACGACGACCGGCGACCCTGGGGCCACCGGGCGCCTCCGGACTGCAGGCGATCAGTTGCGGGTGGCGCGGGTGCGGCGGCCCTCCGCGGCCAGATCCTCGCCCGACGGCAGGCCCTTGGGCAGGTCGCCCAGCGCCTGCTCGAGGTCGACGTACTCGAGCGTCTCCTGGGCCACCAGCAGGTCGACCAGGCGGTCGAGGTGGGAGCGGTAGGCGGTGAGGACGGTGCGGGCCCGCTGGTCCGCGTCGTCGAGGATGCGGCTGACCTCACCCTGGGCCTTCTCGGTGACGTGGTCGGAAAGCTCGTTGCCCCAGCCGCTCTCGCGCGACCCGAGGAACACCGGGCCGAGGGCGCTCATGCCCAGGTCGTAGACCATCTGGCGGGCCAGGCCGGTGGCTCGGATGAGGTCCGACTGGGAGCCACCGGAGGGGTCGTCGTAGACCAGCTTCTCGGCGGCCAGACCGGCGAGGGCGGAGGCGATCTCCTCTTCCATCTGCGAACGGGTCTTGAGCCGGCGGTCCTCGATGGGGAGGCTCCAGGTGAGGCCGAGGGCGTGGCCGCGGGCCACGATGGACACCTTCTCGACGGTGACGGCCGAGTTGAGCACCCAGCCGACCAGCGTGTGGCCGGCCTCGTGGTAGGCGACCCGGCGCTTTTCGTCGGGGCTGAGGATGTGCGAGTGCAGCTCGGCGCCGGAGATGACCCGGTCGATGCCCTCGGAGATCTCGGAGTTGCCGATCGAGTTGAGCCGGCGGCGGGCGGCGAGGGTGGCCGCCTCGTTCATGACGGCGGCGATGTCGGCGCCAGACAGGCCCACGGTGCGGCCGGCGAAGCGCTCGAGGTCGACGTCGGGGGCGACCGGCTTGCCGCGTGAGTGGACCTTGAAGATGGCCAGGCGGCCCGCCTTGTTGGGCACGTCGATGACGACCTGGCGGTCGAAGCGGCCCTTGCGCATGAGGGCGGAGTCGAGGATGTCGGCCCGGTTGGTTGCGGCCATGAGCACGACCCGCTGGGCGGTGTCGAAGCCGTCGAGCTGGATCAGCAGCTCGTTGAGGGTGGACTCGCCCTCGGGGTTCATCGACCCCGACGAGCGTGTGCGGCCGACGGGGTCGATCTCGTCGACGAACACGATCGAGGGGGCGGCCGCCTTGGCCTTCTGGAACAGGTCGCGCACCCGGGACGGGCCGACGCCGACCAGCATCTCCATGAACGAGGAGGCCGACACCGAGAAGAACGGCACGCCGGCCTCGCCGGCCACGGCCTTGGCCAACAGCGTCTTGCCGCACCCGGGAGGGCCGAGGAGCAGGATGCCGCGGGGCGGTTTGGCACCCAGGCGCTCAAAGGTCTCGGGGTGCTTGAGGAAGTCACGCACCTCCTTGAGCTCGGTGATGGCCTCCTCCAGACCGGCCACATCGGCGAAGGTGACGCTGGAGTCCTCGCCCGAGGTGTAGCGCCTGCCCTTGGCCCGGCCCAGGAGGGCCCACTCGGAGCTGTCGCCGTCACCCCGGCGGCGCATGTAGAAGATCAGGACGAAGAAGACGGCGAACGTGGCCGCCGGCAGCACGAACTGGGTGGCCGTGCGAAGCAGGTTCTTCGAGGTCTGCGTGTCGATGCGGGTGCGCAGGCCGCCGCGGACGAAGTCGGTGAGCAGCTGGGGCGCCAGCAGGTCGTTGGGGCCGATGCCGGTCCACCAGTCGCCGCCGGCGTCGGTGCCGACGAGGCGGTGGTCCTCGGCCAGGAGCGTGACTTCGGTGATCTCCTTGTCACGCACCTTCTGCTGGAGCTCGTCGATCGTGATCTCACGACCCGGGGTGTGGGGTCGGAGCGCGTTGAGCACGAGGACGTAGACGACGACGAGGAAGAGCAGCAGCCCCACCAGCAGGAGCAGAGGACCCTTCCCGGAGTTCTTGATCCGCCCGATGAAACCGGGGTGATCGTCGTCGTCCAGGAATGCCTTTTCTTCAGAATCGGTCTTGGCCACGGGCGCAAGGTTACACGGCACAGGGGGTATTTCGACCGGCGGATATATGGGGGGACGGGTGCGGGGTGGACTACCTGGCGATCGTCATCCCGACGATGGGCCGGTTGAGCCGCAGTGCGCCGGTGGACCCGAGGAAGCGGGCATCGCCGAAGGCGAAGATCCCCCCGTCCGACGCCACCAGCCAGTAGCCGGCGCCCGACGGGGTCGCCGCCATGCCCACGATGGGCCGGGCGAGACCGACGGCGCCGGTGGACCCGAGGAAGCGGGCGTCGCCAAAGGCGAAGATCCCCCCGTCCGACGCCACCAACCAGTACCCCCTGCCCGAGGACGAGGCGGCCATGCCCACGATGGGCCGGGCGAGGCCGACGGCGCCCGTCGACCCCAGGAACTGAGCGTCGCCGAAGGCGAAGATCCCTCCGTCCGACGCCACCAACCAGTACCCCCTGCCCGAGCGGGTGGCGGCCATGCCCACGATCGGCCTGGTGAGGGCGACGGCGCCGGTGGACCCCAGGAAGCGGGCGTCGCCGAAGGCGAAGATCCCTCCGTCCGACGCCACCAGCCAGTACCCCTTGCCGGACGGCGTGGTGGCCATCCCCACGATGGGCCGGGCCAGGGCAAGTGCGCCGGTGGACCCGAGAAACGGGGCGTCGCCGAACGAGAAGATGCCGCCATCGGACGCCACCAGCCGGTAGCCGGCAACCGGGGCACCCACCCGCACCGCCACGCCGGAGGCGGCCAGGGCGGCGTCGACGTCGAGCAGCCCGGCCCCGTACTCCCGGTCGGCGCCCGGCGGGCCGAGGTCGACGGCCGAGGACTGGAGGACGGCGAGGGCGTCGGCCGGCGTCGACCCCGGCCAGGCGGCCAGTACGAGGGCGGCGGCGGCGGCCACGAGAGGCGACGAGAAGCTGGTGCCGGACTTGAAGGTGGTGCCGCCGTTCGGCGCCAGGACGTGGATGGCGTGGGTCACCATCCCGTCGCCGCTGCCGCCCGGCGCCACCAGGTCGATGGCGCTGCCGGCGTTGGAGTACCCGGCCCTGGTGCCATCGAAGCCGGTGGCGCCCACGCCGAAGACGCCGTCGATGCTCGCCGGGTAGTTGGGCGGGTTGCCGTCGCTGAAAGTGTCGCCGCCTGACGCCACCACCACCGCTCCCTTCGACCGGGCGTAGGCCACCGCCGCGGTCTCATTGGCGTCGGGCGTCAGGAAGCCGGAGCTGATGTTGATGATGCGGAAGCCGTTGTCGGCCGCCCACCGGATCCCCGCCACCGTGGCGCTGCGCAGCGGGGTGGTGTCGCCGTCCTTGATGGCCACCACCCGCGTGTCCCACCCGAGGCCGGCGACTCCGCCGCCGTTGTCGGGGACCGCGGCGATGACGCCGGCCACCGCCGTGCCGTGCCCGTCCCGGTCGGTGTTGCCGGGCGGCAACGCCGTGTTGTTCACCGCGTCGAAGCCGGGGACCAGCTTGGCGGCCAGGTCGGGATGGGTGCCGTCGACCCCCGAGTCGATCACGGCCACCACCACGCCGGCCGAGCCATGGGTACGGTCCCATGCGCCGGGCGCCCGGACGGCAGGCAGCGCCCACTGCGAGGTGTAGCCGGGGTCGTTCGGCACTTCGTCCCGGGTGCCCCGGCAGTCGTCGCTCACCGCCGTGCCGGGGTCCACCGCGGCGAGGGCGGCTTCGGCGGCCGGGCGGGAGGCCACGAAGCTCACTACGCCGCTGGCTCGTGCGACCACGGCCGTCGCCCCCGCCCGTTCGAGCGCAGCGGAGGCGGCGCCGGCGAGTGACGGCCGCACGGTGGCGTAGAGGGCGATCGGCCCGGCAACGTCCGCCCCGGGAGCCCCGCACGGCCGCGCTGTCACCGTGACGCGGGCGCCGGGCCCGGCCGTCGCCGGCCGCGCCTGGCTCCCGAGCACGGCTCCCAGGGCCAGGCCGGCGGCGAGCGAGCGCCGCACGGCCGGGCCCCGAAGGGTCAGTCTCAGCTGGAGGTCAACCCCACGATCGGCTGGTTGAGCGTGATGGCGCCGGTGGAGCCGAAGAACTTGGCGTCGCCGAAGGCGAAGATGCCGCCGTCGGACGCCACCAGCCAGTAGCCCTTGCCACTGGGCGTGGACGCCATGCCCACAACCGGCTTTTTGAGGGCGAGGGCGCCGGTGGAGCCGACGAAGCCGGCGCCGCCGAAGGCGAAGATGCCGCCGTCGGACGCCACCAGCCAGTAGCCGCCCGACGGCGCCGCCGCCATGCCCACGACGGGCTTGTTCAGCCTGGTGGCGCCGGTGGAGCCGGAGAACGTGGCGTCGCCGAAGGCGAAAATGCCGCCGTCGGACGCCACCAGCCAGTAGCCCTTCCCGGTGACGGTTGCCGCCATGCCCACGATGGGCCTGTTCAGCCTGAGGGCACCGGTGGAGCCGAAGAACGTGGCGTCGCCGAAGGCGAAGATGCCGCCGTCCGCCGCCACCAGCCAGTAGCCGGCCTTGCTGGGCGTTGCGGCCATCCCCACGATCGGCTGGGCCGTCCTGGTGCCGCCGGTCGACCCGAGGAACCTGGCGTTGCCGAAGGCGAAGATGCCGCCGTCGTTGGCCACCATGCGGTACCCGCCCGCAGTCACTTCGGGCGCCAGGCGGTCGGTGACGAAGACGTCGGACGAGTTGTTGGTGTCGTTCGGCACCAGATTGGAGGCCTCCGACGCATAGACGACGTAGCGGCCGTCGTTGCTGATGCGGGCGAACGTGCTGCCGGCGTTCGTCTGTGAGCCGTCGCTGCCCAGGCTGACCCTGGTGGTGGCGACGCTGAGCCGGTCGAACAGGAAGACGTCGCTGTTGCCGTTGGTGTCCGCTGGCACCAGATTTGTCGCCGTCGAGTCGAACGTGACGAGACGGCCGTCGAAGTTCACCGACGGGAAGCCGCTGACGCCGCCGCTCGACTGGGCGCCGCCGCTGGCGACGCTGGCCCGTGTCGTGGTGCCGGTGGGCCGATCATGAATGAACACGTCGGTGGCGCCGTTGGTGTCGCCTGCCACCAGGGTGATGGCGTCGGAGCTGTACGCCACCACGGTGCCGTCGCCGCTGATGCTCGAGCTGCTGCTGGCGCCGCCCGCCGCCTGGGCACCACCCGTGGCCACGCTTACGCGCGTGGTGGTGACGGAGCCCGTGCGATCGGTGACGAAGACGTCGTTGACGGCATTGGTGTCGCCCGGGACCAGGAACGTGGCGGCGGACGTGTAGGACACGAAGCGCCCATCTGCGCTGATGGACGGCAGAAAGGCGGCGCCGGCGCCCTGGCTGACGACGCAGGTGGTTGCCGGGGCGATCGGCGTGCAGCCCTGCCCGCCACCGGTGACCACACTGGCGCGAGTGGTGGTGATCGACCCGGAACGGTCGGCAACGAAGATGTCGGCCTGCAAGTTGGTGTCGTCTGGCACGAGGTAGCCGGCGGTGGAGCGATAGGCGACGTAGCGGCCGTCGGCGCTGATGGACGGATCAGTGCTGGGTCCGGCGCCCTGCGGGCTTTGGCCGGTGGCCGTCCCGACGGCCGCACAAGCCGTCGCTGTCCCCACGGGGGTACAGCCCTGGGCGCCGCCGGTGACCACGCTCACCCGCGAGGTGGCTCCCGTGGCGACCTCATGGACGAAGATGTCCGCCTGGCCGTTCGTGTCGCCGGCGACCAGGTTGGCCGCAGTCGACTGGTAGGCGACGAAGCGGCCGTCGGAACTGAGGACAGGGTTCGTGCTGATGCCGGCCGCCTCGGTGCCGCCCGTGGCCACGCTGGCGCGGGTGGTGGTGCCGGCCGCCCGGTTGCGTACGAAGATGTCGAGCGTGGCGTTGGTGTCGCCGGGCACCAGGTTGGTGGCCGACGACGTGAAGGCGACGAGGTTGCCGTCGGCCGAGATGGCTGCGCTGGTGGTGAGCGCACCTCCCACGCTCTGGCCGCCGGACGAGGTGAGGCTCGCCCTGGCGGTAGCGATGGCTGCTCCGGCCGGATGGGCGGAGGCGAGCAATGGCGCCGCCATGGCGACAGCTGCTGTCAAAGTCTTCCATCCGGTCCGGCGCGACCTGCTGGCTGTCGGGCTCATGGAGTTCTCCCCTCGTGGCGCGCGCGACTGCCCGCCGGGCGACGCTGCGTTCGGCCGCGGATGATAGCGGTGTGGGGCAGCGCGTGCTGGCGGAACTATTTCGTTAACGCACCTATTGGAGAAGGAGACGGAACCCTGTAAGCTTCTCTCCAGCCGGGTGCGCCGGGGTGGCGGGCTTGCCTTGAGGCAGGGCCAGCCGAGAGATGAGAGAAAGGGACACGTATGACGCAATTGAAGAAGCGGGCCCTCTATACCACTGCCCTCGGTGCGGTGATCGTGCCGATGTTGGTGGCTTCGTTCGCCTATGCCTGCACGTCGCTGGCAACGCTGTCGGTCAACCCCACCCAGGGTGCCCCGGGCGACACCGTCAGCGGCACCGGCAAGAACTTCGCCGCCCACGGCACCGGCCTGCCCGCCACCGAGCCAGTCGTCCTGCACATGGGCAGCCGTACCGGCACCGTTCTGTGGAGCGGCCGTCCGGATGCCTCCGGCAACATCGCATTCTCGTTCAACGTGCCCGCGGTCGATGCAGGCGGCTACGCCCTCATCGCCACGCAGATCAGGGCCGACGGTCTCAACCAGTCCGGTACGCCGGCCCGGGTGTCCTTCCAGGTCCTGCCCGGTGCCCCCGAGGCCACGCCCGTAGCCGCCGCTCCGGCTGAGGAGACCGCCGCCGCTGCGACGCCTGCTCCTGCCGTTGCGCAGGCACCCGCCGCTGCTGCCACCCCGCGTGTGCGTGTCGCCGCTCCGACGACCCGCCGTGCTGTGGCTCCGGCTGCTGCCGCCCCGGCCGTCGCCCCGGCTCCTGCCGCTCCGGCCGTTGCTCCGGCTCCTGCCGCTCCGGCCGTTGCTCCGGCTCCTGTCGCCGTCGAGGCCCCCGCCGTCACCCCGGCGCCGGCTGTGACCCCGGCTCCCGAGTCGGCCGCTCCGGCCACCGCTCCGGCTCGCCGCTCGGTCATGGTGTCGATGTCCGGCAACGATGACGGCTCGCCCGTCCTCGCCATCGCCCTGGTGGGCGTCGGCCTGGTCCTGGCCCTGGGCGCCTCCGCCCTGGTCCTGGCCGGTCGCCGGGACCGCAAGGCTCCCGCCAGCGCACGTCGCCCGTAGCACTCCGTAGTACCTGGTAAGGGCGAAGGGGCAGCCTCCGGGCTGCCCCTTCGCCACGCCAGGGCTGCGGTACCGCCAAGCTCGGACCTGCGCGGGATCCGAGCGCGTCGCGGGCAAAGGTGCAAGGATTCGTTCGCCCTTCGGAAAGAAGTACCTGCGGGGAAACGGCGACGGAGCGGTGCAGGACGCGGCTGGGGTGGCTGGGGTGCTGCCGCGACTCCGACCACGCTGCGCCGTCGACGTGAATGACAAGGCATCCGAGACAAGGAGCTGGCATTGAAGACCGACCCTGACGCTGGTGCGGGCGTCAAGTACGACCCCGCCTTCACGCCCCGATCCGGTGGAGGGCGGACCGCCGCGCTGGCAGCTGCCGCCGGTCTCGGTCTGGCGCTCGTGGGCATCGGGGTCGCGGTGAGCTCGGGCGACGACAGCCCGCCCCGCATGGAAGTGTCGGCCGGCACCAACCGCGTCGTCGTCGCCTCCACCGCCGATGACCTCCCCGCCTACAACTCGCCGGTGGTGGTGGTGTCGCCCACCGATGCCGACACGGTCGTCGTGGCGGCCCGGGTCGACCGGCCGCAGCTGGCGGTCACCGTGCGCCACTCCGACGACGCAGGCGAGTCCTGGACGGCCACGGAGGTGCCCCTGCCGGCGGGCGAGGTGCGGGCCTACGCCCCCGACCTCTCCTTCGACGCCGATGGCGGCCTCTACGCCGCCTTCACCACCATGGCCGAGGCGACGAACAACCCCACCGGGGTGTGGCTGGCCAAGTCCGACGACGGCGGCGCCAGCTTCGACACGCCGTCCAAGGTCGCCGGGCCCTACGCCTACCAGCCCCGCGTGCTGGTGAACGGCGCCAACGTCCACGTCACCTTCGTGCAGGCGTCGGCATCCCTCGAAGGCGTCGTCAACGGCTTCGGCCCGCCGCCCAACCCGGTGGTGCTGGCCACGTCCGGCGACGGCGGCAAGACGTTCGCTGAGCCGGTCAACGTCTCCGGCACCGCCCGGGAACGGGTCGGCGCGGCCACACCGTTCTTCGGCATCCAGGGCGAGCTGATGGTGCTGTTCGAGGACTTCGGCGACGACACCGCGGACTTCGCCGGGGAGAGTACGGCGCCCGCCTACGACGGCGACTTCGAGCTCGTCGTGGCCCGGTTGACCGACGGAAAGTTCGAGGAGGTCTCGGTGGTCGACCCCGCCGTCAAGGCCACCGACCGCTTCAATCCCTACACCCCGATCTTCCCCACGGTGGCCGTCGCGCCCGAGGGTGAGGCCCCGCGCGGCGACGCCATGTACGTGGCGTGGGCCGACGGCGCCAACGGTGACTGGGATGTCGTCGTTCGCCGTTCGAGCGACGGCGGCGCCACCTGGGGCAAGCGGGTGACGGTGAACTCGTCCGAGGCCGCCGGCAGCCACCAGTACCTGCCGGCCGTGTCGGTGGCGATCAACGGGCGGGTCGACGTGGCCTACCTCGATCGCTCCGAGGGCGGGGACGACAACACGTTCGCTGCCGCCGCTCTGGCCACCAGCTTCGACGCCGGCGCCACCTGGCGCGCCGTCACCGTGTCCGACAAGTTCTTCGACTCCCGTGTGGGCCCGCAGGGGACCAATGCGGACACGGCGGAGTTCGGCAGCCGCATCGGCGTCGTCTCCCAGCGGGAGCGGGCCCTGGTCGTGTGGACAGACAGCCGTGCCGGTGACGAGGGCAGCGGGAGGCAGGAGATCTACTTCGCCCCGGTGCGCATCGCTCCCGAGCAGAAGTAGTGGTCAGCATGGGTCATCCGAGAAGAGAAGAGGGTTTTTCGATGGAACGCACGAGCAGGCGCCGGCGGATGGCCGCCATGGCTGTGGCCGCCGCCACGATCGTCACCGGCCTGGTGGGCAGCCCCCAGGTGGGAGCCCAGGTCCCGGGCGGTGAGCTCCGCTTCAGCGAGAACTACCGCCAGGGCGCCGACACGACGCCCGTTCGCGGGCGCGACGTGCCCGGTCTTGCCGTCGACCCGGCCGATCCACAGCACGTGGTGTCGGTCGACGTCGACTACACCAACGGCGAGTGCTCGTTCAAGACGAGCTTCGACGGTGGCGTCACCTGGCCCAACCGCGGGAACTTCGACGCGCCGTCGAGCGGCTTCACCCCGCCCTTCACCGACCCTCCCTGCTTCACAAACTTCGACTCCGGCGGCTACGCCCACGGCAACGCCAGCGTGGTGTTCGGCACCGGCCAGATCGTCTACACCGCCTTCTCGTCCCACCGAGGCCCGTTCCAGCGGCCGGAGAGCGGCATTATCGCCGGCGCAGGCGACGACTCCCTCGTCGCCCGTTCCACTGACGGGGGGCGCACCTTCCAGACGGCGGTCGTGGCCATCCCCGGCGGGCCGGATCCCCAGCCCTTCTTCATCCGACCCCAGGTGACCGTCCAGCGCGGCGCCGGCGCCGCCGGCCAGGACCGCGTCTACGTCAGCTCCTGGGCGTGCCGGGTCACCGCGCCCGGCTGCTCGGGCGGCGACGACATCCGGGAGATGTACGTCGCCCGGTCCGACGATGGCGGCCAGACGTGGGGCGCCAAGGTGCGCATCACCGGCCCCACCGGCGGCCCCGTGGGCGGCCCCAACGCCTCGCCCGGCACGTCGCAGGTCAACGAGCCGAGCCAGCCCGTCCTGAACCCCGCCAACGGGTTCATCTACGTCGCCTACCGGCGCCGTGACACCAACCCGGTTCTCAACAACGTCGAGATCGCCCGGTCCACCGACCTGGGTGCGACGTGGCAACGCTTCACCGCCGGCCCCGCCCGTGGTGGAGCCCACCCCCGTCTCGCCATCGATCCCAACAGTGGTGCGCTGTACATCGCCTACCAGGACGACCGGTTCTCGATCCAGGCCGGTCTGCCGACCACGGCCACGGCCACGCAGCCCGCCGCCGACCAGGACATCTCCTTCGTCCGCTCCACCGACAACGGCCAGACGTGGTCCACGCCGGTGCGGGTGAACGACGACGCGGTGGGCAACGGCTTGGCGCAGCAGGTGCCCCGCGTGGAGGTGGCGCCCAACGGGCGTGTCGACGTCGTCTGGCTCGACCGCCGGAACAACCCGAGGCAGACACTCGCACTGTTGAACAACCCGGCGACGCAGCCGAGCCTGGCCGACATCTACCACGCCTACTCGGCCGACGGCGGACTGACCTTCTCCGCCAACCGCCGGGTCACCGACCGCCAGCTGAACACCGGCGTCGGCCTCACCAGCGTGGGTGGTTACACCTGGTACGGCCCGGTGATGGCGGCCAAGGGCAACGACCAGCTCCTCGTCGCCTGGACCGACTCCCGCGAGGGCAACTTCAACAACGGCGGCCAGGACATCTACCTGTCCAACCTCGACCTGCGCTCGGGCTCGGTGCCCGTCAAGCGCATCGAGACCCCGCTGTCCAGTCTCGCCGTCAACATGTCGAAGCTGGCGTACCCGGGCGGCCTCGAGCTGTCGTCCCCGCTGGCACCGGGCCAGGTCGTCGTGGTGAACCAGGACGATCCCGTGTCGGCCCTCGCCGCCGCACCGCTGGCCCGTCTCAACCTGGCGCCGCTGCTCGTGTCGCCCGCGGCTCGCCTCACGGCCGACGTGAAGAGCGAGGTGGCCCGGATGGAGGCGCCCGGCGCCTTCGTGATCGGTGGTGAGAGCGCCCTCGGCGCAGGTGTCGTCGCAGCCCTCACCGAGGCCCAGGTGCCCGCCGACCGCATCACCCGCATCGCTGGAACCACTGCGGCCGATACGGCCAAGCGGATCGCCCTGGCCATGGACTTCCGCACTGCGGCGCAGAAGACGGCCAACACCCGTGCCTTCGACGCCGTCGTCGTGGTGAACCCGGCGGCCAAGGAGTCGATGGCGGCCGCCGGCTTGGCCACCGCCCTGCGGGTGCCGATCCTGTTCACGGATCAGAACTCGGTGCCGGCCCAGACCACCGAGGCCATCGCCGCCCTCAACATCACCACCACCCTGGTGGTCGGCGGCGCCGGCGCCGTGTCCGACGCGGTCGTGGCGTCCCTGCCCGGCTCGAAGCGGCTGGGCGGCGGCGACACGGCGGGCGTCTCGCTGGCCGTGGCCGTCGAGGCCAAGGAGCGCCGGCTTCCCACCAACGTCGTCTACGTGGGTGACACCGAAGCCCGGATCGACGCCGCCCTCCTCGCCAGCACCTCGGGCCGCACCGGCGGCATCGTCCTGCTCACGCCGGGCGCCGACACGGGCAGAGCGGAGGCGGGCCTGGTGCAGATCGGCCTGCGCCCGACGGCCGACCGCATGGTGGTCGCCAGGTCCACGGGCGCCCTCGGCGGCCCCGGCTACCGGCTAGTCGCCCGCGACGGCGGCATCTTCGCCTTCGGTGGCGCCGGGTTCTTCGGGTCCACCGGCGCCATCCGGCTGGCCCAGCCCATGGTGGGCATGGAGAACACATCCACCAACCGCGGGTACTGGACGGTGGCATCCGACGGCGGCGTGTTCGCCTTCGGCGACGCCAAGTTCCGGGGCTCCACCGGA
>JBKJNA010000202.1:0-23787 GCA_046596195.1 Acidimicrobiales bacterium | reverse complement strand
GGAACTCGGGCTCGCCGGGCGGCCCGACCACGCACTCCTCACTCGGGAGCACGCAGTGGAAGGTGGGCTCCACCGCCGGCGTCAGGGGAGGACGGCCCGCAAGGGCGCCACCCATGCGGTGGGCGGGAGGTCGGGGTCGAGGGCCTCGTCGGCGCCGGGCGGCGGGTTCATGCCGCCGTCGGTGAGCGCCATCACGGGCAGGAACCGGCCGCACGCCTCGGTGCGAAGTTCCATGATGAACTCCCGGCCCGTGCGCTGCCTGGCGTCGACGACGATGACGCCGGGGATGAGCGCACCGCACGCGCTGGGCGCGAACTCACCGAACGACCTGTGCTCCATCCGGACGTCGCCCAACGCTGTGCTCAGCTCCTTGGCCTGCTGCTCCTCGAGCCCGACCGTAAGGACGAGCGCCGTCGGCAGTCCGGCCACCCGCCGGGCCCCGCCGAGCTCGGCGCTGAAGTCGGCGGACACGGGCTCGACGTAGTCGGTGAACGGCGAATCAGAAAGGAAGGAGTCGGCCGTGGCCTTAGCCGTCAGGGCTGCGTCCCCCGTGGCGAAGTCGACCGCCCAGAGGGCCCACGACATCTGGCCGAGCGAGATCTGGGTGTAGGTGATCGGCTGGATGAGGGGGTGGTCGACGGCCACCTCGGACAGCCCGACCTTCTTCAGGGCGGCGGCCAGGTCCACCAGCACGGTGGACTCCTCGCGCGGGTCCTCGTTGCGGACGACGAAGACCCCGGCGGCGATCCGGAGGGCGGCGTGCCACCAGCCGCCCAGAATCAGCGAGTCGGCCTCGACATGCAAGGAAGGGCCGAAGGCACGCCTTGAGCCATCCCGCAGGAAGGCGTCGATCACCTCGAGATCGTCCACGACCAAGACGGTACCGCGCGCCGCACATCTACCGGTAGCGCCCGGCGGCCGGTCTCCGTCCGCCGAAGGTACGGTGCGGACGTGGCACGGGGCCGGACCGAGCGCCTGCTCGTCGCCCGTCCGGGGCACGGGGCCGGGCCCGACAGCGTCATCGTCGAGGAGCCTCTGGAGATCCGCCTCGACGGCCACCTGGTGGCCACGACGATGCGCACGCCGGGCCACGATTTCGAACTGGCCGTCGGGTTCGTGCACGCCGAGGGCCTGCTCGGCGGCGCACGCGTGCAGCAGGTGCGCTACTGCGCTACCGGGTCCGCTGTCGACACCGAGTTCAACGTGGTGGAGGTGGGTACCGGCGGCACCGCCCCCGTGCCCGCACCCCGCCTCGGCACCACCGGTTCAGCGTGCGGGCTGTGCGGCAGCGCGGCCATCGACCACCTGGCCGATCGGCTCACCCCGCTGGCCGGCCGGGTGACCGTCGACGCGGCAGTCCTCACCGGCGTGCCAGACCGGGTGCGGGCCGTGCAGACGCTCTTCGAGGCCACCGGCTCGGTGCACGCCGCCGCGCCCTTCGACCCCGCCACCGGCGAGGTCTGGCTGGTGCGGGAGGACATCGGCCGCCACAACGCAGTCGACAAGGTGGTGGGCCGCCTGCTCCTCGACGGCCGTGTGCCCGCCACCGGCGCCGGCTTGTTCGTGAGCGGCCGGGCCTCGTTCGAGATGGTGCAGAAGGCATGGGCAGCCGGCTTCGGCCTGGTGGCCGCCGTCAGCGGGCCGTCGTCGATGGCCGTCCGAACTGCCCGGCGCGCCAACCTGGCGCTGGTCGGATTCCTGCGGGACTCCTCGATGAACGTGTACTCGCCGGCGCCCCTGGACTGACGCTTGGCGAAGCCCGACCCGGGGCCTCAGACGAGCGTGCCTCTGCCCTGCAACGGCACGGGCAGGCCGGTGCCGCCTCCCGCCCAATTCACCGTCCCCGTAGCGGTGCGCAGGCCCACCACCGTGGGGTCGAAAACCAGTGCGAAGGTGCAGGTGCCCTTCGGCGCCAGGCTGACGCCCGTGCACAGGTTGTTGGCCACCCGGAAATCGCCGGGGTTGGCCCCGCTGATCGGCAGCGAGGAAACCGACTGGTTGGTGAGGGCGTTGTTCGTCACCGTGACGGTCCTCGACACCGAGCCGAGCACCACCCCCTTGCTCCCGAAGTCGACCGACGAGGGAGTGGCCGACAGAACCGGCAGGGTCCGGGCGGAGAGCAGGGCCGACCTGGCCGACTGGCCGCCGGCAGCGTCCTCGGCGACGACCTGGTAGGTGAAGGCCGTGTCCGGCGCCAGACCGGCGTCGGCGAAGGTCGTGGTGGCCGCGGTGGCGGTCGGCGTGAGGGCGCCGTTGCGGAAGACGAGGTAGCGGGCGGCCCCGATCGAGGCGTTCCACGACACCGTGATCTGGCTCGAGCTGGGCACCGAGGCCGTCAGCCCGGTCGGTACCGGCGGAGGGCCGACCCCCGTGCCGGAAAGAGGAGCGTTGCTTGCGCCGCCGGTGGCGTCGTGGGAGAACGCCACATTCCCCGTCCGGGTCCCGAGCGCGGAGGGCGTGAAGGTGACACCGACGGCGCAGCTCGCCCCGGCCGCGAGCGGGCGGGGCAGCGGGAGGCAGGAGTTGCTGGCGGCCTTGAAGTCCGGCCCGCTGACGGCGACGGCGCTGACGTTCAGCGTGCTGCCCGCTGCTCCCGTGTTGGAGATCGTCACCGCGCTGGGCGTACTCGTGGTCCCCAGGCGCTGGTCGACGAAGGCGACGCCGGCGGGTGTCACCGTCGCCACCGCTGCCGCCGGCGGGGGCGGCGGGGGCGGGGGCGGGGGCGCCGCACCCAGTGGCCGCAGGTTCGCCTGGGCCGTGGCGTGGACCCGCAGGAGGCCCCACAGCCCGGCCTCGGTGTAGGGCAGCCGACGGTCGCCGTACACGTAGTCGCCAGGCGCTGCTGTCACTCCGCCGGCGCCGCCCACGAGGTGGGCGTCGATGCTCTGGCCCGGGGCGATGGTGCGGGCCGAGGACTGGCTCGATCCCGCGATGCCAGGGTCCAGCGGGAAGACGTGCCCGTCGGTCCACAGGCTGTGGAACTGCTCGGCCGCGGGATAGGCGGCACGGATGCGGACGGGGTCCCCGGCGTAGGCCTCCAGCCTCGTCGTCGCCGGGTCGCCGAAGACGGCGGAGCTGAACACCGCGGGGCCGGGTGTGTTGCTGCCCGACGTGGGGTCCCCGGCGCCGCGTGCCTTGAAGGGGGCGGCCCGGTAGTTCAGGCTGACCGGCTTCTCGACCGCCCGTGGGTAGGGCATGGAACTGCGCCCGATGCTGGAATCGGCGTCGGAGAACAGCGCCACCAGTTCCCGGAAGTTCCCCGCCGGCGACTGCACGTCGGCGACCAGGCCGCTGTTGATCGTCGCCCCGGTGGCGGGGTGGGACCACGTGGCGCCTGCGGGCTCGATGACGAGCGCCCCGTACCCGCCGTGCTGGACGCTGGAGATATCGGCCAGGTTCAGGAAGGGCAGCGTCCCCAGTTCCTTGTCGGCGAAGTACCTGTAGGTCCGGGTGCCGCCCGGCGCCACCGTCGAGTCCGGGTTGAACCCCACCGCCGATCCGCCCGATCCCTGGGGGTCGGCCACCACGCCGCCGAGAGCGAGGGACGCCCGGACGCTGGTGAGGTTGGCAAGGACGATCTCGACGCACTCGCCCGTGGCCGCCCGCAACGCCAACGGCTCCACCGGTTTGGTACCCGCTCGTATGGCGGCCACGTCGCTCGACAGGGCGTAGATCCTGCCCGCCGGGTCGGGCACCGGGGTCGGCAGCGTGGCGTTCAGGATGCTCACGTCGTAGCGCCGCAGTGGTGCGCCGCCAGGACAGGGCTGGCCCGGGCCGAGGGCCACGGGGGGACTTGCCCCGGTGGTCGTCAGCACCGGGAACCCCGCTCCCGTGGGGGGCGGCGGGCGCGACGGGAGGGGCTGGAGATCGACCTGGCTGGTGTCGTGCACCCGCAGGATGCCCCACGCACCGTCCTCGAGCTCGCGCTGCACCGTCGAGTAGTAGAGGTAGTCCCCCGCCTTGCCGCCCGCTCCGCCGGCGCCGCCGTCGAGCACGTAGTCGCCCCGTTCGGAGATCCCGACGGTGGCCGCGTCGGTGAGCCGGCCGCCGGCGTTGAACCGTTCCTCCCGGAAGCGGTGGCCCACGACGCGCAGGGCGGCCTCCTTCTCGGCCACACCCAGCACCCGGAAGACGAAGTTGTCACCCACGTACGCGCGCGGAAGGGGCGTGAAGGGGTCGCCGTAGCGGACCGAGGAGAAGGCATAGGGATCCGTGGTCCGACGGTCGTTGGGATTGGGGATGACCGGGTTGAAGGCGTTGAGGGGCTCGGCCAGGAGGTTGATGCTGCCCCGGCCGTCGCCGTCGTTGCCGCGGGCGCGGGCATCGTTGTGCATCCATACCATGAACTCGCGGAAGCTGCCCTGCACGCCGGCGCCGAGGCGGCCGGCGGTGCGGATGTCGACGATGGCGCCGCTGCGCACCTCTGCGCCCGTGCGGGGATCGTGGTAGGTCGAGCCGGGCGGCTCGATGATGTGGGCGCCGAACAGGCCGTGGTCCCAGCTCTTTACCCCCTGCACGTGGTCGTGCCAGAAGACGGTGCCCAGGTCCACGTCGGAGAACCAGCGGTACTGCACGAACTCGACCCCGGTCGCTTCGCCCACCTGGTGGGCGGCCTCGAGGGGCCGGTCGAGCGTGAGGGTGCCACCTCCCCCGCTGGCGCTCATGGCGACGATGCGACGGATCTCGATGTCCTTGTCGCCCTGGCCCACCGCCACGTCGATGCCGACCCGCAGCCGGTTCAGGTTGGTGACGGCCACGGTCGTGGCTCCCACCGCCGCCGGCGCCGTCAACGTGCGGTTCTCGGTGGAGTACGGGCGGACCGACTGCTCGAAGGACGGCCCGCTGATGACCCCGTCGGACGCCTGCGGGTCGAACTGTACGAAGTGGGTATGAATGTTCACCTTCGATTTGAAGAAGTTCTCCTCGTTGTCCCTGAGCTGAGAGGACAGCGTGATGCTGACGCAGTCCCCCACCGAAGCGGCATTCCCCGCCTCCCCCCCGTTGGAGCGGATGGCCAGTGGCTCGGCCCTCTTTCGCCCCGCCAGCACGTCCTCACGGTCCTCGTTGAGGACGAAGAGCTGCCCCTCGTCGTCGGTCAGTCCGCTGTCGGTCTGCCTGACCGGCAAGGTGATCGCACTGATGTCGTAGCGTTTCTTGACACTGTTGGCCGGGCACAGGCCGTCCGGCCGCGTGGGGGTCGCGTCGTCGCCGAGCCAGGGCGCGCCACCGTGGCCGTTGGGTGAGAAGGGTGGGCGTTTGGCCAGGTGGGGGCGCAGCAGCGGCCACGCGTACCGGCCGTTGGTGGGGTTGAACAGGATGGGCGGGCGCTGACCCGGCGCCGGTGAGGCAAAGTTGGCCCAGGTGCGGGTGTCCTCCGGTTCACCCACGTAGAGCGGGGCCTGGGCGGTACCGAGCTTCTGGTAGTCCCACACCGTGGCGTCCGCCGCATCAAGGGTGACGCCCTGGCGGGGGAGCTGGGACTCGACCAGGTTCTCCACTGAGCGCTGGCTCGCCGGGTCGGTGAGGTTGGCGGCGGCCACGATCGTCTTGCCTTCGATCACCTTTCCGATGAGCTCGTCGGATGTCACCGCCGTCGGGGCGGCGGGCCGGCTCGGGATCGTGGCCAGGTCGGGTTGGCGTGTGTCGAAGACGCGCCAGAAGGCCCACATCCCGGCAAGGTAGTGATGGCCGATGTGGCAGTGGAACAGGTAGTCGCCCGCCGCCTGCTGACACCCGCCCGCCCCGCACTCGTGCTCCAGGCTCGACGACTCGCCCGGCTCCACGATCTGGGAGTCGAGGCGGATGGAGGCGCCTGGATCGACGGACTTGCGCAGTCCGGAGGCGAAGTCGGTGTCGCCGGCGCCGGGACTGCGCTTCCAGCGGGTTCCGCCGCCGTGGAGGTGGTGGACGTGTCCCATCTCGGCGCCCGCGTTCAAGATCCGCGTCTTGGTCGGTTCGCCCAGGTAGGACCGAGGGGTGGGTGTCGCCGGGTCGCCGAAGGCGTAGGAGCCGTACGCCTGGGACTCGTCGCTCCCGAGTTCGGTGCGCCGGGAGTGCTGCTCCGAGCGGTAGTTGATGGCGCGGCTGGCCGGCCGGTACACCCCGAGGCTGTCGAGCAGCGGCAGCTCGAGCCCGTTGCGGTCCCGCACGTTGAAGTCCTCGTTGCCGACCTCGTGGTAGTTCAAGACGAACTCGCGGAACGAGGGTCCGGAAGGCGGCTCGATGATCGCCTCCCAGTTCGTGCCGTCGTCGGGGGCGCCCGTCGCCGCCGCCAGATACCGCGAGCCGGCGGGCTCCGCTATCACGGACCCGAACAGGCCGTGGTCGGTGACGGCCCGCATGTCGCCAAGGGGGCTGACCACGTGGGCGCCCTCCTGCCCGGTCATGGCGATCCGGAATGTTCGCGATGCACCGGGGGCGACCGACGTGTCGGCATTGCGACCGACGGCGCCGCCCTGGGAACCGGCCTGAAAGGCCAGGCCGCTCACGTGGAACGACGTGCGGGGAGCGGGTCCGCCGCCGCCCTCGGCCCCGACGGGCCCGGTGGTGAGCCGGTTGGTGAAGCGCACGACCAGGCACTCGCCCAGATTGGCCCGCAACACCAGCGGCTGGATGGCGTCGGTGCGGAGGCCGGTCGAGACCTGGTTGGATGCCTCCTGGGCCCGGACGGCGGGTAACGCGGCGTCGAGGGCGTACATGTAGCCGCCCGGGTCATTGTCCCCGAAGCGGTTGAGGGTGATGCGCACGTTGATCGCGGAGACGTCGTACGCCCGCTCGGGGGCGCCCGACGAGCACGGGTCGGCCGTCGCCGCTCGGGCTGAGGGAAACGGCCCGGGCGAGACGACAAGCAGGCCGGCGGTCAGGGAGGTGACCGTCGCCAGGCTCAGGGCGCGCCGGCGGCGCGCTTCCGCTGTTCTCGCTGTTCGCGGGGGCCGCGACCCGACCCCGCTGCGGGTGACCAGCACAAGGCCGAGAGCAGCCAACGGAAGTGCCGCTACCTGGCCGAGGAGCGCATCACGCAGCCCGTGGAGGAGCGCTCCAGCCAGGGTGCCCGGGTGCTCCCCGGACGCCAGCTCCATGCCCTGGCCGATATGGCCGGCAGCGGGCTCCAATGCCCCGTGGAAGAGGACCGACGGGACCAGGGCAGCGGAGAAGGCAAAGGACACGACGGCCGCCTCGCCGAGGCGCGTCGTCTGGGAGCATCGGTCTGACCCGGCGGGTCGCGCCACGGCCCGGCCGGTCCATACAGCCAGCAGGCCGAGCGGCATAGCCAGGGCACCATCCCGCAGCCAGTGGACCAGTTGATCGGAAAGCGGGTCGGCCGTTCCGAAGAGGGTCACGTGGACAACGTGTTGGAAGCCCACCACCCCGAACGCGAGCAGTGCGGCCAACATGCATAACGGGCCAACAGGACGTGCGTGTTTCACTTGGCCTCCCCTTCGTCGTGAGCGGGCATCGGAGCCCCACCGGACACAGGCACGGCGAGCACGGCTCGTGACCGGCCACGGTCCATGGTGAGGCTGAGCGACTTCTCGCCGTCAGGGACTTCGAAGTAGAGATCGCCGACCAATGCGCCGCCGTCCGCCACGGCTGTCACATCCGCCATGGTGGTCCGCTGGGGCGTCCAGGACCGCCCGCTGGCGGCCCGCAGGCGGAAGCTGTCGACAACCACCTCGGTGGGGTTGCCGGCGTTGGCCAGCGACACCTGGATGTGCAGCCGACGGGACCCGGGGGCGGGGGCGTCGCCGGGCGCTCCCATGGGCATGCCCCCCATGCCGGACGGGTCGTGGGCGACCCACGCGGCCTCCTCCACCGCCACGGCCAGACCGCCGACCACCACGGGTTCGCCCTGTCCGGCGCTGTGCACCCGTGGCTGGCTCAGCGCCACGGCGAGGAGGACCAACCCGACGAGGCCACCGACCACCGCCGCCGAGGTGACCACGGGGACGGGTAGCGCCCACCTTCGGGCCGGCACGGCTGTGGCAACGGTCACGGAGTCCTCCGTTTCCCCGGCCGGGCCGTCTCTCGAACGAGACGGCCCGGCCGGTCCTAGAAATGCGGCCGATCTGATCTAGAGCGCCCCGGTTGTGAAGATCCAGCTCGTCGGCGCCAGGGCGTTGTTGGACAGGTCGACGATCCCCGCTGTGAGGTTGACCCTGTAGCGGGTAGCCGCAGCCAGGGTCGAGTTGGGATTCAACGTTGCGGTCGTCGTGGCTGTCGTTGCACTCGGGGTGACGACGGCGACAATGGCGGGGCCGGTGGGCTGATCGAGCAAATTCAGCGGTGTGAGCGTCATCGTCGTCGTGCTGACGCCCTTGACGGGTTCGCTGAACGTGGCCGTGATGTTGGCCACCCGGCTGACCGCTAGGGCGTCAGCCGCTGGGCTTCGGGCCGTCACCGTCGGGGCGATGGTGTCGACCCCCGTACCGGACAGCGGCACTGTGGTCGGACCGGTCCCGTTGTGGGTGAACACCAGGCTTCCTGTCTTCGCGCCCAGGCTCGCCGGGCTGAATGTCACCCCCACTGTGCAGCTGGCGTTCTGGGCCAGGTTGGCCGGCTGGCCGCAAGTGCCGCCCGATCTGGCGAAGCCGGCTCCGCTGACCGCGATGCTGCTGACGTTCAGGGTGCTGCCGGCCGTTCCGGTGTTCTGGATCGTCACCAGCTGGGTGGCTCCGGTGGTGCCCACGTTCTGGTTGCCGAAGGCGACGCTGGCGGGAGTCACGGTGGCGTTCGGGACGAACGGCGTCACCGTGTTGGACCTGGCCGACAACGGCCCGGGTCCGGCGGCGTTGACGGCTCGTACCTGGAAGTTGTAGGACCCGGCCGTCAGTCCGGTCACGACCGTGCTGGTGGCGCTGGCCGGGATGCCGGTGACGGTGGTCGCCGGGCCGGTCGGGCTGACCCGGTTCACCACGACCTCGTAGCTCGTGACGGGAAGGGGATTCGGCGCCGTGGGAACCGTCCACCGCACCGTCACCGAGCCGTTGCCCGGGCCTGCCGTGGCGGTCCCGATGGTGGGCGCCCCGGGACCACCCGAGGCGAAGGTCTGGTCGGCGAACTGGAGCAGCTCGACGTTGCGCAACGTGTCGACGCCGTCGGCGGCCGTTCCACGGGCGTGGGTGACGATGACCGCTCCGTTGCTGAAGGACCGGTCGTAGTCTGCGGCCGGACCGGAGAACCGAGCAGTGTCGACATCACCAGCCGCCGCGTTCGAGAGGATCTCGCGGACGATCCGGAGCTGTCCGGGGTTGATGGTGCCGGCGAACACGGCGGCCCGGACCTCGGACATGCTCTCCGCGCTCTGGATCTCGACGTTGGGATCGGTGGCGCTGCGCACGCTGATGCGTACGTTCAGGTACTTGTCGCCATCGAGGATGTCGTTGCCGCCGCGACCCTCCAAGAGGTCGCTCCCGGCGCCACCGAGGATGATGTTGCCGCCCGTGAACGATGTCGGGTTCCCGACCACGGCGCTGAGCCCGGTGATGCGGTTGATGCCTGCGGCATTGAGCTGATGGTTGACCATGTCGGCGGCCACGGCGTTGTTGCCCCGGAGGATGTCGTTGTAGTTCCAGCCCGACAGGCCTTCGACAGCGTCGAAGCGGTCCCGCAGGTTGTCGAGGCTCGGCGGCAGCAGCCCGGTGAAGCTCATGTCCGAGTCGGCCGCCTGCGGATCGCTCTCGTGGGTCACCCAGTCGAAGCCGAGCATCCCTTCGTTCCGCTCGATGCCGGGGCCCGACACCATGATGTCGTCGCCACCCTCGGAGTCGTAGTCGTCGGCTCCGCCGTCGCCGTCGATGACGTCGTGGCCGGGCTGGTTCGGGTCGTCCTGGAACGGGGCGCCGTTGTCGCCCTGCAAGAGGTCGGCCTGGCCGCCTCCCTCGATCCAGTCGTCCCCGTCGTCACCGAACACGATGTCCGCGGCGTCGCCGCCGAAGATGAAGTCGTCTCCCGGGCCCCCGAAGGTCTCCGTGGGGTCGGAGCCGCTGACGACGAAGTCGTTGCCGCGGCCGGCCTGGTTCAGGTCGAAGCCCTGACCCGAGCTGAGGGCGTCGTTGCCGTCGCCGGCCTTGAGGACGTCGTCACCGAAGAGGTCGGTGAGGACGTCGTCACCGAGACCGCTGATGATCGAGTCGTTCCCTGCACCCCCTTCGAGGCGGTCGTTGCCGTCGTTGCCCCTGAGGGTGTCGTCGCCCTCGCTCGACCACACCTTGTCGGCGCCGGCCGTGCCGTGGAAGGCGACGTGCTCGGGGCCGGTGAACCGGATCGTGTTGTCGGACATCCGGATGAGCAGGGTCGTCTCGTCGTAGGGCGTCTTGGTATCGTTGACGATCGGCCCGCTGGCGTTCTGGGCATCGAGGAAGAAGTGGAAGTCCAGCCGGGAGAACGAATCAGCGGGCAGGTTGGCGGCATCGGTGTTGCGGGTGATCAGCTCGGCAAAGGAGTTCCCTTCAAGCTGGACCAGCATGTTGAGCCCGGCCGTGCGCGACAGGTAGTAGAGCCGGTCGCCATCCTGCAGCCTCTCCATCTGCGTCTCGAAGACGTAGTTGAAGGTCGAGCCGAGGAGGCCACCAAAGGGCTGCTGCTTCTCGGCCAGGCCGCCGACCCACAGGTCGACGACGTCGAGCCCGGTGGTGGTGATGCCGCCGACGTTGGCCCAGGCGCCAGTGCCGTCCATGAAGGCGACGCTGTCAGCCGGTGCGCCAGGGCCGTTCGACACGAGCAGCCCCGCCGCGGTCCGCTTGCTGGCCATGGTCGTGGCGCTCGTGATCGACGAGTGCTTCCCGTAGGCGGCCACGAAGTTGATCAGCGAGGAGCGGTTCCGCAGGGCCAGCCCGAAGTCGTTCCAGTTGGCATACGGCGCCAAATCGGGATTGCCCTGGCTGGCGGCCAGGAACTGGCGGCGCACGGCGTTCAGCGGGGGGACGCCGGCCTCGCGGCCGCGGGCCAGGTTCAGGCTGGCGAGGTCGAGGGGCAGGCCGAGGAGGCGGTTGCGCAGGGCCTCGGTGACGAACTCGTCGAGCTCGTTGCCGCGCTGTGCGGTCATGCCCCGGACGATGCTGCCCGCCGCCTGGGCGGGCGTGAGGGCCCCGTTGTTGGTGAACGAGGGCGGGTTGAGGAACGCATCCAGCAACGGGATGTCCATTTTGACGCCGCCGGCGCTGGTGCGAGCCACCGTCTCGGTCAGCAGGGAGTGGCCGAAGCGGTAGACGGCGTGGGCGAACTCTGCGGCGATCGCCGAGTTGATGCTGCGGTCGTAGCCGGCGAAGAGGTTCACCTTCGGCTGCACCTTGCGGGCGAACTCCTCGAAGGCCAGGTGCTGGTACTGCATCTCGGTGACGAAGCGCGCCGCCTGGAACAGGCGCTCACCGTTCCACGTCCCGTCGGCAAGCTTCCATTCCGGGAGGGAGGCCGGGTCCTCGGTGGTGATCACGTTCTGGATGTCACCGGTGAGGCGATTGTGCTCGGAGTGGAAGACGTGGTGGACGGCGGTGAGGCCGATGTTCTCGTTGACCCGCCCGTCACCGGCGATGAAGTGGGCGTTGAGCATCTCGTCGTCGTAGGTGCCGGTCGGCTGCGTGCCGGTCGCCGGCGTGATCGTCGAGTCGCCGTCAGCAGCGAGACCGGCCCTGGGCGCCGCGTTGTGGGCGATGTCGTCGAGGAAGGCGTGGCCGGTCTTGACGACATCGGCGGGAACGCGGACGCCGAGTCCGCCGTTCGCCGCCGGGTTGCCCTCGACGAGAGCGCCGGTAGAGGTGACCATCTGCGGGTAGCCGTTGGTGCCCGGCGTGAAGCGGCCGTAGGGGTCGGTGGCCAGCAGGGGCACGCTCAGGGCATCGGCATCGACGAGATCGATGCCGAGCATGGCCCGGGTCTCGGCCTTGACCGTGGCCCACGTGGCCATGCCGTCGCCGGGGCCGGTCAGCAGCTTGCCGTTGGCGACCGGCTTGCCGGCGCCGTTGGACGAGTAGGAGCGGAGGAACACCTGATGGGACGGGTGCGAGGTGTAGGTCTGGCTCTGGTCGACGAACGGTGAGGTCTGGTTGGTGGCGTTCTTGATGTCGTCCGCGCTCTCGTCCTGCGGGGTGGCTGGGTTGTCGCCGACGATGCCGTCAGGACCGGGCTGATTGGTCGACCGGGTGAGCACCATGAAGTTGGGGCTTCCAGGCGCCGTGTTGTAGAGCGGGTCATCGGGCTTCAACGGCATGAAGACGGTGCCGCCGCTCTTGTTGGTGAGGTCCAGCCCGTGGTCGAAGAACTGACCGAAGAGCGTGAACCACGAGTTGTACGGCGCAGAGAGCCCCACGTCGGGTGCGACGTTGGGGATGAAGAAGGCCCCCGAGGGGGTGACGTCGGGGCTCGCGCCGGCGGCGTTGACGGCGGCCGGGTTCGTGCTGGTCTGGTCGACGATCAGGTTGCTGATGATCCGCGGCTGCGAGTCGAAGACATTCCCCTTCGTCTGCGTGTACGACGTGGGCTGCCCCGTCGGTCCGAAACCGGCCGGGGTCGGCTCGGCAGCGCTGAAGATGGGCGCCACCAGGCGGGGGAAGGTCTTGTCGGCGCTGGCGAACCCGGTCTGGCCGGCGACGAGGTTGTTGCAGGTCCCATCCACCGTCCGAAGGCCCCAGGGGATCTCCACACCCTGGCCCGTGCTGTTCGGGATCTGGTTGGGGCCGCTGCCGAGCAGTGTGCCGCACGGGTTCGCAGGGGTCGCTGTGGCCGCGTGCTGCTCAGCGATCTTGATCTGCTTGAGGACGAACTGCAGGTCCGACGCGTTGAGGTTGAAGCCCTGGCCGACAGGAGCGGCCTTGACCACGCCGGTCCCCGTGAGCGCGGTGGCTACGACGGCGAGACTCACCAGCGTCGCCAGACCCGCCCTCCCGGCCCGCCGTTGCGGAGCATGGAGTCCCCTGCTCTTGCGGACGGGCACGCCAAGCTTCGACCTCGTAAAAGCTGCCATCGTTCGTGGTCCCCCCAAGGATCGGATTCTGAGTCAGCGCATGATGCTCGCCCTCGGAGTTAAGCGGGCCGACCTTTGAAGAAGGTTTTGCACCGAAAATGCATTTCGCGTATGCGGGCCACGAGGGTCAGGCGGCGACGAACTTCGTGGGATCGTCGAGCTCGGGGCCGTCAGCTCCGGCTCGGCGCCCCTGGGCCACCGTCGTGGCGAGCACGTCTCGCATCACCGGCTCCGCGAAGCGGAGGCCGTCGACGGTGTTCTCCAGGTACGCGAGGGCGACCAGTCGATCGAGGTCCGCTTCCAGCGCTCGTTCCGGCGCCCCGGTTACACCGACGAGCTCGCCCGGACCAAAGGTCTCCGGCAGCGCGGAAGCCGCCTGAAGGATTGCCGGAAGACCAGCCCCCAGTCCGCGCACCCGTCGCTTGACCGCGTCCTCGAGACTGGGAGACAAGCCGGCGCCGCCGGAGTGTTCCCAACGCCAGATGTCGGCCATCGCCCGGGGATTGCCACCGGTCGTGCGCACCAACTCCGGACCGACGTCCTGTGTCGCGAGGGCATCGCTCGGCGCAAGAGCGGTAAGGGCCACCCGTTCCACGGCGCCGAGGCGAAGAAGGACCGAGTCCCCGTCCGATGCTGGTACCCGAACCGTCACGATGATCGCCAATGGCACCGCCGGCGCTCTTCGCCAGAGGTACTCCAGCGCCTCGATGGTGCCGGCGTCGGCCCAATGGAGATCATCAAGGAGCAGCACGATCGGCCCGTGACGCCGTGCCAGATCGCACACAGATTCCACCGAATCCCCGATACCGGACAGCCAGGGTGCGCCGGAATAGCGCTCAGCGTCGGTGACGCCTGGTGACAAGCGGAGGGCGTCGATGAGGGCGCCCGAAAACGGCAACGCGGGGCGGTCGAGCTCGCGCGGGGAGTAGGCAACTAGACCCACCGCTCCCGGAAGCGAACCGTGCAACTGGTCGAGGAGGGTGGTGCGGCCGATACCGGGTCTGCCCTCCACGACGACGAACTCGAACCGGCCCTGCCGGCACGCCTCGACCCGCGCCCGCAGGTTGGCTAGTTCCGCCACTCGCCCGATGAACGGCATACGACGGGACGGATCCCGCCTGTCCCAGGGCCGAATCTTCTCCGGCGTCGTGCTCGGCCGCCGGGCCGGCACCACCAGCGCATGGGCCGGTATCCCCGTGCCGATTGCCGTCGCCAACGCAGCCGTCTCGGCGGAGGGGTCCACACCGAGCTCCCGGTCGAGCACCCGGCGGCAGCGGGCGAAGACCTCTTGCGCTGTCTCACCGTGGCCGAGCGCATGGTGGGCCAGCATGACGGAGCGAACGGCTTTCTCGGAGAATGGCTTGACCGTCAGTGCCGCCTCGCCATGGCGGAGAGCGACTCCGACGTCGCCATCGGCCAGTGCGTCCTCGGCGATGAGGAGATGGGTGCGGGCGACCCGTTCGCGGTACAGCTCACGCTCCATCTGGGCCCAGTCAGCGTAGGGCTCGTCCTCCAGGAGATCCCCGGTCGCCAGCGCCACGGCCTCGATCCGAAGGGCGCGCCGCGCCTGGTGACCGGCCCCATCGGCTCGCCGGAGGAGGTCGTCGAACCGATCGACGTCGAGGGTGATCTCGTCAAGGTCGATCCGGTAGGCGCCCGAGGCGGTGACCATGACGCGTCGGGCGTGTGCCCGGTCCTCGGACAGCTGGCGTCGGAGAACGCAGGCGTAGGTCTCCAGCGTCCCGGTCACATTCTTCGGCAGGGCGCCCGGCCACAGGGCCTCAGCCAGGGCGTCTTTGCTGACGAGACGGCCGCGAGCAAGCAGCAGGATCTCGAAGAGTGCCTTCGGCTTCACACCTCCGAAACTCGAAGGGCCGAGCTTGCGTCCAGCTGACTTCACGGACAGCGGCCCGAAGATCGAGGCCGTGATGAGGCGCTCCGCCCGCGCGAGGTCCGATAGGTCCCCCAAAATCCGTCCACCCCCCTTGCAGCTTCCTGTCTACGACCAGACAGGACCACGACCAGACAAGACAAGACCCGAAAACTGACCTACAGCACCTACTTGGGAAGAACATACCAGTTTGTTCTTTTTTCGCGCAGGAAAAGTTCCGGGAGCTTCGTAGCTGCAATTCGAACCGCTCGTTGCGACCTCTTGCCGCCGGTACGGCCCTACCCGCCGATGCCGGGCGCCTCGTCGCCGATGGTGGTGGATGGGCCGTGGCCGGTGCGGACCACCGTCCCGGGCGCCAGCACCAGGAGCTTGGACCGGATCGACGCCACCAGATCCGCCCGGTCGGAGAACGAACGGCCGGTGGCCCCCGGCCCGCCCTCGAACAGGGTGTCGCCGGAGAACACGACACCCTCTTCCGGCAGGTGCAGACAGACCCCGCCCGGCGAGTGCCCCGGCGTGTGCAGCACGTGGAGGCACTGGCCGGCGATGTCGATGGCGCGGTGCTCGGCCAGGTCGATGTCGGGCGCCCGGTAGGGGTGCACGACGTCCCACAGCATGCGGTCGGCGGCGTGCAGGGCCACGGGCGCTCCGGTCGCGTCGGTTAGGGCCACCGCCGCATTTATGTGGTCGTTGTGCCCGTGGGTGCAGACCACCATCTGCAGCGTGCGCCCGTCGATGCCGGCCAGGATGGGGGCGGCGTCGTGGGCTGCGTCGATCACCACCACGTCGTCGTCGTCGCCCACCAGCCAGACGTTGTTCTCCACGTCGAAGTCCTCACCGTCGAGGGAGAACACGCCGCTGATTCGCACCAGGTCCACCCGAAGGGTCATCGCTGGAGAACAACCACGGACCGCAGGACCTCGCCGCTGTGCATCTTCTCGAACGCCTTCTCCACGTCGCCCAGGCCGATGGTCTCGGTGACGAAGCCGTCGAGGTCGAGGCGTCCCTTCAGGTACAGGTCGATGAGACGGGGGAAGTCCCGGCTGGGCAGGCAGTCCCCGTACCACGACGACTTGATCGCCCCGCCCCGGCCGAACAGATCGACCAGGGGCATCTCGATGGTCATGCCCGGCGTGGGGACGCCCACCTGCACCAGGGTGCCGGCGTGGTCCCGTGCGTAGAAGCCCTGCTTCCACGTCTCGGGGCGGCCCACCGCTTCGATCACCACGTCGGCGCCGAACCCGTCGGTGAGTTCCCGCACCGCCTCCACCGGATCGCCGGTGGCGGCATCGACCGTGTGGGTGGCGCCGAAGCGGGTCGCCCACTCGAGCTTGCGGGGGTCGATGTCGACGGCGATCACCATGCGGGCGCCCATGAGCGAGGCGCCGGCGATGGCGGCACTCCCCACCCCGCCACAGCCGATGACAGCAACGGTGTCGCCCGGGCCGACGTTGCCCGTGTTCACGGCGGCACCGAAGCCGGCCATCACGCCGCAGCCGATGAGCCCGGCTGCCTCCGGGCGGGCCTTCCGGTCGACCTTCACGCACTGGCCGGCCGCCACCAACGTGCGCTCGGCGAAGGCGCCGATGCCGAGGGCGGGGCTGAGTGGCGTGCCGTCGGCGAGGGTCATGTGCTGGGTGGCGTTGCGGCTGTCGAAGCAGTACCAAGGACGGCCGCGCCGGCAGGACCGGCACCCACCGCATGGCGCCCGCCAGGCGATCACGACATAGTCGCCCGCCTCCAGGCCCGGGACATCCTCCCCCACCTGCTCCACCACGCCGGCCGCCTCGTGCCCGAGCAGGAACGGGAAGTCGTCGCTGATGCCGCCCTCGCGGTAGTGGAGGTCGGTATGGCACACCCCGCATGCCTGCACCTCGACGAGCGCCTCGCCCGGACCTGGATCAGGCACCACGATCGTCTCGACGGTGACCGGTTCGCCCTTGCCCCGGGCCACGACACCCTGTACCTGATGTGCCATCGCAGCCTCCTCTCGACGGGGCGCAATCGTGGCACGGCGCGCCGACCTCCGCAGGTGCGGCGGTATCCTGGGCGCCACGGACGCGCACTGGAAGTGGAGGCGCATTCGATGAGTCACCAGGGATTTCTCTCCAGTGGTCCGGACGAGCGGTCGGCGGTGACCGCCACCGGGTCGCTGCTCCTGCCCGATGCAGCACCGGTCGTGAGCTGGGACCTGCCCGGCCGAATTTCCGGTGGCGAGGTCGACGAGGCCGCCGTTCTGGGCGGCTGGAGCCCGAAGAGCCGGTACGGCCGCCAGGCGGAGGTCGAGTGGATCCGGCGGCTCACCCCGACGGGCACGGTCCGACTCAGGCTGCGAGTGGTCGACGACCAGCCGTTCGATCACGACCCGGGGCAGTTCGTCGGTGTCGAGCTCGGCATCGACGGGCTCGGGTACGCCCGCAGCCCGTACTGCGTCCTCTCGCCACCCGACGAGGAACGCCGGTTCGAGCTGGTCGTGCGGGTGGTCCGCAACGGTCCCGTCTCCCGCTACCTCGGCTCGTGCCAGCCGGGCGAGGTGATCGCCTTCCGGGGACCAACAGGGCGGTCGATGATGCCGAAGGACGACCGGCGCAACCTGGTGCTCCTGGCCACCGGTGTCGGCGTCGGCCCCCTCCACTCCCTCGCCGCCCATCTTCTGAGGCGGGGCTTCGACCGCCGGATCACCTTCTACTGGGGCCTCCGGCTGGCCGAGGATGTCTTCCTCACCGACGAGCTCGACGACCTTGCCCGCCAGCACCCGAACTTCTCCTACCGGATCACGCTGTCGCAGCCCCCGGCCGGTTGGACCGGTCTCCGTGGCCGCATCACCGAATCGGTGCCGCCGCTGCTCCCCGCCCTCGGTGGCATCTCGTACTACCTGTGCGGGAACGGGGCCATGACCGAGGAGATGTCGACCGCCCTCTCGGACCTGGGGGCGGCCGAGGAGCACATCTACCAGGAGCACTACTTCAACCAGAAGCACGTCCCCGACCCGTTCGTGATGGCCGCCATCCGGGCCCGCTTCGTCGCCGCCGACCTCTTCTCGCCCCTCGCCCACCAGGAGGCCCACACCTCGCCGTTCCACCTCGACGCTCCACTCGGCGGACGCAGCAACGCCGACCCGACGGCACCAACCGAGGTGGGGCGGCCCGTGCCGAAGGTGGTCGAGCGGGCGTCCCCGCTCGCTCCGAAGGCCGGAGCGGGATGAGGCTCCGTCCGATCTGCACCGCCTTCATGCTCCGAGGTTTGGTCTGAGTCCCAGGGTGGCAAGTTCGCCACAGATGGCATCGGCGGGATCTACCAGGGGGACGGGCCGACGGGCTTCCACGCCCACTCCCGGACGTGGACGCCTGCCGCGCATCCGTAGCCTTCCCTGGGGTCGGATCGCCCTCGTAACGGTGGTGTCGATCGTCGTCATCGGCGTGGTTCCGCCCCTGCGGCGGGCGGCGGCGGTGGTGTCGAGCAGGGTCATCCTGTTCGCCCTCTCGCCCCTCGCCCCTGACATCGGCGACTTCGATGCGCTGTCCGAGGGCAGCAAGGTCCTCGCCGCCGATGGCAAGGTGCTGGCCGAACTGGACGGCGCGCAGCGGCGCGAGCCCGTCAAGCTGGCCGCCCTTCCCGCCCACGTGAAGCAGGCCGTGCTGGCAGCCGAGGACGCCAACTTCTACTCGCACGGCGGCGTCGACCCGTCGGCCGTCTTCCGGGCCGTGCTGCGCAACGCCCAGGGCGGCCGCCAGGGCGGGAGCACGATCACCCAGCAACTGGCCAAGCTGAACTTCACCAACTCCGAGCGCACCTTCCTGCGCAAGCTTCGCGAGGTGCAGTACGCCGTCCGCCTCGAGAAGGAATACACCAAGGACGAGCTCCTGGAGCGCTACTTGAACCAGGTGTACTTCGGCGACGGCAACTACGGTCTTGCCGCCGCCGCCCAGTCCTATTTCGCGACCGCCCCCGAGCAGCTGAGCCCGGCCCAGGCGGCGACCCTTGCCGGGATGATCAAGGCGCCCGAGGCCCTGGACCCCCGGACGATCCCCGAGCGCGTCACCGACCGGCGCGACCAGGTGCTCGGGAACATGCAGGGCCGCGGATGGCTGAAGAAGGACCAGTTGCAAGAGGCGCTCGCCACTCCTCTCGAGGTCGCCCCGCCCGCCGAGGTCGTCGGCCAGACGGCCCCCCACTTCGTCGAGTTCGTGAAGCGGGAGGCGGCCGGCCTCGACGAGTTGGGCGGAAGCCCCGAGTCGCGGGGCAAACGGCTCTTCACCGGCGGCTACACGATCAAGACCACGCTCGACCCCAAGGCTCTCGAAGCCGCCACGGCGGCGGTGCGAACATCGCTTCCCGACGCCACCGACCCCGAAGCCGCAGTGGTCAGCGTGGTGCCCGGCGACGGCGCCATCCGGGTGCTGGTGGGCGGCCGCGACTTCGCCACCAGCAAGTTCGACCTTGCCAGCCAGGGCCGCCGGCAGCCGGGCTCGTCGTTCAAGCCGTACGTGTACCTGGCCGCCGTGGCCAAGGGCATCGACCCCCGGTCGACCTTCGACGCCTCCTCGCCCCGGACGCTCGAGTACAGGGGCGAGCGCTACACCGTTGAGAACTACGAGGGAGAGGGCGGCGGACGGTCCGATCTCGACCGGGCCATGGCCCACTCTTACAACACCGTCTTCGCCCAACTGATCCTCGAAGTCGGGCCGGCCGACGTGACGAGGACGGCCGAGCGACTGGGCGTGGCCGACGTCGACAAGAACGTCGGCTCCAAGCCGGCCATCGCGCTGGGCGGCCTGCGCCAGGGGGTCACCCCGCTCGAGCAGGCGGCCGCCTTCGCCACTTTTGCGGCCAAGGGCGTGTACGCCGAGCCGTACGCCATCACCGAGATCCTCGACCGTGACGGCAAGCAGGTCTTCAAGCGCGCGCCGAAGACGGAGCAGGTCTTCGAGGCCCGCGAGGCCGGCGTGCTGAACGGCGCCCTCGAGCGGGTCGTCAGCGAAGGGACCGGGAAGGGTGCCGCCATCGGCCGGCCGCAGGCAGGCAAGACCGGGACCACGCAGGACTACGGCGACGCGTGGTTCGTGGGCTTCGTCCCCCAGCTGGCGACCGCGGTCTGGGTCGGCCACCCGGAGGCCATCGTGGCGATGACGAACGTCCACGGCCGCAGCGTGACCGGCGGCTCGTTCCCGGCCACGATCTGGGCGTCCACCATGCGCCAGGCCGTGGGCGGCCTGCCCCGCCAGGACGTGTTCACCGCCAACGCCGACAGCCTTGGCCTCACCCGCCTCGACGCCCCGCCGCCCTCGCTGCCCGGTCCGGACGCCAGCACGACCTCGTCAAGCAGTTCCACGTCGTCCTCCACCACGACTCCGACATCCGACACGACCGCGCCGGTCATCGGCGGGCCCACCACAACCACGTCCACCACCGAGCCGGCGGCGACAACCACCACGACTGTCAGGGTCCGGTCGACCACGACGGTGGCCCCTCCCTCCACAACGAGCTCCACCACGACGTCGTCGTCCACCACGACGACCACCATCGCGCCAGCGACGACGACCACGACGACGAACCCGTAGGGCTCGGCCGGGGCGTCGCCGCCGGATCGACGTCGCGGCCGTCCCTCGCGCCGGACACGGCGCGTGTCCTGCATCACGCGTACCTCCTACGAGAACCGTCGGTTGTGCACCGCCCTCTCTACCCCCAGGGGTATCGACAAACCCCTACCCCCTAGTGGTATGGTGGTGGGCGGACGACGAGGAGGCGGACATGGCACAGACGATTCGCGGCTACACCGCCACCAAGGGACAGCTCAACGACCGCCTGGCCCGCATCGAGGGCCAGGTCAGGGGCATCGCCAAGATGGTGGACGAGGACCGCTACTGCATCGATGTCCTCACCCAGATCAATGCTGTGCGGGCGGCCCTGGACAAGGTCGCCCTCGGCCTGCTCGACGGCCATGCCCGCCACTGCCTGGCCGGCGGCGGTGGCGGCCCCACCGACCCCGACGACCAGGTGAAGGAGCTCATGGGCGCAGTGGGCCGGATGATCTCGCGCTGACGACCCCATACGCTCTTACCATGGCCATCGCACCTGCGGCACGGAAGGTCTGCTTCTCGATCGTCGGACTGGTGGCGGCATCGCTCCTGGCCGTGGCACCGGTGCCCGCCGGTGCGGGGGTGACGGCGGGCGAGGACGTGTTCAACTTCGGCGACGCCGGCTTCTTCGGCTCCACCGGCAAGCTGGCCCTCAACGGGCCGCTCGTCGGCATGGCGGCCACGCCGTCGGGTGGCGGCTACTGGTTGCTGGCCAGGGATGGTGGTGTGTTCGGCTTCGGCGACGCCGCCTTCCACGGCTCCACCGGCAACCTGAAGCTCAACCAGCCGGTGGTGGGCCTCGCCTCCGACCCCAGGAACCGGGGCTACTGGTTCGTGGCTGCGGACGGCGGCATCTTCGCCTTCGACGTGCCGTTCCTCGGCTCGATGGGCGCCAAGCCGCTCAACCAGCCGGTGGTCGGCATGGCGGCGAGCGGGACCGGTGAGGGCTACTGGCTCGTGGCCCGTGACGGCGGCATCTTCGCCTTCGGCGACGCCCGCTTCGCCGGCTCCACCGGCGACGTCAAGCTGAACCAGCCCATCGTCGGTATGGCGGCCGATCCCGACGGCGGCGGCTACTGGTTCGTGGCCGCCGACGGCGGCATCTTCGCCTTCGACGCACCCTTCCTCGGCGCAGGCACCGGGAAACTGTCGACAACCGACCGGGTCGTCGGCATGGCCGCCACCCCCACCGGCAAGGGCTACTGGATCGCCACCGCAGCCGGCAAGGTGCTGCCCTTCGGCGATGCCCAGTCCTTCGGCGACGCCGCCACGTCCAACCGTTCGATCACCGCCGTCGCCGCCCATCCCGGCGGTAAGGGTTACTGGGTCACGGCCAACCGCCCGCTCGCCCGCCCGCCGGTAGCGTCGCTCGCCGGCCCGGCCGACTCCATCCGTGCGACCCAGGGGTCCTCCTGCTGGAAGCCCGACGCCGCCGCTACCCCGCTGTGCGCCGACTCGCTCGGCTTCCCCGCCACCGCCTCGATCCTCAACGTCCGCCGAGGCGACACGGTTACGGTGAGGTTCGATGCCTTCGACTCCCCCCTCGGCGTCCGCGTCTTCGTGGTCGATGCCGCCCCTACCGATACCGGCAGCGTCCGCGAGCTGGTAGGCACCAACCCCACGACGTTCACCGCCGACCTGGCGCCCGGCCTCTACCGGATGGGACTGTCGACGGGCTGGGTGCAGGGGGACGTCACCTACCTCTTCCGCCTCAACGTGCGCTGACGGTGCCGGCTTGACGCCGGCTCACCACTCGTACTGGATGGCGGCCCGCTCCCCGAGCAGGGGGCGCAGCAGCTCGATCAACACCCGTTGGTGGGCCGGATGGTCGATGTAGGCCCGCCAACCCTCGACGTCGTCCACATCGGCCACCACCACGAAGTCCCAGTTACCTGCGGCCAGCCCGGCGTCACTGCCCGTGCGGTAATCCCGCAACGCGGGGATGAGCGCCGGCAGCCCGTTCAGCGACCGTTGCAGCTCGGCCACCTGGTCCTCGGTGGTTCCCGTCGCCCAACGGAACATGGCCACGTGACGCAACACGTCCGGGAGCCTATGGGCGGCCCGCCCGTCGGGCCGTTGGCGGCGACACCAGGGTTCGGTATCCGGGCCCTGACGCCGTCGCCGGCTTCCGGGCGTGCGGTCAGGCGCCCAGCTCCTCGGCCAGGGCCAGCCAGCGCTCCTCGGCGTCGGCCACCCGCTGTTCGGCGCCGGCCAGGGCGTGGGCGACGTCGGCCAACGCAGCGTGATCGGTGGTGCCCGCCGCCAGCTGCCCCACCAGGCGGTCGCGCTCGACCCCTGCCTCGGTCATCTCCCGCTCGGCCAGCCCGAGGAGCCGGCGCAGCGTGCTCGGCGACCGCACCTTCGTCTTGGCCGGCTCCGTCGTCGATGCCGCCGGACGGGCGCCGGCGTTCCCGCCCGCCCCCGACGTCGACCCCGGTGACGGTGACGTTGACAGCGGTCGGGCGCCGGTCGCCGGCGCCACCGCCCGGGGTCTCGGCTGCGGCGCCGCCCGCGCCGCCGCATAGCCGGCGTACCCACCGGGGGCGAGGGCGGCGCCGCCATGGCCGTCGAGCACCAGGACGTCCTCCACCGTGCGCTCCAGGAAGGCGCGGTCGTGGCTCACGACCACGACGGTGCCGGGCCACGCATCGAGGTGGTCCTCCAGGGCGCGCAGCGTGTCGAGGTCGAGGTCGTTGCTCGGCTCGTCGAGGAGGAGGACGTTGGGCAGGGCGGCCAGCACCAGCAGCAGCTGGAGGCGCCGCTGCTCGCCGCCGGAAAGGGTGCCGACAGGCGCCCACTGGGCGTCGGCGTCGAACCAGAATCGCTCCATGAGGCGGGCCTGCTCCCACGTGGGTTGGCCGTCGCCGCCGGCCACCGCCTCCCGTACCCGCTGCGCCGGGTCGAGGTCTCGCCCGGTCTGGTCGTAGTAGCCGAGCCGGACGGTGGGGCCTGTCCGCACCTCGCCGCCCACAGGGGCCATCCGGCCGGCCACCACGTCGAGCAGGGTCGACTTGCCGGAACCGTTCGGGCCGACGAGCCCGAGTCGCTCGCCCGGACCGAGGTCGAGGTCGAGGCCCTCGAACAGTGCCGGGCCGCCGCCGAAGCGGTGGGTCACGCCGTGCAGCTCGATGACCTTGTCCCCCAGCCGGGGGGTCGAGCCCCAGCGCCCGCCGCCCGCCAGGTCGAGGTCGCCCGGACGATCCTGCGCAGGCCCACGCCCGTCCACAAGGGCCGTCGCCGTGGCGATGCGGGCCTTGGGCTTGCGGGTGCGGGCCGGCGCGCCGCGGCGGAGCCAGGCCAGCTCCGTGCGGGCGAGGTTTCGCCGGACCGACTCGCCCTTGTCGGCCTTCTCCTCGCGG
>JBKJNA010000014.1:0-6179 GCA_046596195.1 Acidimicrobiales bacterium | reverse complement strand
GGCTGAGCAGCCGCTCACCCGATGTTGGATCGCTGGTTCGATTGAGTCCACCACGTTTGTAGCCATGACGCAACACTCTTCGGAACGGGTGCAGCCGGCGTGCCGGACGGCGCCTGGCCCGCTTCGCGGCGCCAGTTGAACTACCTCATGGTGATGGTGGTGTCGCTGTAGGGTCGAGCCAGGGCGCGGTGTCGGCCTTTCGGCCGGTCCGTCTCCCTGGCCCGCCCTCCGAACCCGGCGTGCGTGTCTCCACGCACCGGGCTCTCCACAAATCCATACCGGTGCACTACGCGGCCGTCCTTTCCGTCTTGCTCACCCACGGCGAGGGGATGTTCTGACCCCGGTAGCGGTAGCGAGTGACCGCTACCTCTTGCGAGGCGAAGAGCATCGACTCGTCCTGCGCCAGGCGCCCTCTCCTCAGATAGCGACAACGCAGCTCCTTCCACGTGGCCTTGGGATGCTTGCGGCGCAACCAGCACCACACCCGCATCCAGGTGAAGGCATGCAGGTAGGAGAAGGTCTTGGCCGACACCCCGTGGCGGTGGTAGTTGGTCCAGCCCCGAAGCACCCGGTTGAGCCGGGCGATCAGGGCCTTGAGCGGTTGGTTCACTCCTCCACTTCGGGTGATGCTCCGCACCTTCTCCTTGACGGCCGTCAGGGCCGTCTTGGATGGGTAGGTGTAGACGAAGCGCTTGCCCACTCCTCGCTTCATGTGGCGCTGGATGCGCACACCCAAGAAGTTGAAGCCCTCATCGATGTGGACGATCGTGGTCTTGGCCTCAGAGAGCCGAAGCCCCATGGGGACAAGCACCTCTGCTACTTCCTCACGAAGGCGCTCTGCGTCGGCTCGTTGCCCGGCCACGAGGACGACAAAGTCGTCCGCGTACCGCACAAGGCGGTAATTGACCAGGTCCTTCTTCCGACGCCGCTCGCGCATGTGGGAATTCCCCATCTCCTCCCAGGCCTTGGCGAAGTGATCGTCAAGGACCGTCAAGGCGATGTTGGCCAGCAGCGGCGACACGATTCCTCCCTGGGGTGTGCCGGCGTCGTTGTCCTGAAGCTCGCCATCCTCGCCGAGGATGTCGGCCTTCAGAAACGCCCTCACCAGGCCCACGACACGCTTGTCCCCGACTCGGCTTCGCACCCGGCCAAGAAGCGCCGAATGCGAGATTTCGTCGAACGAGTAGGCGACACACTGCCCACCTCCGGGACCTCCCGCCGACGGTGCGGGTTGTTCGTCCCCGCCATCCCTTCCAAGGCCGTGACCTGGCGGTGCTGGGCTGGATGCGCCGCCACGGCACGCTCGAGCTGTGCCTGGTCCTGCCGGATGGCTCCAAGAGCCTGATCCCGGCGTCGTGGACGGACATCGGTGGTGCTGATGATGGGCGGCCGGCAGCAGGGACCCTCGGCTAGGTGTCGGACCTGGCGCACGCCGCCACGGTGGTCGCCGGGCTGATCCACCGCCTCGAGTCGGCTGGCCGGGATGATCGGGCGACCCTCGAGGAGGAGGTTGTCCGTGCAGTTGAGCCTGGAGCTGTCCGAGAGCCCGGCACCGCCGGGCGTGATGTGGGAGTCGGTGGCGCCGGCGGAGCGCCTCGCCGTCGTGGCCGCGCTGGCACGGCTGATGGCCCGCTCGATCGACGACAAGGAGGAGGAGGAGCATGAGTGAACCCCGGCCCCGCCGACGGCGGTCGGCCTCGGCCAAAGCGTCACCCAAAGAGGTGCTGCCGGTGACTTCCCATCGTGAGCCGGAGCCGACAATGCGTGACGCTTCGCCGACCGGGCCCCGTCCCGGCTCGCCCGAGGTGGCGCCCGTCGGGTTCATCTGCCCGCCCTGCGGGCGCTTCGTGCGCACCGACCTCGACGGCGTGCTGTGGCGGCCCCGGACCGGCTCGGCGCCCCGGTTCTGTTCGCCGGGCTGTCGCCAGGCCGCCTTCCGGCGCCGCCGGGCCGGGGTGGACGAGGGCGTGCCCCTCCAGCGCGAGGGCGGCCGCAACCGATCGATCGAGGGGCGCCAGAAGGGAGCCTGCGATGACTGAGATGCCCCAGCAGTCCCACCTGCGACGCCAGGCCGTGGTCTACGTCCGCCAGTCCACCGCCTCCCAGCTGGAGCGCAACCGGGAGTCGACCGACCGCCAGTACGCGCTGGTCGACCGTGCCGTCGAGCTGGGCTGGGAGCGCGCCTCGGTGAGCGTGATCGACGACGACCTCGGCCTGTCCGGGTCGGGCAGCGCCGAGCGGGCCGGCTTCGCCCGCCTCACCGCCGAGGTCGCCCTCGGCCATGTCGGGCTGGTGCTCGGCCTCGAGGTGTCGCGCCTGGCCCGCAACAACGCCGACTGGTATCGCCTGTTGGACCTGTGCGGGATGACCGACACCCTCATCGGCGACGGCGACGGCCTGTATCACCCGGCCAGCTTCAACGACCGCCTGGTGCTCGGGCTCAAGGGCACCATGAGCGAGGCCGAGCTGCACGTGCTGCGGGCCCGGCTCAACGGCGGCATCCGCAACAAGGCGGCCCGGGGCGAGCTGCGCCGGGGCCTGCCCGTGGGGCTGGTGGGGGTGACGACGACGGCGAGATCCTCCTGCACCCCGACGAGGCCGTGCGGGGCGTTGTCGCAGCCGTGTTCGAGCGCTTCGCCGAGTCGGGGTCGGTGCGCGCCGTGTGGCTGTGGCTGTTGGGCGAGGGACTGCCGTTCCCGCTGCAGTCGAACGTCATCGGCGCCGAGCTGGCCTGGGTGGCGCCCACCTACAACGCGATCCACCGCGTGCTCACCCACCCTTCCTACGCTGGCGCCTATGTCTATGGGCGCACCCGCCGGGAGCGGTTCGTCGACGAGGACGGCCGGGCCCGCACCCGGATCAAGCGCCTGGACCGCGACGCCTGGGAGGTGCTGATCGTGGACCACCATCCCGGCTACATCGACTGGGCCACCTGGGAGGCCAACCAAGCCCGCATCGGGGCCAACACCCGGCCCCGGGCGCACGAAGCCGGCGGGGCGGTGCGGGAGGGCTCGGCGCTGTTGCAGGGCGTCGCCACCTGCGGGGACTGCGGCCGGCGCCTGGTCGTGCACTACAACGGGGCCCGCGCCACTCCGGGCTATCACTGCAGCGGGCGGGAGCTGCTCGCCGGGCGGGGGGTAACGCACCTGTCCGTCGGGGGCGTCCAGATCGACCAGGCCATCGCCGCCGCCTTCCTGGCCGCCGTCGCCCCGGCCGGCATCGAGGCCTCGCTGGCCGCCGCCCAGGCCGTCACCGACGACCGTGACACCGCCCTCGGCCAGTGGCGCCGGGAGGTCGAGCGGGCCCGCTACCAGGCCCAGCGGGCCGAGCGGCGCTACATGGCCGTCGACCCCGACAACCGCCTGGTGGCCCGGGGCCTGGAGGCCGAATGGGAGAAGGCCCTGGCCACACTGGGCGCGGCGCAGGCCGAGCTGGCCCGCCGGGAGAGGTCCCGGCCCAACGCCCTCAGCCCCGAACAGGTCCAGGCCGTTGCCGCCCTCGGCACCGATGTGGGTCGGGTGTGGTCGGCGCCCACGACCACCGACCGGGACCGCAAGGAGCTGCTGCGCACCCTCGTCGAGGAGGTCGTGGTCAACGTTGTGCGCGACGAGCACCGGGCGGAGCTGACCATGCGCTGGCACGGCGGTGCCATCACCGAGCTGGTCGTGGCCCTGGCCCGGTCCCAGCCGACCATTCGCACCGACGAGGACACCGTCGCCCTGATGCGCCGCCTCGCGGCCCACTACCCCGATGACACCATCGCCGGCATCTTGAACCGCCAGGGACGCCGCACCGCCACCGGCGAGCGCTTCACCCGCAGCCGGGTCAGCTCCCTGCGAACCTCGTGGGGCATCGCCCGCCACCAGCCGGCCACCGACCAGCGCGAAGGCGAGCTCGTCACCATCGCGGACGCGGCCAAGGTCCTGTGCGTGGCCCCCTCCACCGTGCACCGATGGCTGAGCGACGGCTTCATCGCCGGCGAGCAGGTGACGCCCGGCGCCCCTTGGCGCATTCGTGTCACCGATGACCTCCGCTCGCAGTTCGTGGAGGAGGCCCCGCCCGGCTGGCTGCCCATGCTGGAGGCCACCCTGGCACTCGGCGTCTCCCGCCAAACGGTGTTGCAGCGTGTAAAGCGCGGTGAACTCGAAGCGGTCCACGTCCGCTCCGGGCGCCGGAAAGGCTTGCGAATAGTGAATCGGCCGGATCCGAGCCTCTTCGAGGACGACCAAAGAGTAGAAGGGGCAGTGTGTTGACGCGTCCAAGCACGCCTTGATGTCGCCCTCCAGCACCCACTCATAGGAGCGGGTGGCGAAGAACTGGATCTCGGCTATGGCGTCATGGGCTCGGCGTCCGGGGCGGAAGCCATAGGAACATGGCTTGGAGTCCGCCTCGAAAATGGGCTCGAGCACCGTCAACAGGGCGGCCTGGACCACCCGGTCCCGCACGGTGGCGATGCCCAGCCGCCGGCGCTTGCCGCCGGGCTTTGGGATCATCACTTCTCGCACAGGCATGGGGCGGAACTTGCGGGCCTTGAGATCATCTCGCAGCTCCGACAAGAAAGCCTGCTCGCCCTTGAGGACCGAGATGTAGCGGACGGTGTGTCCATCCACCCCGGCAGAGCGAGCCCCTTTGTTGGCCCGCACCCGGTGCCACGCATTCACGAGGACAGCCGGGTCACAGATGAGGTTGTAGAGGTCATCGAACCGACGGTTGGGATCGTCGGTGGCCCACTGGTGCAGCCTGGTCTGGATCCCCAGTACCCGAGCCCAGGCGCCATTGGCCCCCGGCCACGGTGCGCCGGTATTCACCGGCGACCTCCTGGCATTCCAGTCCCAAGCTGCAGAACTTGCTGCCCCCCCCTTCGCCATGTGACCGGCTTTCCCGGCCTCGGACTACTACGAGGGCTCCGTCCTGCCTTGCGGCCTTCGGCCCGACGACGGGGCCTACCTTGACTCGCCCTGGTGCGGGCGAGCCCGAGGACAACCAAAAGACAGTTCCACCGTTCCTCATCGAGGTATCGTCGAACGAGGTGCCCAGCTCTACCCCGACAGCATCGCCACGGCTACGCCGCAGGCTTTCACCGTGGCCTCCTGGCCGGCTCGTACAGACCGGCTTCCGAGTCGCCCTCCGCCGAAGGGCGTGCGCTCCCGACCCATATCCACCAGATTTGAGCCGGCGGGTCTCTTACGGGGCTTCATCGCTGGTTCACTTGCGTTACACCGTTTCGACTCGCTCGCCGGACCCGAGCTGTCTGGCAGTGCCAGCCCGTCCCGGCTTTGTCGGGGCTGCTTGCCGCCCGACGCTGCGTCTCCAGCGCCGGACTGCCCCCAGCTTCTGCAGCCCTGCTGCGACAGGGACTGCGGCGGGCCCTTTCATCCCGCTGCCTCGATGCGGATTTCGGTGCGCACGAAGGAGAAGACCCAGATCCCCTCCCCCACGCCGAGGGTCTGCGCCTGGCGGTAGCCCGACAGGTGGTAGCCGCCGGTGCCGCCGTTGAGGGCGCCATCCCAGCGGGCGGCGTAGTCGTGGCCGGCGACGACGGCCGGGCTGGCCGACGGGTTCCCCACGAGCGATGCGCGATATGCGCCGAGCGCAAAGGTGGCGGGCGCCCGAGCGGCGCCGGCGAGTGTCACCAGCCGGGGGCAGGGCGACCACGCCCAGTAGCCCCGGCCGGGGGCCAGGGGCCGGGTGGCGTCGTGGGAGGAGTAGGAACCTCCTGCGCCCTGGTCGAACCACCCGTAGAGGACTGAACGCAACCCGAGCGGGGTGCCAGCCGGCACACCCACGATCGAGTACCCCGGTCGGTAGGTGGCCTGGCCCGCAGCGGCCTGGCCTACCACCGGACAGCTCGCAGCCGGGACCGGGCCGGCGGGCGCGCCGAGGGTGGTGGCCGATGCCGGGTTGGACAGCGGCCCGGCCACGCCCGCGTCATTGACGGCGCGGACGGCGTAGTGGTACGTCGTTCCCGGTCGCCGGCCCCCGACCGCCACACTGAGACGGTCGCCAACCGTGGCGACGGAGAAGGCGCACACTCCCTCGCACAGAGTGGCGGCAGCGTTGAACGCGGAGTCGTCAGTGATGGGGGCGTCGGACTCCTTGACCACGAACCGCTGGGCAGGCGCAGCCCGGCCGGCGTCGGCCGACGGGGCGGAGAACGCGAGGTCGACGAGGGTCTCAGA
>JBKJNA010000240.1:0-3604 GCA_046596195.1 Acidimicrobiales bacterium | reverse complement strand
GTAGGGGTCAGCCGGACTGGAGGAACGAGGTCGACGTGAACCAGTCGAAGCACGGATGCGCCAGTCACTTAAATGTTTGCTGCCACTATTGCGCGCGCCTTGTGGTGGTGCGAGAATAGCATCCCGGACAAATCGCCCGGAGAGGGCAGTTTGGGGGCGCAGCGTGAGGCTGTCGCCACTGGGGGAGAGATTTGACATGAGAAACGTTCACAGGTTGGTCCGGCCCCTGATCGCATCGGGGCTCGTTCTGGCGGGCCTGATCGTCGGCGCCGCCCCGGCATCGGCCACCCACATCGGCTGCGGCGCCGTCATCACCGAGAACACCACCCTCGACGGCGACGTCGGGCCTTGCGCCGCTGACGGCCTTGTCGTCATGGCCGATGGCATCACCCTCGACCTCGCCGGCTACCGGGTGTTCGGGGCTACGCCCAACGTCAACGGCGACAATGCCGGGATCCGGCTGTTCGGCGTGAGCGGTGTCACCGTAACCGACTGCGCCCTGCTCGTGGACGGTTGCCCGGACGGGCGCCACGGCACCGTTGAGGGCTTCGACGCCGGCGTGGCCGTCATGGGCGGCTCGGGGAACACCGTCTCCCGGCTGACCGTCCAGAACAACATCGCCGATTTCCTCGGCGGGAATGTCGGGCCATGCAGCCTGGGCGACGGCATCGCCCTCTTCGCCTCCAGCGGCAACACCATCGACGGCAACAAGGTCATCCACAACGGTCCCTACGGCGGGATCTCGGTGGTCAACGATTCCGACAACAACGTGATCACCCGCAACCAGGTTTCGGACCAAGACGTCGTCAACCCGGGTGGCTGCTTCGACCAGCCCAGGCAGGACGAGGGGATCCGTATCGAGGGACCCGGGGCCGACGGCAACCGGGTCGACAGCAACACCATCGTCAAGAGCGACCTGGCCGGCATCGGCATGCACTCGGTCGTCTGCGTCGACCAGCCCAACACGGGGAACACCCTCATCCGGAACACCATCAGCCAGACCCAGAACCTGTCGGGCAGCTCCTTCAGCGGCGGCATCGCCTTCCTGGAAACGGGTGACCCCGCCAACATCTGCCCCGCTTTCGGCACGACCGTCAAGCACAACACCTCGAGCCAGAACGTGGGATCCGGCATCTTCGTGTCGTACAAGACCCAGAACAACGTGTTCGACCGCAACATCACCAACAAGAACGGCGTCGCCGGCCTCATGCTCGACGGGCCCGCCTTCAGCAACGTGTTCACCAACGTCGGCCCGTCACTGCTCGACCTGGTGAACCCGGACCAACCTCCCTACGTCGAGGGCCTCCAATTCCGGGTCCTGTCCGGCTCGGGAAGCGGTGACGTGACCGCCCCGTTGGTGCCCGTCGGCAACATCCTCATCGCCCCCGCCGGCACCGTCCCCTTCGACACCGCGACCAGCGGCTGCTCGGCTTCGGACTTCGTCGGGTTCCCGGTCGGCGCCGTCGCTCTCATTCAGCGGGGCTTCTGCGGCCGGGCGACCAAGGTCGACAACGCCGTGGCCGCCGGGGCCAGCGCCGTCGTCATGTTCAACGAAGGCTCTGCGGGCCGCACTGGCGTCCTCACCGCTGGCGTGAGCCCGACGACCGTCCCGGTGGTGGGCGTCAGCTACGCAACGGGCGTGCAGCTGTACAACCTCACCCAGGCCGGCCCGGTGACCATCCACGTGGTCACCAACACCACCAACGTGCAGATCCAGATCGCCCCCGGCGCCCATGACAACCTCCTGACCAAGAACAGCGGCCGGGACAACGTCAAGGTCGACGGCTTCGACGGCAACACCGCTCCGCCCTGCGACAACAACAAGTGGGACCGCAACGCGTTCCTCACGGTCAACCAGTCGTGCGTCCAGGCTGGTGCCGGCGTGGTACGGACTCCGCGCCCGGCCCAGGCCAACCCCAACGCCCTCGAGACGGGCAGGAACAATAGGGACGACATCTAACCGGGCAGTCCAGGCCGCCTGCCGGAGCCCCGCCCTCCAGACGGGGCGGGGTTCCGCTCACTGCCGCCAGCCCGTCACCATGGGACACCGAGTCACCCTCGAACCGCAGCCTGACCAACACCACAACATCCATCCCAAAGGTCAGCCCGCATCGCCCTCAACCCACTGCGTCCGCCTCGCGGCGCTACCAAGCGATTCACACCTCAGCGGTGGGCTCATCGAAGGCGTCTCCACGGCCTCCGCACCCCCTGACCTGGGCTTTTACTCGTGCGGTGGGGGGGACTTGAACCCCCACGTCCTTGCGGACACCAGCCCCTCAAGCTGGCGCGTCTACCTATTCCGCCACCACCGCGGGTGCGGCCGGCGAAGGTACCACGCTGTGGCAGGCTCGACCCCGTGGTCGCCGGTCCGAAGCCCCGGCCCGTTCCGCCCAGCCGGGGCACCCGGCGGCGCCGGCGGAGGCGCATGCCCCTCACGGCCCAGGCGGCCGACGTCGCCGGGCGCAGCATCGCGGCCGCGGTGCCGCTCCACCGGCTCGATCCGCGGCTGGTCAACGGTGCCGCCCTGGTCGAGATCGGCGCCTTTGCCGCCATGGTGGTCACCGCCTCAGGCGCCGCCCTGGGCGTCCTGGGCCTCGCCTCGGTGGCCTTCGTCGGCCTGCACCTGGCCGACCACCGCTCCGTGCTGGCCATCCAGGAGGACGGCGAGGCCACGATCCTGAGCGCCGGACGGGACGGCCGTCCGATCGCCGTGCGGACCAGCACCCCCCACGCCCCCACGCTGCCCGAGCCGACGGGCCTCGCCGCCGCCGTCCGCCTCGACGGCGCCCGCTGGTGGGTCGACCGCTCCGCCTATCCGCTCCTGGTCCAGGCCAAGACGGTCACAGGACGTCCTTGACCTCGGCGTAGTGGCAGGCCACCGGGTGGCCGTTGCCGCGGTCGATCAGCGCCGGCTCCTGCTCGGCGCACAGCTCGGTGGCCTTCCAGCAACGGGTGCGGAAGCGGCAGCCTGACGGCGGGTTGGCCGGCGAGGGGACGTCGCCCTCGAGGACGATGCGCTGGCGGGACCGCTCCTTGCGCGGATCGGGCACGGGCACGGCCGACAGCAGGGCCTGGGTGTACGGATGGGCGGGTCGGCTGTACACGTCGTCGCGCGAGCCGATCTCCACCATCTTCCCGAGGTACATCACCGCCACCCGGTCGCTGATGTGGCGCACCACCGACAGGTCGTGGGCCACGAAGACATAGGCCAGGCCCAGCTCGTCCTGGAGGTCCTCGAGGAGGTTGATGACCCCGGCCTGGATCGAGACGTCGAGAGCCGACACCGGCTCGTCGAGCACGAGGAGCTCGGGGTCGAGGGCGAGGGCCCGGGCGATGCCGATGCGCTGGCGCTGGCCACCGGAGAACTCGTGCGGGTACCGGTTCGCCTGTTCGGGGTTGAGGCCGACGAGGTCCATGAGCTCCTTTACCTTCGTCGCTCCCTTCTCCCTCCAGAGGCCGTGCACCTTCAGCGGCTCGGCGATGATCCCCTGGACGGTCATCCTCGGGTTGAGCGAGGCGTACGGGTCCTGAAAGATCATTTGTAGGTGGCGGCGCATCCGGCGCATGTCGCCACCGTTCAGCGTCGTCAGGTCCTTGCCCTTGA
>JBKJNA010000238.1:0-15242 GCA_046596195.1 Acidimicrobiales bacterium | reverse complement strand
CGGGTGAGCACGGCTCGCACGTCGCCGTCGGACAGGCCTTCGAGGTCGGTCTCGGGGGACGGCGACTGGCGGGGCGACGACTAACCCTCAGGTCGTTCGCCCCCTCAGGTCGTGTCGCCGCCGGCCTCGCGGTCGATCGGCTGCGGGCGCATGGCGAGGTCGATGGCGGCCCAGATGGTGCGGGAGAAGGGAAAGAAGGCGAGCGGTCCGAGGACGGCGAGCACAACGGCCACGACCAGCGCGGGTGCCAGCGACAGGTCAGGGTCATTGACCGCAGCGAAGATGTAGACGAACAGACTGATCAGCAGCAGGCCCTCGGTGACGCTGAGGTTGATCACGTAGGCGCCGAGGAAGAAGTCATTCTCCCGCTCGAACTGCAGACCGCAGCCGGGACACCGTTCCTTCATGTGGAACCACGACTCGAAGACATGACGAGCCCCGCACCGGGGGCAATGTCGCGCTATGCCCCGGCCGAGCATCCGCCAGTTCGGCGGGGTGGTCGCCGCCCGCCCGCTTCCGCCCGGCCGCTGCCGTCCGGAGGCCACGGCGACGAGATTAGCGTTCCCTGGTGCGCCGGCCGTCCCCTCCCGGTCCCGGCGCGGACGGTGGCCGGATCGCCGCCATCGGGGGGGTGATCGGGCCCGCCGTGTTCGTGGCCGCCTGGTCGATCCTCGGCGCGCGCACGGCCGGCTACTCCCCCACCGACGACGCCATCAGCAGGTTGGCGGCCAGCGGCGCCTCGACCCAGGCGGCGATGACCGCAGGATTCGTGGTGTTCGGCACGGGCCTCCCCTTGTTCGGATCGGCCCTGCGCGTCACGCTGCCCGGACCGGCGTGGGCGCTGGCCACGGCCACCGGCCTGGCCACCCTGGGCGTCGCCGCAGCGCCCCTCGACACCGCTGCGGGTGACGCCCTCCACGGCGTCTTCGCCGCCCTCGGCTACGCAACACTCGCGGCCGTGCCGCTGGCGGCGGCGGGGCCGTTGGCGGCCCAGGGCAGGCGCCGGTGGGCCCGGTGGTCCGTGGTCACCGGCGTAGCGTCCGCGGCCTGCCTGGCGGCGACCGTCCTCGGCCCCCGCCACGGCCTGTTCCAGCGGGCCGGGCTCACCATCGCCGACGTATGGGTCGTCGCCTCGGCCGTCGACATGCTTCTTCGCAGTGATGCTGAAGGTCCGGGAACGAGACCGGAATAGCCGGTTTTTGAGGCTCCGTTTCCGCCGCCGGCAGCGATTTGCAATCCTGAGACCGCACATTTTTCATGCCAATGTTGGTGCACGGCGTCGATCGGCAATATCTTGCAGATATGCCGAAGATGAAGCGCACGTTCCAGGTGGAGATCGAAGCCAAGCTGCTGGTCGAAGCATTCGACGAGGCCTCCGCCCGCAAGAAGGTCGAGAAGACATTCAGCCGGGCCCGGGTCCTCGATCCGGACGTGAAGGCCTCGGGCGACATCTGGACGTACGACACCTCGGTCGCCACCCAGCCCGCCTAGTCCGGGTATCTCGACCCGAGCGGCTCGAGAAACTCGTAGCATGGGGCCATGGCCAACAAGGCACCTGCAGCACCGCAACAGAAGAAGCAGGGCAAGTCGCTGAAGGAGAAGCGCGCCGACAAGAAGGCGAAGAAGGCCTCTCGCTGATCGACGGCGCCGGTCGCACCAGCGACAGCGCTCCCCAGAAGCGGCTACTGCTCCCGAACGACCTTCACGTTGAGATGGCCTGTTCCCGTGGCGCTCCACGGGGGCAGGTACACTCCAAGCCGCGTGCGGCTGTGATGTCGCCGAGATCCATCACGCGTCCGACCAGCACCTTGCCGGCCAGGTTCGGGGCGCCGGCTGCCACCAATGCGTCGAGTGACGCCAAGCCCGACGTCGCATGGACGACGAGCGCGCCGCACGAGGCCGCGTCGGCGACCGATCCTGCGGATGCAAGATCGCCCGCCGACGCAACCCACGCGGCAGCCTTTTCGTTGCCCGCTTGACGCGAGCCCATGGTGACGGCGTGCCCGAGCGACACCAGCTTGGTGGCGAGGGTCTGGCCCACCACACCGGTGCCGAGCACGGCGACATGCATGTCAGTCGACTGCGAGACGGCTCATAAGATCCGCCTTGGTCTCCTCGAACAACTCATAGCTGATCGTGCCCGCATCGAACTGCTGGTGGATCTCTGCGATCCGTTCCAGCAGTTCGGGGGTGGACAACTGGTGACCGTTGTAGGCCGGTGCCGGCGAGTCATCCTCCGCAGAAGCTGACTCGTCGGTGCCGTCCTGGCGGCGACTGCGCTTGGCCGCCGCCTTCGCCTTCTTGTCGCGATCGCGCTGGAGCTTCCCGAAGCTGCTCCGTTGACCTGCCATGGCGGGTCTCCTTCCGAGTCGGGAGCCGGCCCTTGGCTCAGATCAGGCGGACGTTCTGGGCTTCCTCACCCTTGCGGCCGGGGGCGACGTCGAACTCCACTGCCTGGCCCTGCTCGAGCGAGCGGTAGCCGCCACCTTGGATGTTGGAGTAGTGAACGAAGACGTCGTCGCCCTGCTCACGGGAGATGAAGCCGAAGCCCTTCTCGGCATTGAAGAACTTCACGGTACCAGTTGCCACAATTATCTCTTCTCGTCTGGCGAGCGCGTCCCAGTGACCTCTCGTCATCCGCCAGTGTAGGTCTCCGGATGCTCCGGACACGGACGCGGCCGTCAGACCGTCCCGGTGGCGAAGGTGTCACACCCCGAGATCCGGTCCGACCGGTACCCGATGAGGAACCACTTCTGGCGCTGCTCCGACGAGCCGTGCGTCCACGATTCCGGGTTCACCTGGCCCTGGGCCTGCTCCTGGATCCGGTCGTCGCCGATGGCAGCAGCGGCGTTCAGGCCGTCCTTGATGTCGTCCTCGGTGAGCTCCTCGATGAACCCTGTGTCGACTGCGCCCTTGGCCCACATCCCGGCCAGGCAATCCGCCTGCAGCTCCACCCGGACGGCGGAGCTCTGCGGGCCGGTCGTGCGGTCGCGTGACCGCTCCAGCACGCCGTTGAGGTTCTCGACGTGATGGCCGTACTCGTGGGCGATGACGTAGGCCTCGGCGAAGGCCCCGCCCTGGGCGCCGAAGCGGGAGCGCAGTTGGTCGTAGAAGCCGAGGTCGATGTACACCTGCCGGTCGTTCGGGCAGTAGAAGGGACCGACGGCGGACGACGCTGTGCCGCAGCCGGTGCTCACGCTCTCGGTGAAGAACACCGTCTTGGCCGGCTCGTAGCCGTTGCGCTCGGTACCCCAGAAGGCCTGCACGCTGTTCACCACGCCGACGATGCGGCAGTCCTCCTTCTGGTTGGCGTCCTCGCCGGTGGTGCACGCCGCTGACAGGTCGGCGCCCGGCTCACCACCACCGAGCTGGAGGCCTTCGGTGCCCGCGCCGCCCCCGCCGTTCAGCAGGGTGATGACGAGCACGATGATGCCGATGAGGCCGCCACCGCCCGCGGCCACGCCGCCCCTGCCCCGCCGGTCGGAGACCTGCGACGTATCGAGCTGCGCTCCTTTGCGGAACCGCATCTGCCACCTCCTGTGTTGTCTTCCCGGCCGGGGGTCCCAGCCCCGTCCGGCGCCGCCGGTCTGCACCGGTTGTCTCCACACACGCACGCTTCAACCGCAAAGCGTGCCTTCGTGAGTAGCGCTTCGGTGGCGGTAGCTTCGACCTGTGGCCAGTGCCGAGGTTGCTCTGTTCGCCCTGGGGTACCCGGCATCGATCGCCGTCATCACCCGCTTCGTGCCCGTGGTGCGGGAGCGGCGGTGGACGTGGCTGGCGGTGCACCACCTCGGGGTGGCCGCCATCATCGCGGGGTGGGCGTCGAAGCGCACCCCCGCCGGCGTGCTCGGCAACGCCGGATGGCTGGTGCTGTCGTCCCTCTGGTACGCCGCCGGCGGGCGGCGCGAACGGGCCGGCGCCGGCCGCTAGGCGACCCTGCCGCGCTACGGGCGGCGGGCCGGGTGGATCTGGATCGGGTTCTCGATCAGGGCGGGGCGGGGCGGGGCGCCGTCCGCCTCGAACCACGGGTCGTCCTGCTTCCCTCCGCTGCGCAGCTTCCACTTCTTCGGCACGCGATCGACCTTCACCGGGTACACCGTGAGCAGGCCGTCCCCGCCGATGTGGAGGCGCAGGAAATTCTTGCGGTCCTCGATGCGCTGGGCGGCGAACAACTCGTTGGCGTTACAGGCGAAGAACCGGTCGGCCACATAGAGGTAGACGGCCATCACCACGCTGCCGACCAGCCCGCCGGCGGCGCCGACCAGGACCAGGTAGCCGAACAGGTACGGCAGCCCCTGGAGGCCGTCGAGCACCTGGTCGGCCAGCCGCACCACCGCGACCACAGCGACCAGGTGGGCCAGGGCATGCGCCCCCCCGAGCAGGTACTTCTTGGCCTTGGACGTGGCCTTGGTGAACCCGGCCATGCCCAGGACGAGCACGGCGGTGACGACCAGGGCGAGAGGGCTGCGGGCCAGGCCGGAGGCGATGCCAGTGACCGACAGGTCGTGCATCACGTCCGAGAAGCTCTGGCCGGGCCGGCGCAGCGCCGACTGCACGGTCCACGCGTAGAGCACGTAGACGCCGGCCAGCAGCCCCACGAAGCTCGGGTTCTTCCGACCCAGGGTCGCCGCGCCCAGAGCGATGCGCCGCGACTCGGGCTTGGTGGGATAGCAGATCTTCAGGTCGAATCGGGCCGGCGGATCGGACCGGAGCCCACGATGGTGTGACCCGGGTGGCGGCAGCACGAGGTGCTCGGGCAGGTGATGCGTCTCGGAGAGGAAGGCGCCGCCGCCGCCCGCCGTGATGAGCTGGGCGTCGCCGCCCGTCTCCTGGTAGCGGGCGTAGTGGTGGGTGTCGCCGGTGAGGTTGACCCGGACCTCGGCCTCAAGCTTTTTGATCACGCTCCGGTGGAAGTAGTCGAGCGTGTCGTAGGCATCGGGGTTGTCGTCGTTGGCGTTGACCCAGTTGGGCTTGGCCGAGCACAGGATGATCGAGTCCCCCGGTCGGACCAGCTTGCCCACCACCTCCAGGAAGTAGTGGAGCTGGGGTTCATCGATGTAGGTGTCGAACTGGATGTCGATGCCCCAGAGCCACCAGCCATGGGGGAGGGCGGCGGCGAAGTAACTGCGCCGCTGGCCGGTGGTCCAGCCGCCGATCCAGCTGCCCTGGCAGAACACGCGGGTGAAGGCGGTGAGCCCGTCGTACCAGTCGTGGTTGCCGGGGAGGGCGAGGATCTGCGGGTGGTCTGTGGGCGTGTAGGGGAGGGCGGCCCGGTAGGGCCCGGTGAGCCGGTCCCGGTAGCCGTCGATGTCGGCCGTGGGGTACACCTGGTCGCCGCCCATGACCAGGAGACGTCCGCGCTGGGTGGGCACGCTCGGGGCGCCGGCCCCGTCGCCGGCCAGGTCGAGCTTCTCCTCGGCCAGCACGGTGGCGAGGGCGTAGGTGGGGTTGAACCCGTCACCCAGGTCCGACACGTAGTCGAACCACAGCTCCTGGCGGTCGGACAGGTCGCACGGCGCAGCCTCCCGACCCTCCTGGAACTCGCGCTTGTCGGCGTAGGTGCCGAAGATGCCCGACAGGACGACCCGTAGGCCGGTGCTCACCAGCTGCGACGGGGACAGCCACCGGGTCATCTCCTGCTTGGTGAAGCCGGTGTCCTCCGGCCGGTCGCCGGTCGGACGGGGAGGGCAGTCGGACATCAGCCTGCTCCCGCCGCTGTCACCGCGTGGCCTTTGTAGATCTCATCGGTGAACCGGAGGTTGTCGGGGGTGTCCATGGCCGGCTCCTCGCCTCGGAGACGTCCGGCCGGTTCGAGCGGGGTGGCCGGTGCGTCGCTTCCGACGGGAAGGATGGCTCCCGCGACGACCGGCGTCAACGTCAGCGGAAGTCCCGTGAGCGGGTGGGTAGGGCGAGGTCGAGGGGCTCGATGCGGTCGGCCACGATGTTGATCACGCCCTCCACCCGCTCGAGCGTGCCCCGCACGAGAAGGGCGGGGGACGATCGTGCGACCCGGCGGTGACGGGCCCACACGCCGGGCGAGCAGACGACGTTCACCAGGCCGGTCTCGTCCTCCAGGTTCACGAACGTGATGCCCGAGGCGGTGGCCGGGCGCTGGCGGTGGGTGACGACCCCGCCGACGAGCACCCGGGAACCGGGCTCGGCGTCGAAAAGGCCGGCCGCCGTGACCACGCCCATCTCGTCGAGGGCGGGGCGGGCGAACTCGGTGGGCGACGAGTCGGGCGACATCCCGAGCGCCCACAGGTCCGACGCCGCCACCTCGCGGGGCGTCATGCCGGGCAAGGGGGGCGCCGACTCCCCCGTCACCACGCCCGCCAGCCGGCCGGGACGCGACTGGCTCACCGCCCCCGCCGCCCACAGCGCCTCCCGCCGGCCGGCGTCGAAGCAGCCGAAGGCGCCGGCCGTGGCCAGGGCCTCCACCTGGGGCTCGGTGAGGGTGCACCGGCGCACCACGTCCTCCATGCCCGCATAGGGCCGGCCGGCGTCGATGCGCCCGGCCAGGTCCTTGCCGATGGTGCGCACGCTGCCGATGCCCAGCCGCACCGCCGGCTGTTCGTTTCCCGGGGCGGGTTCGAGGGCGGCCTTGGCCGCGCTGGCGTTGAGGTCGGGGCCGAGGATGGTGACGCCGTGGCGGCGGGCGTCGGCGGTGAGTGTCTGCGGCGACCAGAAGCCCATGGGCTGGGCGTTGAGGAGGGCGGCGCAGAAGGCGGCGGGATAGTGGTGCTTGAGCCACGAGCTGGCGTAGACGAGGTAGGCGAAGCTCACCGAGTGGCTCTCGGGGAAGCCGAAGTTGGCGAAGGCGACCAGCTTGTCGTGGATGGCGTCGGCCACCTCGCCGGTGATGCCGCGGGTGGCCATGCCGGCGTAGAGGCGGTCCTTGAGCGCCTCCATGCGGGCCTTGCTGCGCTTGGAGCCCATGGCCTGGCGCAGCTGGTCGGCGTCGGCGGCGGAGAAGCCGGCCACGTCGATGGCCATCTGCATGAGCTGCTCCTGGAACAGCGGCACGCCGAGCGTTTTCTTGAGTGACGGCTCCAGCAGCGGGTGCAGGTAGGTCACCGGCTCCTCGCCGTTGCGCCGGCGGATGTAGGGGTGCACCGAGCCGCCCTGGATGGGGCCGGGGCGGATGAGGGCGACCTCCACCACCAGATCGTAGAAATGGCGGGGCTTGAGGCGGGGCAGGGTGGCCATCTGGGCCCTGCTCTCCACCTGGAACACGCCCACCGAGTCGGCCCGGCAGAGCATGTCGTAGACCTCGTCCTCCTGGGGCAGGGTGGCCAGGTCGACCTGCACGCCGCTGTAGCCGGCGATGAGGTCGACCGCCTCGTGGATGGCGGTGAGCATGCCGAGGCCCAACAGGTCGAACTTCACCAGGCCCACCGCCGCGCAGTCGTCCTTGTCCCACTGGAGCACGGTGCGCCCGGGCATGCGCCCCCACTCCACCGGCACCACCTCCACCACCGGGCGGTCGCAGATCACCATGCCGCCCGAGTGGATGCCGAGGTGGCGGGGGAAGCCCTCCACCTGGGCGGCCAGCGCCATCACCGGGGCGGGGATGTCGTGGTCTGCGTCATCGGGCCTTCGGCCCCCCGCACGGGGCCCCAACCCCGTGCTCCTCCCGGGCATGGGGGCCCCATCCCCATGCCGGGCCGTGGTGTGCGACAGGGGGCCCCAGCCGTCGACCTGCTTGGACCAGGCGTCCTGCTGGCCCGGTGAGTGGCCGAGAGCCTTGGCCATGTCGCGCACGGCCGAGCGGGGCCGGTAGGTGATGACGTTGGCCACCTGAGCGGCGCGCTCGCGCCCATAGCGCTCGTAGACGTACTGGATGGCCTCCTCCCGGCGGTCGGACTCGATGTCGACGTCGATGTCTGGGGGCCCGTCCCTCGCTGGTGACAGGAAGCGCTCGAACAGCAGCCCGAGGGCGACGGCGTCGGCGTTGGTGATGCCGAGGGCGTAACAGACGGCGCTGTTGGCGGCGCTGCCCCGGCCCTGGCAGTAGATGTTCGAGCGGCGGCAGAACTCGACGATGTCCCAGACGATGAGGAAGTAGCCGGCGAAGCCAAGCTGGTCGATGAGGTCGAGCTCGTGGGCGATCTGGCGGTAGGCGCCGGGGACCCGCTCCTTGTCGGGCGGGCCGTAGCGGCGGATGGCGCCCTCGGCGGTGAGGTGGCGCAGCCAGGTCATCTCGGTGTGGCCGGGGGGGACGGGCCAGTCCGGCAGGCGGGGCGCCACCAGGCGCAGGTCGAAGGCGCACTCGCCGGCGATGGCGGCCGCCCGTTCGACGATGCCGGGGTAGCGGGCCAGACGGGCCGCCATCTCGGCGCCGGATCGTAGGTGGGCGGCGCCGCTCGGGGGCAGCCAGCCGTCGATCTCGTCGAGGCTCCGTCGGGCCCGCACCGCTGCGAGTGCGGTGGCGAGGGGACGCCGTGCGGGGGTGGCGTAGTGGACATTGTTGGTGGCCACCAGGTCGACGCCGGCCCTGAGGGCGACGGTGGCCAGGGCGTCGTTGCGGGCCGAGTCGAGGGGGTCGCCATGGTCCCAGAGCTCAACCGCCACGTTGTCCCGGCCGAAACAGGTGACAAGGTCGGCGAGGGCCCGGGCCGCAGCCCGCGGTCCCTCGTCGACCAGGGCCTTGGGCACCGCCCCCTTGCGGCAGCCGGTGAGCACCAGCCAGCGCCCGCCGGCCGCCTGGCACAGAGCCGACATGGAGAACCGCGGGCGGCCCTTCTCCTTGCCCGCCAGCTGGGCGTCGCTGATGACGCGGCACAGGCGGGCGTAGCCCTCGGCGTCGCGGGCCAGCACGACCAGGTGGGTGCCTTCGGGGTCGGGAACGCCTTGCCTACTGCCCGCCCGGGGCCCCAGCCCCGGGCTCCTCGCCGAGGCGGGGTCCCCACCCCCGCCCGGCGCCGTGGTCTGGGGCTTGGTGAGGCCGATGCTCAGCTCGGCGCCGAAGACGGTGGGCACGCCGACGGCGGCAGCCGCCTCGGCGAAGCGCACCACGCCGTACATGCCGTCGTGGTCGGTGAGGGCGAGGGCCTGGAGGCCGAGGCGGGCCGCCTCCTCCACCAGCTCCTCGGGGTGCGACGCCCCGTCGAGGAAGCTGAAGTTGGAGTGGCAGTGGAGCTCGGCGTACGGGGTGGCGCCGGTCGTGGCCCGCACCGACGGCTCGAACGGCTGGCGCTTGCGCGACCACGCCGGGCTGTCGCCGCCGTTGGCGACCGGGGGCACCGGGTCAGGCCGCCCCGTCCCGTCGGTCGGCACCGGCGTCGTCATCCGCCGGTGCAGCTCGGACCACGGGATCGGCGGGTTGCGCCAGCCCACCGCCCTCACCGCCCCGCCAGGTTGCAACGTCGGCGGGCAGCGGGTCGGGGCACCGGGCTCGCCTGCGAGCGGCGGCGGGGCGAGAGCTGTGGCGCCAACTGTCGTAGGGCGACCGGTTCTGTCGCCGGCGCCGGCCGGGCGGGGTCAGTCATAGGACGCCTCGGCCCACCAGCCGCCGCCCTCGAGGGCGAGCAGCCAGGCGGTGTCGCCGGCTACGACCTGGAAGCGGGCCCGGCGGCGGTGGGCGGCGGTGTCCCACCAGCGCTCGTCCGCCGGCCACGGGCCGGCCCATCCGGTGACCGGCGCCCACCTGCCGCCGTCGACCGACAGGCGGGCCGGCGCAGCGGTGACGGCGCCCCGTCCGGTGACGCCCACCGGCTCACCCGACTGTGCCACCACCTCGGCCGCCAGCACGGGGGCGAACACGGTAGCGGGCGAGGGGGGCGGCGTCCGGCCAGGCCACGGGCGGTCGGCGGGGCGGGCGGGTTCGCGCACGTCACCCCATGGCACCAGCGTGACCCGCTCGGCCGGGTGACGACCACCGCTGGGCACGGCCGTGACCACCGCCTCGGGGCCGAGCATGCCCTGCACCCGGGCCAGCGCCCGGGCGGCCCGGTCGGCGACCTCGGCCGAGCCGCCCCAGAAGCCGAGCTGGCGGCCGTCGTCGGGGACGACCTGGTCGGGCGCCAGGCGCAGCAACGAGATGCCGCCGGTGGGGCGGTCGCCGTCGGCCGTATGCAACCAGCCGTCGAGCTGCCAGCGGACCCGGTCGGCCATGGCCGACGGGCCGAGGGCGCCGTCGGAGCGCCACAGCCGGGCCAGGTGCTCGCCGTGCTCGGTCTCGGCCTCGATGCACACGCGGGTGCAGGCCAGGCCCCGGCCGGCGAGGGTGCGGTGCAGCTCGTCGGCCAGGGCCTTGGCCGCGAAGGCGGCGGTGTCGACCCGGAGGGCGGGCGGGTCGAGCTCGACCTGGACGGCGAAGTCGGGCGGCGGGTCGGTGCCGGCCAGGGGCCGCTCGTCGAGGCCGCGGGCCAGGCGGTGGGCGACGGCGCCGTCGGGGCCGAAGCGGGCCAGCACGTCGGTGGCCGGCAGGACGGCGAACGCCCCCAGCGTGCGCAGGCCGAGGCGCAGCAACAGCCCGGCCAGGTCGGGCCGGTCGAGGGCGGCGACCGGGTACGGCGCCAGGAAGGCGGGCGACCCGCCGGGCGGGATGACCAGGCCGCGCCGGGCGGCCACGCCGGCGGCGAACGCCCCGTCGGCGACCCCCACCTTCACTCTGGAGGAAATGCCGTCGAGCAGGGCGGCGGTGACGGCCTCGGTGACGCGGGCGGCGAGGGCGCCGTCGCCGCCGAAGTAGCGGGACGGTCCCAGGGTGGCGACGGCGGCCACCCCCGGGCGGACGACCTCCACCCGGGGGGCGAAGGCGGCAACGGCCGCTGCCACCGGCTCGAAGGCGCGTGCGTCGCGGCCGGCGTCGTGCTCGAGGACGAGCAGCGCCGGGCAGCGGCTCTGCGCCTCCCGCCGGCGCAGCCCCCGCACCACCCCTTCCGCCCGCGCCCCGGCCGAGCACGCCACCACCCGGTTGGCGAACACCACGGCGGCCGGCACGCTGGCGGCCACGCCGGCGGCCACGATCGGCCAGTCGGGCACCCAGGCCACCAGGGTCCTGGTGGCGTCGCTCATCGCCCGGCCGGGGCCCCAGCCCCGGCCTCCTCGCCGAGACGGGGTCCCCAGCCCCGTCCGGCGCCGTGCAGGGTCCTGGTGGCGTCGCTCATCGCCCGGCCGGGGCGAGTGGGCTCACGCGGAGGTCCGGTTCTGCGTTGCGACGGCGTCAGGACCCGGAATCCGGGCACTGGTGCCGTCGGAAGCGTCGGCGGGGGCGACGGTGCCGTCGGCGGCGGGGAGCCAGAGGCGGGCACGGCGGGGGCGGGCAGCGGCGCCCCGGCCCTCGGCCACCACCTCCACCAGCCGGGCCTGCAGGTGCCCCGCCCCGCCGTCGAGGCCCTCCCACGATGACGTGGCCACGGACAGGCGCACGTCGGCGCCCTCCCACCGGCCGAGCGGCACAAGCACGGCGCCCCGCTCGCGGGCCCGGGCCGCCAGGCGGCGGGCGTCGGCCGCTCGCACCGCCCGGTCCGGCACCCGCACGACCACCACGTCGAGGGCGTCGAGCAGGGCGGCCACCACCGCCGCCCAGTCGCGACCCGGCGCCGCCACCAGCGCCAGGCGACCGATGGCCACACCGACCTCGGCGGCGGCCACCAGTCCGAGCGACGGCATGCCCACCACAGCGCACCACGACCCCGCCGCCGACGGTCCTGCCAGCAGGGCCAGGGCCAGCGACGTGGAACCGGACACCGCCACCGTGGACCCCCGTCGCAGGCCCCCACCCGGGAGAAGCCCGTCCAGGGCGGGCAGCACGGGCAGCATCCGTCCGCCGGCCAGGGAGACGGGCCGGACCGATTCGGGGAGACCGGCCAGCCCCGGCGGGACGGCGGGCGAGGGGGACGCGAGAGCCATGCTCGTCCAGTATCGAACGCATGTTCGAGAGCGTCAACCGGACGCCGTCGGCCTCAGGCGCTGCCGTCCCACCAGATCGTCACCGTCCGGCGGGTCTGCGCCTTGTCGTCGGGCCCGAGGAGGGCGTCGATCTCGGCGTCGCGGTCGGGGCCGACGCAGAGCCGTCGGCGGGTCATGGCGACCATGTCCGCCCGGTCCGCCCCGAAGCGCTGCCACACGCGCTCGAAGCTCTCGTGCGCCACCGCGAGGCCCATCTCCTCCAGCACGGCGACGGCGTCCTCGGCCGTCGGCGACGTGGGCCGCTCGACCCCGTGGATGGCCAGCCAGAGCGGGTTGAGGTTGGAGGTGGGGTGGTCACCGGAGATCTCGACCACGACCCGGTTCCGGGCGTGTGAGGTGAGGGCGGCGGCGAACGGGACCAGGTCGGCGACGTTGTAGAAGACGTGGTGGCACACCACCACGTCGGCGGGGGCGACGTCGGGCGACACCGCGGGCCAGCTCCCCTGCACCTCCTGGTGGGCGACGCCCAGCCGGTCGGCGGCAGAGGCGAACGCGGTGAGCAGGTCGGCGCCCTCGTCCACGCCGACGAGTCGGGCGGCAGGCGGGACCAACGGAAGGCTGCCGGCGCCGCCTCCCACGCCGACGTCGAGCACGGTCCCTCTATCCGGCACGGCCTCCACCGCCCGGCGCTGCGACGGGCTGTCGGGCCGCTCAGCCAGGGCCCGTTCGGCCCGTTCGGCGAAGATGGCCGGCGGGAACCCCCACGGCGGCTCCGGTGCGGCGGCGGCGATGTCCTCGGGGATCGCCCACCCGGCGAGGGCGATCCGCCAACGCTCGGCCGCGGGGCCGGGTGCGGCGGCTCCGGACATCGGGCGATGGTACCCGGGCGCCTTCGGCCGGCCGGGCGGGTCCTCGCCTACCCGGTCGGTGCGGTGGTTCCCGGGCGGGGCCGCCCAGCGGCAGCCTCCACCGCCCGACGGAGCGACGCGGGGTCGACCGCCGGGAAGCGGTAGAGCTCATCCTCGATGTCGGCGAGAAACCGGGTCAGCGCCTCGGCGGTCACGAGGCTCAGGTCCAGCATCGCCTGCACGTCCTCGAGGCCACCTACGGCTGGTACTGGGCGGCCGACGTGCTGGCCGAGTGCGGGGCCAACGTCCACCTGGCCCATCCCCTCGGCAACAACTGGGGACACAGGCGGGTGAAGAACGACGAGCGTGACGCCACCGACCTGGTCGACCTGTTGCGCATGGGACGTCTGGCCGAGGCTTGGGTGGCCCCGCCGGAGTGGCGGGAGCTGCGCGAGCTGGTGCGCTACCGGGCCAAGCTCGTGCACCTGCGCGCCGGCCTCAAGGCCCAAGTGCACGCCGTGCTGGCCAAGGAGGGTGTGGCCGTGCCGATGTCGGACCTGTTCGGCGTCGCTGGCCGGGTGCTGCTCGACACCACCGAGCTGGCGCCGGCCTACACGGTGCGCGTCGAGTCGTTGCGTGACCTGCTGGACGTGGTCGAGCGAGAGATCGCCATGCTGGCCGGGCGCGTCGACGTGTGGCTGGCCGACGACGCCGGCTACCGGGCCATCCAGGCCCTGCCCGGGGTGGGAGCGGTGCTGGCCGCGGTGTTCGTGGCCGAGATCGGCGACGTGTCGCGTTTCCCGAGCGCCCGCCACCTGTGCTCGTGGGCGGGGCTGACGCCGACGCACCGAGAGTCCGACACGACGGTGCGCCGGGGCCACATCACCAAGCAGGGATCGCGCCTGGTGCGCTGGGCGGCCGTGGAGGCCGTCGCCCGCCAGCGCGGCGACACCCCCATCCGCGCTCACCACCACCGGGTGGCCGAGCGGCGTGGTCGCAACATCGGGCGGGTGGCGGCCGCCCGCAAGCTGCTCACCCTCGTCTACTACGGCCTGCGCGACGGCGAGATCCGCTGCCTGGCCGACGAAGGGTGACGGGACCGGACGCAGCCCGGCGCGTGCTCGCTAATAGTCATGGCCCCCGCCAGCGGAGCGGCCGAGCATTTGATTGAGCCCGCCAGGCTGCGGCCGAAACGCTCCATGTCGCCCTGCCGCGACGAAGAGATGACCGGCACCCGGTTCCTCGGGCTGCCCCGCCAGCATCGCCTGGCCCCTGGAGAACGAACCGCAACGCGTCCGATGACCACCGACACGAGGAGTTGAGCCGGACCCACGACGAACGACAACGGCGCAAGTAAGAAGCCCTGACGGGCTTCTTCAACCATTGTGTCGGCGTGCCTCCGCCGGGCCGTCAAGGCTTCCCCGACGGGCGGCCTGCGGCCGGCCTTGACCGCCCTGGCCTTCCTGCCCTGGCCCGAGGGTCTGTTCGCCGCGTCCGTCCTACAGCTCCGGCCGCCACTCGGTCACGAAGAAGCCGACGGAAACCTTCGGTTCCTGCCTTGACAAAGAGCGCTCCTTCAGAGATGACTATTTCTCCCGAGGATGGCGGCAAGCGAATCGGCGTAGTGCTCTTCGCAGGTGACCGACACTCTGGGACCCCACGGAATGAGTGCCAGCACCTCGCTTGTCTCCCGCCGCTCATCGGAAATGTCCAAGGAAACGCCGATCCTGCCTCGATCGCCGGGCCGAACCCAGCCTCCTGTAAGCGTGGCCCCACAGGTTGCGAGTTCGCCCCGTCTCCAGAGTCCTTCGATCAGGTCGTGGTAATCGGGAGCCTCGTCTCGGCTGATGTAGCCAACTGGCCGACCGCCAATGTCGACACGAACTGCGTCGGTGTCGTAAGCGTTCTCAGGTTCTCTCACTCTCACCAGCTCCGCCCCGAAACAGCGGACCCGACAGCCACGATCGTCTCGACCGCAGGCCAACTCCTCCAAGTAGTCCTGATGCCTGGCCTCGCCGACAATGTCAACCTGCCCGCCTGGAGTCAAGGTCGGTGTCTGCTCCCAGCTCGATGAAGCAGTGCGGGCAGGACGTGGAGGGAACGATTTCTGTGTCGTCTGGACCGTCGCCGACTTCTTGAGGAAATCCAGAAGGCCCATTTCGGTTGCCCTTCGTTTGCCAGGTGCCGAGTGTCCCACAGGGGCCGACAGGAGCTATCGCTGGCTAGCCCGTCTCTCGCTCCCAGCGCCGGATCACTGTCGTCAGGGTGACGCCGAGCGCCCGGCAGATCGCCCGTGGCTCCACCAAGTCCAGTCGCCGCGTTGGCTACACGGTACAACCCTTGCCGCTACTAGTTGCGCAACGGGAGGCCGCTCTTGCAGACTGTCGCCCGCCAGCGAGATGGGACCACCTTGAGGTGGGCGAGTTCCGCCAGCAGCATGGGACCACCCGTCCGCCAGTAATGGGACCACCCGGGGATCCACCAGCAGCGGCACCGCTGCCGGTGGACTCAGCCACCTGACCGACCAGCGGTCCAGGA
>JBKJNA010000191.1:0-2779 GCA_046596195.1 Acidimicrobiales bacterium | reverse complement strand
GTCGACTTCCGCCCCGGCACCAGCACCGGCATCTCGGCCGCCGACCGGGCGACCACCATCCGGGCCAGGTCAGCCGAATCGGTGGCGGGGTCGATGAGGGCCCGGATGGTGGTCGCCCGGTCGGCGGCCGAGATGCCGGTGCTGGTGCCGGGGCGGAAGTCGACGCTGACGGTGAACGCTGTGCGCTGCGACTCGGTGTTGTCGATCACCATCAGCGGCAGGGCCAGTCGGTCGAGGTCGGCACCCAGCATCGGCATGCAGATGACGCCGGACGTGTGCTTGACGAAGAAGGCGATCTTCTCGGCCGTGGCGTGCTCGGCGGCGAGGATCAGGTCTCCCTCGTTCTCCCGGTCCTGGTCGTCGACGACGACGACCAGCTCGCCCTGGCCGATGGCGTCGACGGCCTTCTCGATGTCTGCGAACGGCACCTTCTACCTGCGTCCTTCCAGCAGTTTCTCGACGTACTTGGCCATCAGGTCGACCTCCAGGTTCACACTGTCCCCCAGGCCTTTCCGCCCGAGGGTTGTGGAGGCGGCCGTGTGGGGGACGACGGCGACGGAGAAGCGATCGTCGCCGACGTCGACCACTGTGAGGCTACAGCCGTCCACTGCCACCGGCCCCTTGGTCACGATGTAGCGCGCCAGCTCGGGGGCCAGCGCCACCTCGAGGTCGGGGGCGGCGCGCAGGACCCGCCCCACACCGTCGACGTGGCCCTGCACGATGTGCCCGCCCAGCCGCGTCGTCGGCGTGGCCGCCCGTTCGAGGTTCACCCCGTCGCCCGGCGCCAGCGACCCGAGGTTGGTGCGGGCCAGGGTCTCGGACACCACATCGACGCCGTACCAGCCGTCGCCCAGCTCGGCCACCGTGAGGCAGCAGCCGTTGTGGGCGACCGAGTCACCGACGGCGAGGCCGTCCAGCATCACCGCGGCAGTGAAACGGAATCGGGCGCCATCGCGCTCGCGCAGCGTGCCCATCTCCTCCACGATCCCGGTGAACACGTCGCCCTACCGGGTGCCGTTCGCAGGGGCCAGCTCGACGCGGAGGTCGTCGCCGATACGGGCCACGTCGACAATCCGTCCCCGCCACAGGTCGTCCACCGACGCCGCGCCCGACCCGGAGAACAGGCCGCTGGCGTTGTGGCCCCCGAACAGTGCCGGCGCCAGGTAGAGGATGTAACGGTCGACCAGGCCGGCGGCGTGGAATCCGTGGGCCACGCCGGCCCCCCCCTCCACCAGGAGCTGCACCACCCCGCGACGGCCGAGGTCGTCGAGCACATCGCCCAGGTCACCCGACAGCTCCAGGGCGGGATGCACCTTGGCCCCCGGCGCCGCCTGCCCGAGCACCACCCGCATGGGGTCGCGGCCCGCCACGCGCCGCACCGTGAGCGCCGGGTCGTCGGCCCGAACCGTGCCGGCGCCCACCAGGACGGCGTCGCTCTCGGCCCTGAGGCGATGGGCGTCGTCGCGGGCCGCCTCGCCGGTGATCCAGCGACTCGACCCGTCGGCTGCGGCGATGCGGCCGTCGAGCGTGGCCGCCATCTTGAGCACGACCCAGGGCCGGCCGGTGGTGCGGTGCTTGAGATACGGCGCCAGCTGGGCCTCCACTTCGGCCGACCGCAGGCCGACCTCCACGGCGATGCCGGCCGCCCGCATGCGGGCGATGCCCCGCCCCTGCACGCGCGGGTCGGGGTCCTCCACCGCCACCACCACCCGGACCACGCCTGCCGCGATCAGGGCGTCGGCGCACGGCGGGGTGCGGCCGTGGTGCGAGCACGGCTCGAGGGTGACGTAGACCGTCGCCCCGATGGCTGCACCGGGACCGGCCGACGTGAGCGCCTCGATCTCGGCGTGTGGCCCACCAGGCGCGGCGGTGGCGCCCTCGTGGACGGCACCGTCGGCGGTCACGAGCACGGCTCCTACCCACGGATTGGGCGGCGACAACAGGCGCACGGTGGACGCCCGCGCGATGGCCCGGTCCAGAAAGCCCTCGTCATCGACCTCGGTGGCCACTGATCAATGATCCTCCACCTGGCCGTACTGCGGCCACACGCCATCAGTGGGCGGTTGTCTCACCGGCGAGAAGGGCGAGGGCGTGGGGGACCACGTCGAGCACGGCCTCGATGCATTCGACGGCGCCGGCCGGCGAACCCGGGGTGTTGACCACGAGTGCCTTACCGATGGTGCCGGCCACGCCGCGAGACAGGCGGCCGAGCGGGTTGGCCAGGCGCATGGCCTCGGCCAGACCGGGGGCCTGGCGCTCGAGCACGTCGAGGGTGCCCTCGGGGGTGAGGTCGCGGGGCCCGAAACCGGTCCCGCCGGTCGTGGCCACCAGGCCGGCGAAACCACGGGTCATCTGGCGCAGGGCGTGCGCCACCGTCTCCACGCCGTCGGCCACCACCCGCTGGTCGTCGACGGAGAAGCCGGCCGCCGCAAGGGTCTCCTCCAGGGCGGCGCCCGAGCGATTCTCGCGGGTGCCGGCCGCCACGCCATCCGAAACGGTGAGCACCTTCGCCCGCAACTCCATTGCCGCGACGTTAGGCGCCGCGCACCGGCCACGCCCGACGGACTGGTCAGCCGATTCGTACCGGAACAGTTCCCCGCCGCTGACCAGTGCGAGTGGGGCGACGGTACCGAACAGTTCCGCCATCGCCGACCGATACAGGTCAGTTTCCATGCCCGCTGCGCGGGCGCGGCGAGTGCGTGAAAATGGTGGTGAGCGAGCCCGTCACGCCGTCGTCGTCTTGGTCCTGAGGCCGTAGATCAGTTTGGTGTGGGGTCCG
>JBKJNA010000047.1:0-23758 GCA_046596195.1 Acidimicrobiales bacterium | reverse complement strand
ACGCAGTCGACCAGGTAGTCCTTGCTCACGATGCGGGCGTGCTCGCCCGCCACCAGGAGCAGGTGGCGGAAGCCCTGGGCGGTGAGGGCGCGGGCCTCGGCCGCCACCTCATCGGGCGACAGCGTGCGGCGGGCGATCTCGTTGCCCGCCGAGAACCCGCAGTAGGTGCAGACCGAGACGCATTCGTTGGACAGGTACAGGGGGGCGAACAGGTGGATCGTGCGGCCGAACCGCCGCAGGGTGATCTCAGACGCCCGCCGGGCCAGGTCCTCGAGCCGGTCACCGGCGGCGGATGACAGCAGGGCGGCGAAGTCCGAAAGCGTCGGGCGGGCGGCCCGCAGCGCCCGGTCCACGTCCCCCGCCGTGGCCGTGTCGACCCGCGCCCGCAGCCAGTCCAGGTCGGTGCCCACCAGGTCGGCCGCCGCTGTCCCCGCCGGCACCCCGTCCGGCCGCGACTCCAGCGCCACCGGCACGGTCGACGTCACTGGCGGGACTCCACTCCCGAGTAAATAGCCACCGGAATCCGGTGGCTATTTACTCGAAAGCAAGGGAGGGCGGTCACGAGAGGAAGCCGGTGAGGGGCGAGCTGGCCTCGGCGCCGGTGCGGGCGGCGGGCAGGCCGGCCACGAAGGCCCGGCGGCCGGCCTCGACGGCCAGGCGGAAGGCGGCGCCCATGGCGGGCGGGTCGCCGGCGGTGCCGATGGCGGTATTGACGAGGACGGCGTCAGCGCCCAGCTCCAGCGCCTCGGCCGCCTGGCTGGGCGCGCCGATGCCGGCGTCGACCACCACCGGCACCAGCGACTGTTCCACGATGATCTCGAGGGCGGCGCGGGTGCGCAGGCCCTGGTTGGAGCCGATCCAGGAGCCGAGCGGCATGACGGTGGCGCAGCCGACCTCCTCCAGGCGCTTGCACAGCACCGGGTCGGCGTTCACGTAGGGCAGCACCGTGAAGCCCTCGGCGCACAGGACCTCGGCCGCCTTCAGCGTCTCCACCCCATCTGGCAGGAGGTAGCGGGGGTCGGGCGTGACCTCGAGCTTGATCCAGTCGGGCAGCTCGGCCGCCCGGGCCAGGCGGGCCAGGCGGACGGCCTCGTCGGCGTCGACCGCCCCGCTCGTGTTGGTGAGCAGCAGCACGCCGGGTGGCAGGGCGTCGAGGATGTCCTCGTCGGCCGTGGGGTCGACACGCCGCAGGGCCACCGTCACCATCTCCGTGCCGCACGACGCGATCGTCTCGCTGAGCGACCGCGCCGACGGGAACTTGCCCGTGCCCAGGAACAGCCGCGAGGAGAAGGTCCTCCCGGCGATCACCAGCGGGTCGTCGATCATCGTCACGCCTCCTCGATCCGCATTACCGGACCGGTTGCTCATCGGTAGGGTCGCGAGCCAACGCACTCGCCTCTCAGCCCGGACCGCCGAGCTCCCCTGCGTGATCGCTAGCCTACCCGTGTGGAGCGCCGGGCAGCCCAGGACGTCTGCGACGCCGGCATCGCCCGGTGAGCACGCGCAAGCTGATCATCGCCGCCCTCCTCACCGGCCTGCTGATCCTGGCGGCCGGCGCCCTCCAGCTGTTCCTCGCCAGCCGCTGAACGCGAAGGGACCGCCCGGCTCGTGACGAGCCGGGCGGTCCCTTCGCGGTGTGGCGGTGGAGCTGGCCCTACCGCACGGTGGACAGGCCCACGATCGGCGAGCGGAGCGGAATGCCGGCCGCCGAGCCGACGTTCCTGGCGTCGCCGAAGGCGAACACGCCGCCGTCGGCGCCGGTGATGGTGTAGCCCACGCCGTTGCCGTCCCGGTCGATGCCGACGATCGGCTTGAACAGTGGCAGGCCGCCGGTGCTCCCGAGGAACCGGGCATCCCCGAAGGCGAAGATCCCGCCGTCGGCGGCGACGAGCCAGTACCCCCTGCCCGTGGCGGTGGAGGCCATCCCGACGACCGGCTTGTTGATGCGGATGCCGCCCGTACTGCCGAAGAAGCGGGCATCACCGAAGGCGAACACGCCGCCGTCGGATGCCACCAGCCAGTAGCCGTTGCCCGACGGGGTCGAGGCCATGCCGACCATGGGCCGGTTGAGGCGGATGGCGCCGGTGGAGCCGAAGAAGCGGGCGTCACCGAAGGCGAAGATGCCACCGTCGGAGGCCACCAGGCGGTAGCCGCCGGGGCGGCCGGGCGCGGTGGCGGCGATGCCGACGATCGGCTTGTTGAGCGTGATGGCGCCGGTGGAGCCGAAGAAGCGGGCGTCACCGAAGGCGAACACGCCGCCGTCGGTCGCCGTCAGCCAGTACCCGTTCCGAATGGGCGCCACGACGGGCGGCGCTGCGGTGGTGGGCGTGGTCGTCGGCCCGGTGGTCGGGGTGGTCGGGGCGGTCGTGGTAGTCGTGGTGGTGGTGGTGGTGGTCCCGAGGTCGCGGAAGCGGTAGACGAACAGCCCCTTGTCGCTGGCGAACTGCAGGAACCGGCGGCTGATGGAGGGCTGGCCTATCGACGTAACGGAGCCGGCACTCGCCACGTTCGCAGTGAAGTCGGAGGTGGCCACGGGCTGGAGGGTGGCGCTGGCGAGCACGACCTGCTGGCCGCTGTCGGTGGAGATGAAGACGAGGTCCCCGCTGGCCGCCGGCACGGTGGCGCCGAAGCCGCTGAGCCCGCCGATGAGGCTGTTGGTCGGGCTGCGCCGGGCCGTCACCGCCAGGTCGGTGGTCCGCACCGCGTAGAGGTTGGCCTCGGTGGCCACGAAGACCGAAGCGAGCGCCTCGGGCACGCCGTTGACGATCTCCTGGTCGATGGCGAGGGCCGACGAAGGGGAGCCGGGCAGGAGGCCGCTCTCCACCTCGGTGAAGGTGGCGGCGTTGCCGGCCTGGGTCAGGCGGTGGACCCGCGTGGCCCCGTCGTCGAACTGCGAGTTGACCGAGCTGGCCACGTACAGGAACGGCGCCTTGGTGGCGTTGCTCCCGGCGCTGCCCGGCGTGAGGCCGGTGTCGCTCACCGGCACCGACGGGGTCTGTACCTCGTCGTTGGCGCCTGCGATCTGGGCCGAGGGGCCGGCCACCAGGTTGGTGGCGGCGAAGGTGAGCACCTTGCCGTCCAGAGTGCCCACGGCCACGTGGGCCACGGCGGCGCCGGTGCCACCGGGCGCCTCGAGGAAGGCGAGGGAGGGGCTGGCCTCGGGGTTGGCCTTGACGTCGGGCGTCCTGGTGGCTGTCCCGATGCCGGCTACGGTCGTCGCGGGGTTTGTCAAGGGGACCTGGAACAGGGCCTGCGTCCCGGTTGTGCTCTCGGCCACGAAGAACAGGGCGCGGGAGCCGGCGGCGTCGGCCGGGCCCATGAGGGCGGAGCTGTTGACGTCGAATCCGGCGGCGGCGGGAATGGGCACGTCCTGCACCAGCGTGCCGGTGGCTTCGTCCACCTGGGCGATGCTCACGCCGGCGGCGTCGTTGTGCGGGGCGTACACCTGGCCCTGGGCGGCGCCCATCGACGTCTCGGTGAAGCTGGCGCTGCCCACGGCCCCGTCGCCGAACGCGTTCGGCTGGTCGCTCACGTCGACGCCGGCAGCCGCCCCGACGACGGCGCCGTCGAGCAGCTTGCGGATGTGGATGCGGCCGTCGGCGGTGCCGTAGACCACCCGCTGTTCGGCCGGCATGCCCGCACCGGTAAGGATGGAGGTGACGATGTTACGGTCCTCGGCGCCGGTCTTGGCGTAGAGGAAGTCGATGGGGCCGGAGCCCTCGTCGACCGGCTGATAACCGGACCGGCCGGCGTCCCCGCCGAAGAACGGCCAGTGGACGGCGCCGGCAGGGCCAACGAGCAGTCCTGTCGCCAACGCGCCGAGAGCGGCGATACGGATGATCCGGCGGGAGCGCGAACGTGGTTGCAAGGCGGAGCCTTCCTGGAGTTGCCCGGCGGCGGAGCCGTCGCAAGCGTCGTGTGGTCTACGGAACCGGCAGCCGTCGAGGACGGCGCCGGGAAACGCTCATTGCAGGGGCGGGGGCACAGTGAGGCCGAGCTGGCCGGCCAGACGGGTCACGTCGGGCGTCAGCGCAGCCGAGAAGCGGGGGTTGGTCTCGAGCACCACGGCCAGGTGGCGGGCGGCGACAGCCCGCTGGCCACGGGCCAGAGCGATGGAGGCGGCATGGAAGTTGACCTGCGGGTCGCGGGTGCCGAGGGCTAGGGCACGTTCGGCCTCGGGCCATGCCTCGGCCGGCTTGCCAGCGGTGAACAGGCTCCAGGCGAGGGCATCGTGGCCGGCCACGCTCCGCCGCTGTTTCACAGCCTGGCGGGCCTGCTTCACGGTGGCGTCGCCCGGGGTGTGATCGGCGGCGAACAGGGCCAGTTCGAGATCGACGTTGACACCATTGGCCCGGTACAGCTTGGCGATGGCGCCCACCAGTTCGTAGGCGGTGGCCGCCTCCTTCGTGCGCCCGGCGGCGGCGAGGGCGTCACCTTGGGCGATGACGTGCTCGGCCGTCGGGAGGACCTCGACGACGTCGGCCAGCAGGTCGGCCGCCGCCCCCGGTTCACCCCGGGCAACCAACGCCCGGGCCACGCCCGCCTTGGCGAGGGGGAACCCGGGGAAGGACTGCTCGGCGGCCGCGTACGACGCCTCGGCGCCGGTCACGTCGCCGGACGTCAGCAGCAGGTTGCCCAGCTGCACCTGCACATAGGCGACGTTCTCGCCCGATCCTGCGCCGGCTGTCACCGCCTGTGTCATGGCGGCGACGGCGCCCGGGATGTCGCCCCGCAGCTCCCGGGCATACGACACCCGGGCCAGGCTCGAGAGGCTGGGCCGGGCGTCGGCCATGGCCTGGGTCGCTTCGAGGGCCTCGTCATAGCGGCCGAGCTCATTCAGGGCGTCGACCACCACGCCCAACGCGGCCACATTGCCGGGTGCCGCCGCCGTCGCCTCGTGGCCGAGCTCGAGGGCGTCCTCGAACTCGTGGCGGGCCAGGGCCAGCGAGCCCTGGGCCACCAGCACCGTCGGGTCGTCCTCGCGGTCCCGGGCCGTCTCCTTCAGGAGGGCCTCGACCCGCGTGTAGAAGGTAGGGTCACCTGTCTCACGGACCTTCTGGAGGAAGGCTTGTGCGAGCGCCAGGCGGGCACTGTCGTTGCCGTCCAGCCGCAGCTGGTCCTGTGCCTTCGCGATCGCCTGGTCGGTCGGCGAGGTGCTGGCCGGGTCGACGGCCACGAAGGGGGACGTGGCTGCGGGGACGGCTCCGCCGCCGCCGTCGCCCCGGGAACAGCCCGGGGCGACGGCGAGCACGGCGAGTCCGGCCACGATGGCCAGGCGGCGGCGGGAGTGCATGAGGTGGGTGGGGAGGGTGGCCCTACGGGACCAGCGGGTCGGCCTGGTCGTTCTGGTCGAAGCCGCTGATGGGCGTGGCCTGGTAGGGGAACACGCTCAGGTACGGGCGGTCGCTGGCATTGACGGCGTCGCCGAGCAGCGGGTTGGCGCCGTCGTTGTAGGGGGCGCCGAGGAGCAGGCCGGACAGCACCTTCAACTCGATGTCCACCACGTCGTCACGCAGGCGCCGGCCGTTGGGGAAGCCGGTGATGTCCCCGTCGAGGGCGCCCATCCGGTTGGCCGTGCTGTTGATGTTGGCCACCGGGTCGGCCGGTCGGGCCAGGTTGATGCGCAGCAGGTCGGCCGGCGGCAGGGCGTTGGCAGCCGAAAGGCCGATGAGCTGGCCCGTCAGGAGCAGAATGAGGTCGGGCCGGTTGGCGGCGCCGCCCGGGGGCACCTTCGTCGCCTTGTCGACGTAGGCCTCGTCGTAGAGCGCACCGATCAGCTTGGTGGGCTCGGGGTCGAGGATGTTGCCGAAGAACTGGCCGTCGTCGGCCGGGTCGGTGGCGTTCCACTTGTCCTTGAGGCCGAGCGGGATCAGCACCTCGTTGACCAGCGGGATGCCCAGGCGGCTCACCTGGACCCACTTGCCGGCGGTGCGGGGCGTGGCCCCGGCAGGCGACAGAACCCGCACCCGCTGGCGGTTGGTGGATGTGTAGACGCCGATGACCGAGTCCTTGGAGTCCACGACCGTGGGGACGTTGCCGTTCTTGGTGATCGACGCGATGGGCAGCTGGAGGCTGATCGTGTGCACGTTCTTGCCGGCCAGCCCGTCGCGCGCCGGCTCGGCCGGCTGGTCGATGGCGTGGAGCGTGTTGAACGGCGCCGGGCGAACGCCCAGCAGGTCGAACACCGAGCCCAGGTCGGCGTAGAAAGCGTCCTTGCGGGCGCCGGCGAACGCCTTGCCGGCGGTGGCGCCGGTGCCGAAGGTGGCGACGGCCGGCTGGGCCAGGGTGGCCTCGTAGTCGCCGGGAACCGAACGGGGGCCGATGTTCTCGGGCGGGGTGAGGGCGTCGGTGACGAGCATGGTGCTCGTGCCGTTCTCGTTCACCTGGCGGACCGAGTACGTCTGTACGACGTTGCGGTCCATGTCGCCGGGCGTGGTCAGCTGCTGGGTGTTGTAGAGGAACGTGTTCGGGTTGCGGACCGTGGTGCGGAACCGGAACTGGTAGGTGATGTCAGCCTGGACATCGCCGTCGTTGTCGACGTGGATCTCATACAGCACGTCGTCGCCGAACCGCACGAAGTTGGGGCCGGCGGCGGGCTGCTCGAGCCCGATGAAGTTGGCGATGATGTCGACCTTGGTCGGGTCGACCGGGTCCCGGAACAGGTAGACGTCGGTGTTGTCGGCCACCGGGTCCTGGCTGATCAGCGGCGCCTCGCGGTGGCTCGACGCGGTGGCGGGCAACCCGCCGGATATCCCGGCCAGTCCCATGGTGGCGACGGCAGTTCCTGCCGCCAGCAGCTTTCCTTGAATTCGCAAGGCTCTCCCCTTCGGTGTCGTCGGTCGGTTCACGGTTCGTCGGTTCACGGTTCGAAGACGCCGACCACTCTCCATACGGAGCCGATCGGTGCAAGGACTACATGGAATGGGCGGGGACCCCCGGTAACGGGAACGGTGCGTGCCCACTCGAGCGCTTCTGTGCCGTATTGGGCCACCAACTCCTGCGACGACGGCCCGGCATCGAGCGACCCGACCGCTCCCACCGCCAGCGTGCCGGACGCTTTGCAGAGCCCGTTCGGGGCGTCGCTCGTGCCGTACAGAACCTCGACGGCCTGGGCGGAGCGCACGGCGGCGGCGTCGCATGCCTGGACCGCCTTGGCCCACGCCAGGGCTGCGGGCGGCGCGTCGGCGGCCGCCGGGTACAAGGCCTTCACCTCGGGCTCGGGGTCGAGAAGCCACCCGCCGCCCTCCTTGCGGGCACGCCAGGTCTGGCGCTCCTTCGCCGGGCTGAGGCCGATGAAGGGATCGAGGCCGGGCTCGTGGTCGACGACCGTCACGACCGTGTCGCCCTCGGCCTTTTCGACGCTGAAGCCGGTGACGGCGGGCACCTCGCTGCGGCGACGGGCCCACGCCCCGGGCGAAAGCTCCTTGCGGGCACCGGCCGTGAGGAGCCGGTACGACGCGGCGTGATCGCCCGACTTCTCAGCAGTGAGCAGTGCTTCGGCCGCCTCGCGGGGCGACGCCTGCGGGGTCGCCGCTCCCGCCTCGTCGGGCGTGCCCGGGGCGGCCGAGGTGGACGTCGTGGTGGGCGCAGTCGCAGGCTGGGTGTCGTCAGAGCAGGCGCCGGTCAGGACGACCAGGGCGCCGACGAACGGGATGGCCAGGCGGGCCAGCGGCCGGGAGGCGGAAGTGCGCACCACGTGGTTCTACGGCCCGGCCGGTCATCTGGATGATCCGACGCCACGTAGACACCATGTGTGCGACGAACGGCAGCCGGGCTTGCGCCTGGTCCAGGCGCTCGCAGCCCTCGGCGTGCTGGCAGTCGTCCTGCTCGGGCCGGCGTCGCCGGCGGACGCCCACCCGCTCGGCAACTTCACGGTGAACACCTACAGCGGTGTCGTCGTGCGGGCCGACGCCGTCGAGGTCAGATTCGTCCTTGACATGGCCGAGATCCCCGCCTTCCAGACGAAGTCGGAGATCGATGCGGACGGCAACGGTTCCACCGACGATGCCGAGCTCATGGCCTTCAGGCGCAGTCGTTGCGACGACATCCGTCAAAAGTCGAGTGTGCTCATCGACGACCGTGTTACCGACATGACGGTCCGGTCGTCCACGCTCTCGTTCCCCGAAGGCCAAGCCGGGCTCACGACCCTACGCCTCACGTGTACGTTCGATGGACCCGCCGATCTGCAGACCGGTGGAACGGTCGCCTACAGCAGCTCCAACTACATCGACCGCACCGGATGGCGTGAGATCAGCGCGGTGGGGGACCGCGTCACCCTCGCCGGCGAGCGCCTTCGTGCGACGTCGCTGAGCGCCGAGCTCACCGCCTATCCGGAGAACCTGCTGCAGGCTCCCCTCGACGAACGGACCGTGCGGTTCACGGTGACACCCGGCGGGCCGCCCCTGGCGGCCGGCGGCACGGCAGTGCGCTCACCGTCGTCGCCCCTGCCCCGCGGCGTGGACCGGGCCACCAAGGCGTTCACCTCGTTCGTGGCCCGCCAGGAGCTCACCTTCAGCTTCGGTCTCGCGGCCGTCGCGCTGTCGACCCTGCTGGGAGCGATCCATGCGTTCGCCCCTGGCCACGGCAAGACGGTGATGGCCGCCTATCTGGTCGGCCAGGAGGGCTCGATGCGCCAAGCCGGTCTCATCGCCGTCACGGTGACCCTCACGCACACCCTCGGCGTGCTCGTCCTCGGGATCGCCATCTCCGCCTCGACGATCGTGGCGCCGGAGCGGCTGTACCCCTACCTCGGCCTGGCCAGTGGACTCATGCTGGCCGCCATCGGCGCCGGCCTGCTCATCCGGGCGTGGCGCCAGCGGAGGACCCGGCCTGCGGCGAGCGCCGGGCACACCCATGCGCACCACGATCACGACCATCCCCACGACGCCGGTCACGACCACGACGCCCACGCGCCCGTCGGCGACCACGCCCACGGCGACCACGCCCACGACGACCACGCCCACGACGACCACGGCGATAACGACCACGCGCACGACCACGGCGACAACGACCGCGGCGCCACGTCACACTCCCATGGCGGGCGCAGTCACAGCCATGCTCCACTGAACGACGGCCGGCCGCTCACCGTAGGCAGCATGCTGGCCATCGGGTTCGTGGGCGGTTTCCTGCCGAGCCCGTCAGCCGTGGTGGTGATCCTCGGCGCCATCGCCCTCCACCGCACCTGGTTCGGGGTCGTTCTCGTCCTCGCCTACGGCGTGGGGATGGCCCTCACCCTCACTGGGGCCGGCCTGCTCCTGCTCAAGACCAGGGGAGCGCTCGAGCGTCGTGCCCGGACCTCGACCTGGCGCGACCGGCTGCTCGTGGTCGACCGGGTGCTGCCCACCGTCACCGGCGCCGTCATCGTCGTCGTCGGGACGGTCCTGGCCGCCCAGGCCTTTACCAAGATCTGAGCCCGGCCCGCGCCGGGCCCCGGAAACCGACCCGACAGGCCGTCACTAGGCTGGCCACCGGAAGGGGAGGTGGTCCGAACGGCACAGCAGTACGACGTCGTCGTCATCGGGGGCGGGCCGGGTGGGTACGCAGCCGCCCTCTACGCCGCGGGCGCCGGCCTGTCGGTCGCGTTGGTCGAAAAGGACAAGGTCGGCGGCACCTGCCTCCACCGGGGCTGTATCCCGGCCAAGGAGTTCCTCGAGACGGCCACCGTCTTCCGCACGGTGTCGGGGGCCAAGGAGTTCGGCGTCCAAGTGGGCCCGCCCACCATCGAGTTCTCGGTGAGCCAGCAGCGCAAGCAGCAGGTGGTCAACCAGCTCTGGAAGGGCCTCGAGGGCCTGATGAAGCGCCGGAAGATCACCACCTTCGTCGGCACGGGGCGGCTGGTCGGCAAGCACACCGTCGAGATCGACGACGGCACCGTGCTCACGGGCACCTCCGTGATCCTGGCCGCCGGGTCGGTGCCCCGCACCATCCCGGGGTTCGACGTCGACGGCGGCATCGTGCTCACCTCCGACGAGGTGCTCGCGCTCGAGCAGCTTCCCGCCACCGCAGCGGTGATCGGCGCCGGCGCCATCGGCTGTGAGTTCGCCTCCATGATGAGCGACCTCGGCGTGCAGGTCACCGTGCTCGAGGCCCTCCCCCGCATGCTGCCCGGCTGCGACGAGGACGTGGTCGCCGTGGTGGCCCGCTCGTTCAAGAAGCGGGGTATCGACGTGCGCCTCGGCGTGCAGGTGTCCGGCCACAAGCCGCAGAACGGCGGGGGTACCACTGTGCTGTTCGGCGAGGGCGAGCAGGTCACCGTCGACGCCGTGGTCGTCTCCGTGGGCCGGCGCCCGCTGTCCGACGGCCTCCTCGGCGACGGCGCCGCGGTCGAGGTTGACGACCGGGGCTTCGTGAAGGTTGATGATCTGTGCCGCACAACCGAGGCCGGTGTCTACGCCGTCGGCGACCTGATCGCCACGCCGCAACTGGCCCACGTGGGTTTCGCCGAGGCGATCGTCGCCGTGAAGGACATCCTCGGCGAGTCACCGCTGCCGGTCGACTACGGCAAGGTCCCGTGGTGCATCTACTGCCATCCCGAGGTGGCCTTCGCCGGCATGACCGAGGAGGCCGCCACCGCCGCCGGCTTCGACGTGGTCACCAAGAAGGACCCGTTCTCCGGCAACGGCCGCGCCATGATCGTGGGTGAGACCGAGGGCCTGGTGAAGGTGATCGCCGAGAAGGGCCCGGACGGTCGGGCGGGGCGCATCCTCGGCGTCCACATGGCCGGGCCGTGGGTCACCGAGCAACTGGGCCAGGGCTACCTGGCTGTGAACTGGGAGGCCACCCCTGACGAGGTGGCGGCCTTCATCCAGCCCCACCCGAGCCTCTCGGAGACGTTCGGGGAGACGATGCTGGCGCTGACCGGCAGGGGGTTGCACGCCTGATGGCCGACATCACGATGCCGCAGCTGGGCGAGACGGTGACCGAGGGCACCATCACCCGGTGGGCCAAGAAGGTCGGCGACGCGGTCGACGAGGACGAGGTCCTCTTCGAGGTGTCGACCGACAAGGTCGACTCCGAGGTGCCGTCGCCGGTGGCCGGGGTCCTGGCGGAGATCCTCGTGCAGGAAGGGGAGACGGCCGACGTGGGCGCCAAGCTCGCCGTCATCACCGACGGCGGTCAGCCGGCATCCGCCGCCGGCGGCGCTGAGGCGGCACCGGCCGGCGCTGACGCGGGTGTCGAAGGCAACGGCGCCGCCCCGGCCAAGCCGTCCGGCGACGAGGCGGTCGGAACCGGGACGGCAGGCGCCAGTGGTGCCGTCGTCGACGAGCAGGAGCAGGACGTGGCCCCGCAGCCGGCGCCCGTCCCCGCCCCTACGCCCACCCCGCAGCCTGTCCCCGCCGCCAGTGGTGGCAGCGCCACGGCAGGCGTCGAGGGCCGGGTGCTCTCGCCCGTCGTGCGCCGCCTGCTCAACGAGCACGGCCTGCGCCCCGACGAGATCAGCGCCACCGGCGCCGGCGGCCGCATCACCCGCGCCGACGTGCTCGCCGTCATCGACCGCCTCGGAGCGGGCGGCCCCGCCCGCCCCGCCTCGACGCAGCCGGCGGCCTCTGCCGCCGACGCCGCGGCAGTCGCCACGGCCGCACCTGGACCTACCCCGGGGACGGACGCGGCCGCCGGGAACGGGGTCGCTCCCGGGCGGGTCTCGGGCCAGGACGAGTCGGTGCCGTTCTCGAAGATCCGCCGGCGGACGGCCGAGCACATGCGCCGGTCGCTCGACACGTCGGCCCACACGCTGGTGGTCATCGAGGTCGACTACGAGGCGGTCGATCGAGTCCGCCTCCCCGCCCGCGCCCGCTTCAAGGAGGAGGAGGGTGTCAGCCTCACCTACCTCCCGTTCATCGCCCGAGCCGTGGTCGACGCCATCCACGACTTCCCCTCGGTCAACGCGACGGTGGGCGACGACGAGCTGATCGTGCACCACTACGTGAACCTCGGCGTGGCCGTCGACCTCGCCCACGAGGGCCTCATCGTGCCGGTGGTGCACGACGCCGACGACAAACGGCTGCGGCCGCTGGCCCGCGACATCGGTGACCTGGCCGGTCGGGCCAGGTCCAAGAAGCTGAGCGCCGACGACATCTCGGGTGGCACCTTCACCATCACCAACCCGGGTGGGTACGGCACCTTCCTCACCGCACCGATCATCAACCAGCCCCAGGTCGCCATCCTGTCCACCGACGGCGTGAAGCCGAAGCCGGTCGCGGTCGCCCTGCCCGGCGGGGGCTACGGCGTGGCCGTCCATCCCGTCGGCAACCTGGCCATCGCCTTCGACCACCGGGCATTCGACGGTGCGTACGCCTCCGCCTTCCTCGCCCGGCTCCGCGAGATCCTGGAGACGAGGGACTGGAGCCAGGAGTTGGCATGACCGGCCCGGGAGGCCGGTCCATCGAGCAACTCACGGTGCGGCATCCCGCAGGGATGGTGCGCCAGTGACCGGCGCGGGAGGCCGGTCCATCGGGCCTTCAGAGGCGGGACATCCGGCACGGATGGTCCGCCGATGAACGAGGGCCCGCTCCGGGCCCGCTGGCTCGGGCGGGTCACCTTCGCGGACGCCCACGCCCTCCAGAGCGCCCTGCACGCCCGATCGGCCGACGACCATCTGCTGCTCCTCGAGCACCCGAGCGTCTACACGCTCGGCGTGCGGGGGACGCTCGACTCCGTGCTCGTGGCGCCGGCCGACCTGCCGGGGGACCTCGTGCGCACCAACAGGGGCGGCGACGTCACCTGGCACGGGCCCGGCCAGCTGGTGGGGTACCCGGTGCTGTCGGTGCCGCCCGCCCCCGGCGCCACCACCGCCCATGTCCACGCCGTCGAGCAGGTGGTGATCGATGCCCTGGCCGACCTCGGCCTGGCCGGCGCCGCCCGCGCCCCCGGCTTCCCGGGCGTGTGGCTGGGGGAGCGAAAGATCGCCGCCGTCGGCGTGCGCATCACGCGCGGACGGTCGATGCACGGCTTCGCCCTCAACGTCGACCCCGACCTCTCGCGCTTCGACCACATCGTGCCGTGCGGCCTTGTCGGCAGCGGTGTCACCTCGCTGGCGGCCGAGGGGCTGCACGTCACCATGCGCGAGGTCGTCGACGCGGTTGCTGCCCGCGCAGGCGAGCGGTGGGGTCGCTCCGGGGTGGAGCGCCAGGACGTGGCGTGGCGTGGCGCGTCCGCAGGTGTCGAGGCGTTGTCGGGCAGGGCCCGACCGTCCGCAGGTGTCGAGGGCGTACCCTGCGGATCAGCGTCAGCGTCAGTATCAGCCGTCACTGCGTCCGCCGGCCTTGCTGGCGCTGCCGTCGGCGTTCCCGTCCGCCTGCTCGGGCGCCTCGCGGGCGCCGGTGTCGACGTGGCCGCCGGGCTCGCCCTCGACCAGCGCAAGCCGGACTGGCTCCGGGCGAAGGCGGAGATGGGTCCCGCCTACCAGGCCCTCAGGCGCGACCTGCGGGACCGTTCGCTCACCACCGTGTGCGAGGAAGCGGGCTGCCCCAACATCTACGAGTGCTGGTCGGCCGGCACGGCCACATTCATGATCAACGGCTCGCGCTGCACCCGCGGCTGCGGGTTCTGCCTGGTGGACACCCGTCATCCCGAGGCGCTCGACGGGGCCGAGCCCGATCGCGTCGCCGACGCCGTGGCGGCGATGGGCCTCGGACACGCGGTGATCACGGCCGTGGCGCGCGACGACCTGGCGGACGGCGGCGCCGCCGCATTCGCGGCGTCGATCGACGCCGTGCACGCCCGCTGCCCGGGCACGGGGGTGGAGGTGCTGATCCCCGACTGCAAGGGCGACGCCGGCGCCCTGGCCACCATCTTCGCCGCCCGGCCCGAGGTACTGAACCACAACCTGGAGACGGTGGCCCGCCTGCAGCGGGCAGTACGGCCGTCCGCCTCCTACGCCCGCAGCCTGTCGGTGCTGGCCCGCGCCAAGGACGCCGGGCTCACCACCAAGTCCGGGCTCATCCTCGGCATGGGCGAGTCCGAGCCGGAGGTGCTCGGCGCGCTGGCCGACCTGCGCGGCGTGGGGGTCGACATCGTCACCCTCGGCCAGTACCTGCGCCCCACGGCCGGGCACCTGCCGGTGGCCCGCTGGTGGCACCCCGACGAGTTCGACCGGCTGGCCGACGCCGGCGCCGCCATGGGCTTCGCCCACGTCCAGGCGTCACCCCTCACCCGCTCCAGCTACCACGCCCGCGAGGCAGCAGGCGCAACGGCCCGCTGACCAGCGGTTCGGCCCGTCGCGTCCGATCCGGTCGAGAGCGACCTCGGGCGGTTCCTCGTTCACGGGCGGTTCCCTTTACGCTGCCAACATGAGCCGGGCGGAGCGGGTGGAGCGAGTGCGGGCGCGCATGGAGGCACTCGGCGTCGACGCCCTCCTGCTCTCCCTCGGCGCCGATCTCCCGTGGCTCACCGGTTACGAGGCCATGCCGCTGGAGCGCCTCACCATGCTGGTGTTCCCGGCCGATGGCGATGCCACCCTGGTCGTGCCCCGGTTGGAGGCGCCCCGCGTGGAGCACGACCCCGGCCTGTTCGGCCTGCGGCCATGGAGCGAGACGGAGGACCCGGTGGAGGTGGTGTCGGAGCTGGTGGGCGCCCGCCACCGACTTGCCGTGTCCGACCGCACATGGGCGACCTTCGTGCTCCAGTTGCAGGCCTCCCTGCGAGCCGTCTCGTGGCAGGCGGCGTCCGTGGTCACCGGCCCGCTGCGGGCGGTGAAGGACCACGAGGAGGTGGCCGCCCTGCGCCGGGCTGCGGCCGCCGCCGACCGGGTGGCCGCCGCCCTCGTGGCCGGCGAGGTCAGACTGGTCGGCCGCACCGAGGCCGACGTGGCGGCCGATCTCCACGCCCGGCTGCGGGCCGAGGGCCACGACCGGATCAACTTCGTGATCGTGGGCAGCGGCCCCAACTCGGCCAGCCCCCACCACGAGCCGGGCCCGCGCATCATCGGCGAAGGCGAGGCCGTGGTGTGCGACTTCGGGGGCACGGTCGACGGCTACTGCTCGGACACGACCCGCACCGTGTTCACCGGCCCTCCGCCGGCTGAGTTCCGGGACCTCTACGCCGCCGTCCAGCGGGCCCAGGCCTCGGCCGTCGAGGCCGCCGTGGTGGGCACACCGTGCGAGGACATCGACGGCGTCGCCAGGCGGGTGATCGAGGAGGCCGGCTACGGCCCGCAGTTCGTGCACCGCACCGGCCACGGCATCGGGCTCGAGGAGCACGAGGACCCCTACCTGGTGGGCGGGAACTGCGAGGCCCTGGTGGCGGGCCACGCCTTCTCGATCGAGCCCGGCATCTACGTCGAGGGGCGCTGGGGAGCCCGGATCGAGGACATCGTGGTGGCCACCGACGCCGGGCCGGAGTCGCTCAACACGGTGTTGCATGACCTGGCCGTCGTGGCCTGACGTGGACGTCGGGCTGTCCGGGCGCGTCGCCCTCGTCACCGCCTCATCGAAGGGACTGGGGCTCGCGACAGCGTCCGCCCTGGCCGCCGAGGGGACGCGGGTGGTGATCTGCGCCCGCGGCGCCGACGCCGTGTTCGAAGCCAAGGCGGCGCTGCTGGCCGCCGGCGCTCCCGATGCGCTCGGTCTGGTCGACGACGTCACCGATCCAGCCGCCCCTGCCCGGCTGGTCGAGGCCACCATGGCGAGGTTCGGCCGCCTCGACGTCCTGGTGGGCAACGCAGGCGGCCCGCCGCCGGGGCGAGCGCTTGAGGTCGACGACGACCAGCTGCTGGCCGCCCTTAACGCCAACCTGCTCACGTCGATCCGCCTCGTGCGGGAGGCTGCGCCCCACATGCGGGCCGCCCACTGGGGCCGGATCTGCCTCATCGCCTCGTACTACGTGCGCCAACCGGCGGGCCACCTGGCCCTGTCGAACACGGCGCGCACCGGCCTGTGGGCCTGGGCCAAGACGGCGGCCGCCGACCTCGCCGGCGACGGCGTCACCCTGAACCTGGTGCTCCCCGGCCCGCACGACACCGAGCGCATGCGCGAGCTCGGGGGCGGCGGCACCATGGGTGATCCTGACGACTTCGGCAAGGTGGTGGCCTTCCTCTGCTCGCAGCCCGCCGGCTTCGTGAGCGGTGCCGCCCTCACGGTTGACGGTGCAGCGACGACCGCCCTTTCGTGATCACCCCTGCGCGAGCGGCGCTCGGGGGCAACGTCTCTGCGGTGTCAGCGTCCGGTAGCCCGACCTGTGTGTCGCACGAACAGTCGGAGGCGGCTGGCGAGCGCCACGTGCGGGCTCGGGGATGATCCGCCTCGACGCGGCCACAGTGCTGCTCCAGTGGGCGACCGGGGGGTTGCTGTTCCTGTGGGTCACAACCCGCCGGCGCCAGGTGGGGATCGGCTACGGGTGGCTGCTGCGGGGCACGTACGTGGTGATGGCCATCGGCGCCGTGGTGGTGGGTCGGATGTTCGGACCGGTGCCTGTGCGCGATGCGAGCGCGGCCCTGGTGGCCGGGACAAGCGGGGCCGCGCTGGTCCTGTCCATCGTCCGGCGGCGGGCTGGCGTGGCGGGGGAGCGGGCCCGCCATGCACGGCGCACGGCCCGGGTGGCGGCCATGACCGGGATCGAGCGGGAGCAGTCGGGGCCCGATGCCAGTGTCCCCGAGTTCCCGCCCGTGGCCGACCTTGTCGCGCCCATCATCGGCGCCGTGGGCCTGGTGGGCGCCGGCCTCGCCGCCGGCGGCCCCGACGTGCTTGCTGTGGTGCGCACGCTGGTGGGCGCCGCTTTCCTCGGCGCCGTCACCGACGCCATGCTGCTCGGCCACTGGTACCTGGTGCAGCCCGGGCTGGGCCGGGCGCCGCTGCTCGAGCTGAACCGGTGGCTCGCCCTGGTGTGGCCGCTCGAGGTCGCCGCCCTCCTCTGGCCCACCGGCATGTTCTCGGTCTTCTCGGGCACCATCGACGACGGTTACGGCGGGCTGCTGGGCTGGTTCTGGGCCACCTGTGCAGTGTCGACCCTGATCCTGACCGGCGTGACCAAGGCTGCCCTCAAGGAGCGGGCGTACTCGGCCGTGATGGCGGCCACCGGCCTGCTCTACCTCGCCATCCTCACCGCCTTCGGCACTGACCTGGTGGCTCGCGCCGTCCTCTCCTCCGGCTGATCCGGGCAAACCTCGCTCAACTGCACAGCAACGCGCTCGGGACCAGAATAGCTGGCGGCGGGGTGCACCGAACGGCGATCGCCAGCGCGTCGGAGACCCGCCAGTCGAAATGGCGCTCGGCCCCATCGGGTAGCAGCACAACCACGTCAGCCGTGAACGTGGTGGTCTCGGCCCGCCAGCCGACAACGATACGGTCCAGGCGGCCGCCGAGGGCCTCGACGGTCTGCTTCAGCGCGTCGTAGGTCCTGGGCCGCACCGTCGGGACGCCCTGCATGGCGAAGGCGATGGCTGTCGCCTCGGGCGGCCCGATGAACACCTGCAGACGGCGCTCACCTCCCGTCTCCTTGAGGAGGACGAAGGTCCGCTCCGCTTCCACCGTGTTCACCCCCTCGACCAGTACCTTCACCGGCGCGTCGCCATCCACTTGCACCACCGTCATCCGGTCCTCCGATCGTGTGGCGAGAAGGGCACGCCGGGCGGACGCGTAGGACTCGCCGGTCCGGCGGGCGCGCGCCCGCACGAGCCGCTTGAAGCCCCTGTCTGCTGTCACGGTCCCTCCGCGGTACGGGCCGAGCCCCAGCACCTCCGTCCGCACCGGGCTGACCCGACAGCGACCCGAGGATGCACTCCCCTTTGCCTCGTCATGGGTCCGCTGGGTGGGCCCGGTGAGGTCAGGCGGCAGGTCTCGCCCGGAGGCATTGTTACGACGGGGGCACCGGCGCGTCAAGGGGTAGCGCCCCGGGTGCGGCCGAGGTGGCCCGGGCCAGGAGGACAACGGCGGTGAGCACCAGCACGCCGCCGGCCACCTGGGCCGCCGACAGCCGCTCGCCGAGCACGGCCCAGGCGAGGACAACTGTCACCACCGGTTCGATGGTCGACAGCGTCGACGCGTCGGTTGCGCCCAGCCGCTCCATGCCGGCGAAGAAGGTGGTGATGGCCACGACGGTCGATACCAGCGCGATGGCGACGACCGAGACCCAACTCCCCGGCGTCGTCGGGAACGACGGCCGTTGCACCAGCGCCACGACGGCGTAGACCGCCGCCGCCGAGGCCACCACCACGGCGGCCGACGGGAGTGCGCCGGCCAGCGGGGTGAGCCGGCTGCCGGCCAGGATGTAGACCGAGTAGATGACCGCGGCGGCCGCCCCGAGGGTCACGCCCATGGGCCGGCCCGACAGCTCCGGGCCGACGATGAGGGCGGTACCGGCGAGCGCCAGCACGAGCGCTCCGCTGCGAACCGGCGTGAGGCGGTCGCCGAAGAGCACGGCGCACAGGACGGTGACGATGGCCGGGTAGGCGTAGAGCAGCAGGGCGACCAGGCTGGCCGACGCCAGCGTCAACGCGGTGAAGTACGACAGCGACTGGCCCACGTAGCCGATGCCACCCATGGCGATCAGACCGGCGAGGACCCGGCCCCGGGGCCACGGCTGTCGGCGGAGGCGGAGCAGCACGGCCATGCACGGGGCGGCGATGGCGAAGCGCAGGAACAGCACGGCACCGACGTCGGCCCCGCCGTCGTAGGCCAGCCGGGCGAAGATCGCCATGGCCCCGAACGACGCCGCCGACACGGCGATCAGCCCGACGCCGACGGCCCGAGGCGACATCACGCCCCCACACTGCCGGTGGTAGCCCGCTCAGGCTCTGCGCCCATCCACGTCCGCCATCCGGACGTCGCTGTGCGCGAAGCCTGCATCCGGTCAGTCTGGCCGCATCGCCGGCGTCCGAAGAAAAGCGCGGCTGACCGCGCGCGCAGTCAGCACAGCCGCCGACCCGGTACGGTCGTCGAGTGTTCTGTGCCCTGGCTGCGCTGCTCGCCGTGGCCGGGATGGCCGCATGTTCGGCTGACGGCCAGCGGCCCTCGGCCGTCGCTACGAGCGCCTCCTCGACGACCACGGCGGCGCCGTCCTCCTCCACCACCTCGGCTGTCCTCCCGCCCGCGGTGACCGCCGCGCCGGGCACGACCGCCCCTTCCGGTCAGGAGGCGACCCCGTCGCCGACCCGCCCTGCCCGGACCATTTCGGCGAACTCGGCGCCCTCCACGACCGCTGCGCCCGTCCCCACGCCGGCGACAACGAAAGGCGCCCCGCCCGTCACCGAGCCGTTCGAGAGCTCGGTCCTGGTGATCGACGACGCCGTTGCCGCCCGCATGACGGCGTCGTGGAGGCCCGGCTGCCCGGTAGGCCTGGGAGATCTCCGGCTCGTGGAGGTGTCCCACTGGGGCTTCGACGGGCGCCCACAGGTGGGCGAGCTGGTGGTGAACGTGCGGTACGCCGACGCCGTCGTCGGGGTGTTCGAGCGGCTGTTCCGGGCTCGCTTCCCCGTCGAGCGGATGCGCCTGGTGGACGAGTACGGCGCCGACGACGACCGCTCGATGGCCGCCAACAACACCTCGGGCTTCAACTGCCGCAGCGCGGCAGGGTCCGACCGGTGGTCGGAACACGCCTATGGCTCGGCCATGGACATCAACCCGGTGCAGAACCCCTACGTCACCCGCTCCGGCGTGTTTCCGCCGGCCGGGGCCGGCTACACCACGCGCACGTCATCCACTCCCGGCCTGATCACCCGGGACGGGCCGGTGGTGGCCGCCTTCGCCGCCGTCGGTTGGGGATGGGGCGGGTCATGGTCATCGGGCAAGGACTACCAGCACTTCTCGGCCAGCGGCCGCTGACCCGGGGATCAGTCGTTGTCGATCATGTAGTCGTCGTCCATGTGCTCCATCTGCCAGACGAACGAGTTCATGTCATGGGTGACCAGCTCGTCGCCTTCCCACACCGCCCCGAGCTCCACCGCCAGGTCGATGTCGTTCAGGTCCTTCGGCTCGTCCCCGGTCCACCGGTAGCCGATCATCGACTTCTCCTTGCGGGCCAGCACCACTCGTTCCATGTCGCTCCCTCCGGCGCCTCTGCGTTGGAAGTTAGACGGTGGTGCGGCGAACGGTGTATGCCAGCCCGCGGGGCAAGGGGCAAACTGCCTGCATCGCAGTCATCGTGTTCTTCCACGCTCATCCCGACGACGAGGCCATTTTCACCGGCGGCACCATGCTCCGGCTGGCCGAAGCCGGGCACCGGGTCACGCTCGTGGTGGCCACCAGTGGCGAGCTCGGTCTGCCCCACGCTGGCAGCTCGGTCGAGCTACTTGCCGATTTGCGCCGGCAGGAGACCCGCCGGGCGGCTTCCCTGCTGGACGTCGCCCGGGTCGAGTTCCTCGGGTACCGCGATTCCGGGCTGGCAGGCGACGAGGCCAATGCTGCACCAGGCGCCTTCGCGTCAGCGGATGTCGAGGAGGTCGCGTCGCGCCTGGCCCTGTTGCTCGTCGAAGAGCGGGCCGACGCCCTCGTCGTCTACGACGACACCGGGATCTATGGCCATCCCGACCACATCCAGGTGCACCGAGCAGGTCACCGGGCCGCTGTGCTGGCCGGCGTCACCACGGTCTATGACGTGACCATCGACCGTGAGTACCTCCACTTCGTGGAGACCCACCTGGTCGAGGAGGCGATCCTCGCCGGCGACCTCGGCCTGGCCCGCTCCCACATCGGCGTGCCGACCGTCCTGTTGACCACCACCGTCGACGTGACCGCGCAGCTCGAGCGCAAGCGGGCGGCCATGGCAGCGCACGCCAGTCAGATCCCGGAGACGACGTCTGCCTTCCAGCTCGGGATGGAGCAGTTCGCCGCCGTCTACGGCTGGGAGTGGTTCATGCGACAGGGCCCGCCGGGGCCTATCGACGACCTCTGATCCGGCCCACGGCCTGGCCCCGGTTTCAGCGGGAGCCCGGCGTGGTCCCCCTCTCGATCCAGATCTGCCGCTGCGCGCTGTGGCACGCATCGCGGATCAGCCGCTTGGTGCAGGCGATCAGGCGATGAAGTACTTGGCCTGCGGGTGGTGCAGGACGATGGCCGAGGTCGTCTGCTCCGGGTGGTACTGGAACGCTGTTTCCTCGCTGACCTCGACGCCGATCTGCTCCGCGTCCAACAGGCGGGCGACGGCGACGTTGTCGGTCAGGTCGGGGCACGCCGGGTAGCCCCACGAGTAACGGCCGCCCCGGTACTGCTGGCGGAACAGGCCGGTGAGGGTGGGGCCGTCCTCGTCGGCGAAGCCCCACTCCTCGCGCATGCGGCGGTGCCACAGCTCGGCCAGTGCCTCGGCCATCTCCACGCCCAGCCCGTGCAGGAGCAGGTACTCCCGGTAGCGGTTCTCGGCGAAGAGCGCAGCGGTCGCCTCGGAAACGGTGGCGCCCATGGTCACGATCGAGAAGGCGACGTAGTCGGGCTCGGAACCGATGGGCCGCACGAAGTCGGCGATGTCGAGCCAGGGCTCCTTCTGCTGGCGGGGGAAGGAGAAGCGGGCCACTTCGGTGGAGCGGGTGTCGTCCTCCCACACCACGATGTCGTCGCCGTCGGCGTTGGCCGCGAAGTAGCCGTACACCAGCTGCGGCACCAGCAGGCCCTGGGTCTTGGCGATGGAGAGCTGGTCACGCAGGATCGGCCGGATGCGGTCCTTGAACGCCTCGTCCGTCTCGCCTCCCCCCTTCTCGGGCCGGAACTGCCACTGGTTGCGGAACAGGGCGGTCTCGTTGATCCAGGTGGCGATCTCGTCGACGGCCAGGCCCTTCACGACGCGTGAGCCGAGGAAGGGCGGCTTGAACACCTCGTTGTCGGTGGCGACCGACGGCGACCGGGCCGGCACGGGCACGGCCCCGGTGTCGTCGCCCGCCGGTTCCGGCTTGGCGCGACCCGATTGCACCCGGCCGTAGTCGGGGTCCTCGGCACCCGAGCGCTTCAGGTCCATGAGCTTGTCCATGGTGCGCAGGCCCTCGAAGGCGTCCTTGCCGTAGAACACCCGGCCCTCGTAGACGCCCCGAAGATCGTGCTCCACGTACCGCCGGGTGAGGGCGGCGCCGCCCAGCACCACGGGGATGTGGGCCAGCCCGCGGTCGTTGAGCTCCTGCAGGTTCTCCCGCATGATCAGCGTGCTCTTCACCAGCAGGCCGCTCATGCCGATCGCGTCGGCGCCCACCTCCAATGCCTTCTCCACCATCTCGGTCACGGCCACCTTGATGCCGAGGTTGTGCACCTCGTAGCCGTTGTTCGAGAAGATGATGTCGACCAGGTTCTTGCCGATGTCGTGGACGTCGCCCTTCACCGTGGCCAGCACGATGCGCCCCTTGCCGCCCTGGTCGCTCTTCTCCATGTGGGGCTCGAGGTGGGCCACGGCCGTCTTCATCGTCTCGGCCGACTGGAGGACGAACGGCAGCTGCATCTGGCCCGAGCCGAACAGGTCGCCCACGACCTTCATGCCGGCCAGCAGGGTGTCATTGACGATGGCCAGCGCCGGCGTGGTGGCGAGCGCCTCGTCGAGGTCGGCCTCGATGCCCTCTCGGTCGCCGTCGATGATGCGCTGTGACAGGCGTTTCTCGATCGGCCAGCCGCTGCGGTCCTCCTTCACCAATGACGCGGATGAGACGCCTTCGAACAGGCCCAGCAGCACCTGGAGCGGGTCGTAGCCGGGACGGCGCCGGTCGTAGATGAGGTCGAGGCACACTTCGAGGGCGCGCTCGTCGATCTTGTTGAGCGGCATGATGCGCGCCGCGTGCACGATGGCGGCGTCCAGCCCGGCTTGTTGGCACTCGTGGAGGAACACCGAGTTCAGGACGTGGCGGGCGGCCGGCGTGAGGCCGAACGACACATTGGAGAGACCGAGGATCGTGCGCACGCCGGGCAGTTCGGTCTTGATGCGGCGGATGCCCTCGATGGTCTCGATGCCGTCCTTGCGGCTCTCCTCCATGCCGGTGGACAGGGGCAGCGCCAGGGCGTCGAAGAACAGGTCGGTCGGGTCGATGCCGTAGCGCTCGACGGCCAGGTCGTGGATGGCCTTGGCCGACCGGAACTTCCAGTCGGCCGTCCGGGCCTGGCCCTCTTCGTCGATGCACGTGCACACGACGGCGGCGCCGTATTCCCGCGCCAGGGTGAGGAAGCGGTCGAGGCGGGTGCCGGGCGCGTCGCCGTCCTCCAGGTTCACCGAGTTGAGCAGCGGCTTGCCGCCGATCCACTGCAGGCCGGTCTCGATGACCTCGGGCTCGGTGGAGTCGAGCATGAGGGGCAGGGTGGCCTGGGTGGCGAGGCGCGAGGCCAGCTCGTCCATGTCGGACACGCCGTCCTCACCCGTGTAGTCCACGCACAGGTCGAGGACGTGGGCGCCTTCGCGCACCTGGTCCTTGGCCATGCCGACGCACGTCTCCCAGTCGCTTGCGAGCATGGCCTCGCGGAACTTCTTCGACCCGTTGGCGTTGGTGCGCTCACCCACGACGAGGAACGACGGGGACTGGTCGTACGGCACGTGGCTGTAGAGCGAGGCACAGCCCGGGTCCGGACGCGCCGGGCGGGCGGCCGGCGTGAGGTCGCGGCAGCGATCGACCACGGCGCGCAGGTGCTCGGGCGTGGTGCCGCAGCACCCGCCGATCACCGACACGCCGAGTTCGATGACGAACCGGGCCTGGTACTCGGCCAGCTGGTCGGGCGTGAGGTCGTAGTGCACCCTCAGGTCCTCCTCCGAGGGCAGGCCGGCGTTGGGGATGCACGAGATGGGCGTGCGGGCGTGCTGCGACAGGTGGCGCAGGTGCTCGCTCATCTCCTGGGGACCGGTGGCGCAGTTCAGGCCGATGACGTCGGGG
>JBKJNA010000082.1:0-11024 GCA_046596195.1 Acidimicrobiales bacterium | reverse complement strand
CTTCGTCGACGACAACCCCAACCTCACGATCATGGACATCCGGGCCAAGGCCCGCCGGCTCAAGAGCCGCGAGGGCCTCGGCCTGGTGGTCATCGACTACCTCCAGCTCATGACCGGCCGCTCCAACGCCGAGAACCGCCAGGTCGAGGTGTCCGAGATCAGCCGCGGCCTCAAGATCCTGGCCCGCGAGCTCGAGGTGCCCGTGATCGCCCTCTCACAGCTCTCCCGTGGGCTCGAGGCCCGAGCCGACAAGCGCCCCATGCTCGCCGACCTCCGCGAATCCGGCAGCTTGGAGCAGGATGCCGACGTGGTGATGTTCCTGTACCGCGACGAGATCTATAACGCCGAGTCGCCCGACCGGGGCACGGCCGAGATCATCGTGTCCAAGCACCGCAACGGCCCCACCGGTGTGTGCCAGCTGGCCTTCCTCAACCAGTACACCCGCTTCGCCAACATGGCCCGCATCTGAGCCGACGTTGTAGGACGAGACTGTTTGTGAGCAACCACGAGAATTGATGAGCACTGGTTGAGCAATCGACGTGGCTCAATCTGAGCAACGTCGATGAGACTACAGATCGAATATTCGCGCTCTTATTGCTCCGGTGCTACCGTCAATACGGTACTTAGGACTTCCACCTCGAGACGGTACCTTCAGCGGAAACCGTACTTTCCACTCGTTGGCGGCGGCGTCGAAGCTCCTGATGGGGTCGCTGGTGTTCCAGTGGAGGTCCAGGTTGGCGTCGTAGTCTCTGACTGCGTCGTCGTGAGCGATGCGGATGGCCTGCTCTTCTGTAATCAACGGCAACCCTCCAGCGGTCGTGACGCGGGTCATCCGATCCCCCGGCTTGTCAGTGCCGCTCGTGCTCACAGGCCGGTCCGCTGTGTGTACTCGACGATCAGCCAGGGCGTCCAGCTGAAGGGTTCCGACGGCACGTCTGGCCTCGAGATGAACTCCGCAGCGCGGGCTGCGTCTTGGAACGAGTCGATGAGCCCGTTCTCGTTGACTGAGATCCCGAGCTGGTCGTGCACGAGGAGAGGAAGAGCGTTTACTGCCCACGAGGTCAGGGGTGGCACGTCCATGCCGAGCAGCTCGTAGCCCAAGGTCGTCCCCCCATGGGCCAAGAGCTCCCGACGTTCGAGCAGCTCGGTCATACCGGCCGGGCCGACGCCTGCATCGACGTTGAGGCGTTGTAGGCCGGCGGCGATGTCTTCGAGGAGCTGCTTGGCGTGCCCCTGGCGGAGTCCGATGCCGATGACGACGATCTCGTCACGTCCGGAGGCGAAGCGGTCTCGGAAGGCCTCCGCGTCCTGGAGGTCGAAGAAAACGTTTGGCCAGCCGAATGCTCCGGCGGCCAGGAGATCATCGGCAGCCTGCCCGGCGGCGGCTCGTTCGTCCGGATCCAGGCCGAAGTCGCTGGCGAGGGTCTGGAAGTCGTTGGCCCAGGTTGGTGTCGGGAACATGTGGACCAGGTCAGGGCTGGCGCTGATCGCACGGCCGACCCCCAATCGCTCGGGCATCCACGGGGGTGACCCTGGGGGCAGGCGGGCAACGAAGTAGCCGCCCGCCAGATGATCGCCGGAGACAGGATCGGGCACTTGTCGAACGTAGCGCCTGCCGCTCGCCGCATCGGAGCGTTTTGCCGACAGGCACTTGTCCGCGTGCGGGGCGCGTTGATGCCAGGTTTCGTGCTCTTGGAGGTCGCGACCATCCCAGAGGGCGGTGTGTTGGCTCGGTAGTCTTTGCCATGCTTCCGGGTTCGGAGTGCATGACGGTTCGAGTGCGGCTGCGCTCGGTTGACGGCGGCGAGCGTGAGGTCCCGATCGAGGCGGTTCGGCCTGACGATGTGACGGCCTCCAGTCCTTGGCGGACGTTTCGCTCGCACCGCAACCAGCGGCACTACTCGGGCTGCTACTGGTCGTCCACCATCGCCGACCACGTCATCTATGAGAGCCGCCTCGAACTCGCCCGGTTGCTGCTGGCCGATGCTGACCCGGATGTCGTGGGGATCGTCGCTCAGCCCTTCCTGTTGATCGAGGGTGTTGAGGCCAAGCATCGCCGTCACGTTCCCGACTTCTTCCTTGAGCACCGCAGTGGCACTTGCACGGTCGTAAACGTCAAGCCGGCACGCCGGCTCAACGACGCGAAGGTCGCGGCCACCCTTGCGTGGGCTGGCGAGGCAGTCGAAGCGAAGGGATGGGTGGCCGAGGTGTGGACCGGGTGCGACGCGCTGGTCCTGGCGAACGTCCGGTTCCTAGCTGGTTACCGGCGGAGCTGGCTGTTCGACCGGGCTCAGGTCGAGGCCGCCGGGGCAGCGATCGTTGACGGTGACACCGTCGGCCGCCTGGAGCGGCGTCTTCGGGCCGCTGGCGTGGTCGAGGTCCGGCCTTTGATCCTCCACCTCCTCTGGACGGGACGCGCTCGTGTCGATCTGGCGTCCCCGCTCGAGATGGACACGGCGATCGGGCCGGCGGCGTGAGCACGGCGACCCTGGTCGTTGGCGCCAAGGTGGCCTACGACGGGGAGGTGTGGAGCGTCGTTGATCTCACGGGGAGCCGAGCCACGATCGCACGGGCGGGCGGGCGGTCGCTCGCGGTCGGTGGCCATCACCAGGCTGCTGTCGGCGCCGAACCGTCTTCTCGTCGAGGAGGAGCCGGCGGCCGCCGGCGTGGGGCATGTGTTCTCCTCACTGGGGGAGACGGAACGTGCCCAGCTCAACGACCGTTTAGCGCACGTGCGGGAGCTGCTCACCGGCTACCGCTCGGGCGATCCAGCCGCTCTCTTGCCGGGCGAGCCACGCCCGGCGTTCGCCCCGGCCCGCCCCCGGATGGAGCGCTACGAGGCAAAGGCGGAGGAGCTTGGTGTCGGCCTGTCCACCCTTCGGCGGTGGGTTGCCGCCTACAAGGAGCAGGACGTCGCCGGCCTGTTGGACTTGCGCCACCATCGCCGCGCCGACCCGTTGCGCCATGTCGACCAGCGGTGGCTGGACATGCTCGGCTCGGTCCTGGCCGAGCACACCACCGTGAGCCGACCGCCACGTCACCTGCTCCTGGAGCGGGTGGCGGCCCGGGTCGAGGCGCTCCACGGTCCGGGCGTCGTCCCGATCCCCAAGGAGTGGAAGGCGCGGGCGGTGCTGGCGGAGGTGACCAAGGGGACCAATGCGGTGGTTGGCGCCACCAAGATGAAGCGGTCGATCGCCGGGCGTCCGCCGACGCCCTACGGCCGGCTCCAGGCCACCCGCCCGGGTGAGTACCTGATCCTGGACACCAACAGCCTCGACGTGTTCGCCATGGAGTCCCTCACCTTGCGGTGGGTGTCGGTCGAGCTGACCGTGGCCATGGACCTGCACAGTCGCTGCATCGTGGCCCTTCGCCTCACACCGGTGTCCACCAAGGCGGTCGACGCCGCCGTGCTGCTCTACGAGGCCATCTCCCCGGACTCCAAGGCCCGCACCTCGAGCGGCATCCTGCCCTATCCGGGAGTGCCGTCGGTGGTGCTCATCGACCCCGACAAGGCCACCGACCGGCCTGGGTTGCCGGCCGTCGTTCCCGAGACGCTGGTGGTCGACCACGGCGGGATCTACCTGTCCGAGCACCTGCGGGCGGTGTGCGCCCGGTTCGGGATCAGCATCCAGCCGGCCCGGCCCTACCACGGCACCGACAAGGGGGCGCTGGAACGGTTCTTCCGCACCCTGCGGGAGGATCTGCTGGCCGCCCTTCCGGGCTACAAGGGTCCCGACGTCTACAGCCGGGGCGAGAACGTCGAGGAGGAGGCGTACTACTTCATCGACGAGCTGGAGCAGGTCCTGCGGGAGTGGGTGGCCGAGCGCTACCACCACCGCCCGCACGACGGTCTGGTGGAGCCGGCGGTGCCGGGCCTCGACCTGTCACCGGCCGAGATGTTCGAGGCCGGGGTCGCACGCGCCGGCCGCCTACGGGTCCCCGCCCGAGCGGACCTGGCCTATGACTTCCTCCCCGTCGAGTGGCGGACCATCCAGCACTACGGCGTCGAGTTGCGCGGCTTGCGCTACGACGGCCGGGGTCTCACCGCCTACCGGGACCGGCGGAGTCCTTACACCGGCAGCCACGAGGGCCTGTGGCCCATCCGCTACGACCCCGACGACATGTCACGGGTGTTCTTCCAGGATCCTGACGACCACTGCTGGCACACACTTCGGTGGGCTCACGCCCCCGAGGTTCCGGTGCCGTTCAGCGCCGAGGCCCTGGCCTACGCCCGCCGCCTGGCCCGCCAGACGTCCCGGTTCCCCGACGACCGCCAGGCTCTGGCCGAGCTGCTCGAGCGGTGGGACGCCGGGCTCATCAGGAACCCGACCGAGCGGCGCATGGCGCTGCGGATCTCCCAGCAGCGCGAGACCAGGCTCGCCGCCGAGACCTCGCAGCCCGAGGGCGTCGAGGCGCTGGCTACCGTTCGGGCCCTGTTCGGCGACAGCCCTCCCCCAGCCCCGGAGGCATCCCCCGACGGGGTGGACGGTGGGGACGACGATGCCGAGGATGAGCTGACGGACGCTCTTGCCGACGACGCCGACTTCTACGGCGACGCCTTCGGCACCATCCAGTGAGCGTCATCGAGAGCTTGGAGCAGGACTACACCCTGTCGCTCAAGGAAGGCTGGTTCCAGCGAGTCGAGACGCCGCTCAGGGAACGGCCCGCACCGCTCACCCGAGACAAGGTCGACGGGCTCACATCGACCGAGCGGCTCCGCTACGAGGAGGCCCGCAGCGTCTGGCACGCCAACATTGGCCCGATCCTCACGCCCCAGATGCAGGCCGTGCTGTCCGAGCTCGACGACATCGTGGAGACCAACCGCCAGGACGGGGACAAGGTCAAGGGCGCTGCGGTGTTGACCGCCTATCCCGGACTCGGGAAGACCACGCTGGCCGTGGCCTACGGAGCCGAGTTCCATCGCCGACAGGCCGACCTCTACGGGGCCAGGACACCGGGCGGTGATGAGCGGATACCGGTCGCCTACATCGGCCTCACCTCCAACACCACGATCCGCAGTCTCAACTCGATGCTGTGCCGCTTCTACGGTCACCCCGGCGCCGAGCGGGGCAACGCCACCCAGCTGGGGAACCGGGCCGCCGACTGCGTCCTCTCCTGCCTCACCAAGCTCGTGATCGTGGATGATGTCCACTTCCTAGACATGAACCGACGGGACGGCCGAGAGGTGGCGAACCACTTCAAGTGGCTCTCCAACCAGTTCCCCGTCACCTTCTTGTTCGTCGGCGTGGGGCTACGAGAACGCGGCCTGCTCACGGAGGGCCTCACAGCCGGCGACTCGGCCATGGCTCAGACGGCCCGGCGCTGGACGACCCTGTCGCTCGCCCCCTTCGAGATCCAGTCCGACGAAGGGCGGCGCACCTGGCGGCGACTGCTGCTGGCAATCGAGAGGGACCTCGTCCTCGCCGACACGCGCCCGGGGATGCTGGCCGACGACCTCGCCGACTACCTCTACGCCCGCACCACGGGGCACTTCGCTTCCCTCATGATCCTCATCGCCCGCGGATGCCGGCGTGCCATCCGATCCGGGACCGAGCGCCTCACCGCCGAGGTGCTCGATGGTGTCCGCAACGACGAAGCCGCCGAGCAGGCACGACGGGAACTACAAGCCGCCTTCGAGAACGGCCTCCTCTCGGCTCGCCCGAAGGGCAGTCTGGGAGCCGAGCCAGCTGCGTGAGCGCTCCCGCTGTCCGGACGCTCCCGATCAGGCTCGACCCGTTGAGAGGCGAATCGTTCGACAGCTGGCTACTCGCCTACGCCGCCCGCCTCGAGATGCTGCTCTCCGAGATCGGAGCCGCCACCGCACTCCCGCCTGGCTTCGTTCACCAACCGCCTCGCTTCATCGCCCTCGGACACCAGCTCGGGGACACCGAAGGGCTCGCACATGCCACGGGCGTGGATCGCCAAGCCCTTGACCGAATGTGGGCTCCGCTCGCCCGCTACAACGATGCGGTCAGGCCCCGCTTGGCGAGATCGGGCTTGGTGCGCGTCGTCGTCCCCTTGGCGTGGAGCCGATTCTGTCCGACCTGCCTGGCGACCAACGGCAATCGGTGGCCGGCCGCATGGCGGCTGGCCTGGCACACGACCTGTGGCACCCACCGGTGCTTCCTCGTCGACGGATGCCCGGCATGCGGTCGCCACCAACGGCAGCACCCATCCGTGGATACCGCCACCGATCCTCGCCTCCGCTGCACGGCACGAACCCGCGGCCGGTCGAGCAGCGAGACCTGCGGCCAGGACCTGACCGCCGAGCAGTTGCCCGTCGACGCCGACCTTCTCTCCCGGACAACGGCCTTTGAAGTCGCCGTCGCTGCCGCCCATGCCCCCGGCGCTCCAGAGTCGGCGCGCGACGAAGCCCTCGATGTTCTTTCCGACGTGCTGCTCATCGCCCGGCAGCTCGACGGTGCCGCATCACTCGACCCACACCGCTCGGCCGCGCCGGCCGACATCGGGGCGGTTCTCGCTCGTGCATGGGAGGTTTACGTCGGGAAGTCCGAGGAGGACCCGGCCAGGCCCTTGATCCGAGACGCCCACCACCCCGGCGTCCTGCCACCGGGGTGGTCCGCAGCCAGCCCCTCCCTCGTCGCCTGGGTTCTCACAACACGGGACGCGTCCTTGCGAACAACAGACCGGCTCCGCTGGCGCAGCACCACCGTGCCCCGCCGGCCGACAGAGGACGGGTTGCGGAACGCGCGGGAACGGGCACGACGCGTACCGGACGCCCTCTGGGCCGACTGGGCCATTCGCTTGACCCCGAGAGTCGGCGTCGAGGCACGGTCGTTCCGGATGGCCGCGGCGGCAGCGCTCCTCATCCCGGGCACCTCACAGCCTCTCGCCGAAGTATTCAGCGGCACCTGCCACGACGGGCGCGCTCGCAGGATCGCCCACTCCCTGGGCCTCATCCCGCCTGGCGACTCGCGGACCGCCCTCGGCGCCCTCACCCACCTCGCCGACTCCGTTGACCTCTGGGATTGCCCGATCGACTACCACCGCCGCCGGGACCTCGCAGCCTCTGTTGACCTCCTGGGCGACCGTGACTGGGAACGGTTCTGTGCCGCAGCGGGGACGCCCAGAGGCGGCCTCCGCAAGCTCAACTTCGCCCGGCTCTGGATCTTCGAGACCCTCACCGGCAGCCTTCTCCACAGCGCACCCCCCGCCATCCGACCCGACGACGAACGAACCACCGCCTACCACGCCTTCGCCCTGCGGCTGCCCGCCCAGGCCGCGGAGCTTCTCGACAAGCGCGCCCGCTTCATCCTCGCCCGGAACGGCATCAAGGAACCGCTCACCTGGTCGCCGCCCCGCGACTGGGTCCCGATCGAGCAGCTGCCAGGCCCCGAGCCGGAAGCGATCGACGTCGACCACCTGACGCGCCTGCTCCGAGCAGGCCGGTCAGCACTGGCCATTGCCAGGTCCCTCGACATCAGCCCGGAGCACCTTCGCCTCGCCGTCCGGCTCCACCCTCTCCGCAAGGAGCCGACTCCGGCGACGGCCAGTGGTCGCAACTGGAACCGGCGGCCCTTTCCCGCAGAGCTGACCCCACGCCGCCTCCGTCGCCTCGTTGTTGACGAGGGCCGACGGGTGAGCTGGATCGCCGCCGAGTATGGCGCCGACCGCGGGACGATCATGGCCGCGCTCGCCCGCGAAAACATCCCCCTCGGTCCCCCCGGCAGACGACCCACGATCACCATCGACGCCGACTGGCTCCGCACCGAGTACCTCGACAAGCAAAGGACACTGGCGGCGATCGGCCGCCAGCTCGGCACCGCGCCATCCAACATCGCGAGGGTGGCCCGAACGCACGGCATCCCGCTGAGGTCTCGTGGCGGTGGCAGCCACGCCAGCAACCTGGCAGCGCCGGACGACACACTCCCGTTCCCCCTCGCAGTCTGAGTATTCCGGCGTTTTCGTACACCCAGTCCGGAGTTTTCGTACACCCGGCTGAGCTGTGGATCGAAGGCGGCCGTAGCGGCCGGCGGTGTGCCCTGATTCACCTCCTCCGTTGGTCGTTGGTCGTCATCGACGCGCTCGGTATCCCGGGAGCTGTCGTCGCGTTCTCGGTGGGACCGTGGTCCGGCGCCAGTGTGCCCGACGCGTCTGGCAATTGGAAGGACTCGCCGGCGCCGGCCGGCGGTTGGTGGTGTTGAGCGTGAGCGATCAACTCTTCTGGAGCGACACGCTCGAAGCAGAGGTTGCACCTGTGCTCGATCGTCCAGCGCTCGGGGAGCAGGCCCATCGGCGTCGGCGGAAGGCGAAGGACGACGGTGCGGTAGATGGTGGTCATCGTTGCGCCTCGGCGTCGGCGACGTTGGTGGCCGGCGCCGATCTGTTGGCCCGCTTGGCCCCGCCCGGTCCGGCCACCCTGCCGCCGGCCGTGATGGATGCTCCCTCGGGGCGGCGCATGGACTCGCCTTCGAGCTCGATGCGGTGCAGGTGCTGCAGGACCCGGTCCAACACGGCGTCGGCGACGGTGGGCTCGCCCATGGCCTCGTGCCACATGGCGATCGGCAACTGGCTGGTGATGATGGTCGAGCGCAGCCCGGCACGGTCCTCGATCACCTCCAGGGTGTCGGCCGCCTGGTCGGGCGAAAGCGGCCTGAGGAGAAAATCGTCGATCACCAGGACATCGATGCGGGCCCAGGCGGCGGTGAGGCGTTGGAAGCGTCCGTCGACGCGGGCCAGGGCCAACTCGTCGAGCATGCGGCTGGCGCGCAGGTACAACGCAGTGTGGCCCCGGCGGATGGCGCAGTTGGCCAGGGCGCAGGCGAGGAAGGTCTTGCCCACCCCGGTCGGGCCGACGACGGCGACGTTGTGGTGACTGGCCACCCAGGCGGACTCGGCCAGGCCGAGCAGCACCGGGCGCTCCAGGCCGCGCCGTCGGCGGAAGTCGACGTCTTCGACCACGGCGTCGCTGCGCAGCTTTGCCGTCTTGAGATAGCGCTGGAGCCGCCGTTCCTCCCGCTCGGCCAGCTCCCGGTCCACAAGGAGACCGAGGCGCTCGTCGAAGCTCAGCCCCTGGTGGGCGGGCGAAGCGGCCTGTTCGGCCACGCCGGCGGCCATGGCCGGCAGCTTGAGGGCGTACAGGCCCTCGATGGTCTGGTGGTTGAGCACGTGATGTCCTTTCATTGGTAGTAGTCCGGGCCTCGGACGTTTTCGTGGTCGGGATGGGCACGCTCCGCAGCCGGCTCCGGCAGCGCCTGGCGGTCCAGTCCGGAGCGCAGGATCGACTCCACCGAGCGGTAGCTGTGGGCCCGCACGGCCAAAGCCCGCTGGCAGGCGGCCTCCAGACGCTCGGCGCCGTAGCGGTCGCCCAGGCGCACGATGCCGAGGCAGGACCGGAACCCCTGCTCGGGATGGCGCCGGGCAGCCAGGATGGCCTCGGCGAGGGTGGCGGTGGCCGGCCCGGTCTTGGCCGCCCAGGAGATGATGCGCCCCGGCGTCCAGGCCGCGTGGCGGCGGTGGGACTCGGGCATGGGGGCCGGGGCGGTGCTGTAGCCGGGGGCGAAGCTGCGCAGCTGGGATGCCACCCGGCGGTGGCGGTGGAAGACCTCGACGACCGCGGCGGACACCCGCACGTCGACGGCCTCGCCGGCCAGGGCGTAGGGCACCGAGTAGAAGTGGCGGTCGGCGCGGAGCTCGATGTGGTAATCGATGTTGACCTTGGCCCGACGCCAGGTGGCGAACTCATAGCGACTAGCCGGCAGGGGCCGCAGCGCCGGGCGGTCGAGCTCGGCGAACAGGCTGGCCCGGCTCCCGGCCAGGCGCTTGAACGGCCGGGCGTTCATCCAGGCGGCCAGGCGGGCGATCTCGACGTTGGCCTCGGCGAGGCTGGTGAAGCGCTCGTTGCGGACCCGGGCCATGATCCAGCGCTCGGCCAGCAGCACGCCGGCTTCGACCTTGGCCTTGTCGCGGGGCTTGTAGGACCTGGCGGGGATGACGGCCACGCCGTAGTGGGCGGCCATGTCCTGGTAGGTGGCGTTGACGTCGGGCTCGTAGCGATGCGGGCGGGTCACCCCTGAGCGGAGGTTGTCGCATACCACGATGGCCGGGCATCCCCCCAGCGCCTCGAAGGCGTGCACATGGGCGCTGACCCAGTGCAACAGCTCCTGGGAGCGGACCGCCTCGGCGTAGAGGTAGCTGCTTGCCCCGAGCACGGCCACGAACAGCTCGGCCTCGAAGGCCAGCTCGCCGGTGCGCTCGTCGTAGATGGGGATGCGATGTCCCGGGAAGTCGACGAAGAGCTTCTCGCCCGCCTTGTGCTCCTGGCGCATGACCACGTCGACGCCCCGACGCCAGCGCCGGTAGAGCTCGCAGAACTGGCTGTAGGAGTGGGCGTCGGGGAACGCCTCCTTGTGCTCGAGCCACAGCAGCATGAGGGTGACATGGGGCCGCTTCAGCTCGACGTGCACCTTGGCCCACTCCGGCACGGGACGGATGATCGTGGGCGGGGCCTCGGCGGTGAACAGGAGCGCTTCGAGGGCGTCGTCGTCGAGGGCCTCGGGCAGGGGCCAGGTGATCCCGGCCGCCTTGGCCCGCCGCATGTGGTCGCCGACGGTGGTGAACGGCATCTGCAGCGACGCCGCTGTCTGGCGCAGGCTGAGGCCCTCGTGGAGCGTCAGCCGGAGTGCATCTCGGATCTTGCGCATGCTGATATGGGGCCGGGGCAACGGCGTCTCCTTGAACGGTCTTGGTCGACGGTTCAAGTCAAGACGTCGTGCCCCTCACCTCACGGCGGCGCTACATGGCCTCCTACCCGGGTGGGTGTACGAAAACTCCGGAATCGCTGTACGGATTCGACCGGAACGGGTGTACGAAAACCTCCGGAGCCATCACCTCCGGACGCCCTTCGAACTCCGCCAGGTGGAGCGCCGTGTTCCACTCGTGGAATATCTGCACGGGGAACTCGCCGAACCGCCGGAGACACTGCCCCGCCCAGTCGTAGCGCCGGTCGGTGATGTAGTCCATGAAGAGCCGTAGGCCACCGTGGTAGCCACGGATCGTCGAGT
>JBKJNA010000164.1:0-7538 GCA_046596195.1 Acidimicrobiales bacterium | reverse complement strand
CCCGAACGGCCACCAAGGCGACTGCGGCCTGATGGAGAAGGGGATCGGCGCCAACGCCGACGCCATGGTGCGGCGGTTCCACGACCTCCGGGAGGACGTTCAGAACCTGCGGGCGCTGCGGCCATCCGGGCCGTTCTCCTTCCGCGGGCACCTCGATCAGGTGCGGCAGACCCAGAAGCACACCGGCAAGCAGCTCAGATCCTTCGACGGGTACGGGTGCCCGGAATCCCTCACCGTCGCCGTGGCCCGCCAGTACGCCGCCATCGACGTGTACACCGAGCTGGGCTGGACGGCGGCGGCCGTGGCGGCGGCGCAGGCGGCCGCCCGCACGACCGACCGGTGGTGGCAGGTCGACGTGCAGGTCGAGCCCGATGCCCTCCGCACCGTCGCCGCCGGCGTCGCCGTCGCGGCGGCCGCAGTTGCCGCCGCAGGGCGGGACCTCGCCACCGGGCAGTTGCCCGGATGACCGGCGAGCCCCGCCCCCATCCCGGTATCGACGGAGAGAAGATCGCCCACGTCTTCTACGACATCGACGACGAGCTCACGAGGATGGAGGACGAGTACAACGCCGTGTGCGAGCAGTTCCCCGTGCTGCGCCGCGATCTCGGGCTCAACGAGCGGGGCGGCCTGTTCCGCTGGCTGGGAATCCTCGAGGTCGTGTCGCTCGAGCGCACGGCCCCCTACCTATCGGCCTTCGGCCTCCCCGGCTGCGATGCTGGCGCCCTCCGGCGCGTCGCCCAGGCTGCGCTCGAGGCCATCTACCCCCTTCAGGACGACGAGGCGGTCCCCCTGGCCGCCATCGTGGAGATCCTCGAGGCCGCCCTCGACCGGCTGGCCAAGGAGGCCGGCGGCGCCTGCGCCGAGGCGGTCTACGAGTTCGGGTTGAGCCGCTATCCGAACAGTTGCGCCGAGTCGCGGCGCGAGTCCGACTGGCACCGGCTGTTCCGCCAGCTCGTCTTCGCCCCCGGCGCCCGCTACCCCACGGTCGAGCCGGCGCTGTCGCCAGCCGCTCTCGACACGGTGCAGCGAGCCGTGCTGCGGCACATCGACTTCGACCTCAACGAGCGCTCCTATGCCGACGACCGCCAGCCGCTCTCGCCGTGGGAGGAGGTGGTCTACGCCCGCTACGAGGGCGACAACAGCCCCTTCGACACCATGAGCGAGACGGCGTACTACTTCCAGGCCCAGGCTGCCTGGTCGGCCATCGAAGCGGAGCTCACACCCGCCGAGGTGGAGCGGCTCGTCGACTGGGGACGGCTCCAGGCCGCCGTGCTGCCCGGTATGCGCCCCGACCGCATAGCGCCGCTGCCCACCCCCCGCCGACCCCGAAGGCAACGTCCGCAGGCGACGGCGTGATCGGCTCTCCCCGCACGTCGGCCGGCAAACCGGAACCCATCCGGTCTCCGTCCGCCGGGCCGTTCTGGTAGCGGGAAACGACCGCTGGCGGTCGATTTCCGATACCAGAACAGACCCGCCTTGAGGCCACGTCGGGCCTGCGTCACACGTTCATCAGATGGGCGGTGGCCCGACGGTTGGGGAGCTTCACCACCTCGATGGCGTTGGGCAGCTCGGCCTTGATGGCGTCGTCGTGGGTGACCACCAGCACCTGGCGGAAGCGGCCCCGGAGACGCTCGAGGGCGGCGAGCATGCGGGCCTTGCGGTCCTCGTCGAGGGGGCCGAAGACCTCGTCGAGCACGAGCAGGCCGACGGTGCCACCCGACAGGAGGCGGACGTGCTCGCTGATCGCCACCCGCACGGCCAGGTTGGCCAGGTCGGTCTCCGAACCGGAGAAGCGGGCCATGCCGTGCTTCCGGCCTCGATCGGAGATCTGGATCTCGTAGGTCTCCGGGTCGAGGACCAGTTCGTCGTACTCGCGGTCGGTGAGCTCGGCGAACAGCTCGGCCGCGTGGGCCGACAGACGGGGGCCCACGGTGCCCACCACGCCGTTGCGGAACGCATTGAGAAGGTCGGCCAGGCGGCCGAGGTGGCGGCTCTCCTCGACCAGCGTGGCCAAGGTGGCGTGCTGCGCCTCGGCGTCGGCCAGGCGCCGGGCGGCAGCGTCGGCCGTGACCCGGGCGCCCTTGGCCACCACCTGGGCGTCGTGGGCGACCTTGGCGGCGGACTCGGCGGTAGCAGCAGCGGCATCCCGCTCGGCCCGGGCGTCGTCGTGGGCGGCCGGCTGGAACCCGAGTGAGCGGGCCTGTTCCCGCAGCGCTTCGAGACGCACGCCCACCTCGGCCAGCCGGGCCCGCTCGGCCTCGTGTTGCCTGGCCAGCGCCGGCGCCCGCTCCAGATGGGCCTGGAGGCGCGCCGCCTCCCTGGCCGCCGTGCGCCGCTCCTCCACCAGCACGGCGACCTGGTCGACCTCGCCCGCCTGGAACGCCCTCCCGAGGGCCGCCTCCGCCTCGGCCAGAGCCGCCTCGGCCGACGCCCGTCTCGCCCGGGCCTGCTCGGCCAGCGCCCACGCCTCGCGGGCCTGCTTGAGGTCGGTGGCGGCCATCCTGGCGCCGGCCCGGGCCCTGTCGGCGGCCGGCCCTGCCGTCGACCGGCGGGCCTCGAGGGCGGTCACCCGCTCCTCGCTGGCCGCCACCTCGGCCGCCCGGTGCTCCTGCACCTGCCCGAAGGCGTCGCCCAGGGCCTGCCCGCACATGGGGCAGTCGGCCTCCCCCGACAGCGACGCCGACGAGGAGGCCGCCTCCCCGGCCCGCTCCAGCTCGGCGCGGGCCGCCCCCAGCTCCCCGTCGAGCGCCGCCAACTGGTTGGCCGCCTCCTCGGCGGCGACGCGCGCCGCCTCGCACGCCTCCTCGTCGGGAGGCGCCCCGACCTCGGGGACGGTGGCCTTGGCCAGGGCGGCGGCGGACTGGGCCACCGCCTGGAGCCGGGCCAGCTCGGCCTCCGACTCCGACAGGCCGGCGGCGACCGGCACCAGGGCGTCGAGGTCGTTTCGAGCCTGCACCAGCCCGGCGATGTCGGCGTCGAGCTCGGCCACCCGCCGGGTGACGGCGTCGTGCTCGGCCTTGACCGCCTTGCCTTCGGCCACCACCGCGTCATACCTGCGGCGCAGTTCGTCGATCTGTTCGAGCTTCGCGGCGGCCGACACCAGCCGCTCCCGTGCCGTAGCCGTCACCTTGGCCTCGGCCGCCGCCTCCACCTCCGCTGCGTCAGCGGCCGCCACCGCATCGTCGGCGCCGTTGCGCAGCTCGTCGGCGTCCGGCAGTGCGCGTGTGAGTGCCTCCAGCCGGTCGCGCGCCGAGCGGGAGTCCTTGCGGGCGTCGTCGCGCGCCGTGTCGAGGGGGGTGACGCCGAGCAGCTTGAGCACCAGGTCCTTGCGCTGCTGGGGGCGCTGGTCGCTGAAGGCGGCCAGCTGCTTCTGCTCGGCGAACACCGACGAGCGGAAGGCGGCGTCGTCCATGCCGAGAATGGAGTGCACGTAGCGGGCCGTGTCGCGCACGCCCTCGGCCATCTGGCCGCCGTCGGCGAAGGCGGATGCCCGCACGGTGGAGTTGATGCCGGTGACGGTGCGGCGAACCACGTACTGGTGGCCCTCGTGCTCGAACTGCACCTCGGCCACGCAGTCACCGCCCACCCCAGTGGTGCGCACGTCGGCGATCGACGTGCGGCTCTTGCCCCACAAGGCAAACAGCACGCTCTCGACCAGGTACGACTTCCCGGAACCGTTGGCGCCGTAGATCCCGACGAGCCCCGGCGGGATCTCGAGATCGAGCTCGTCCTCGTACGTCCTGTAGTTCCGCAGGTAGATCCGCTGGAGGAGCACTAGCTCGACTGCTCCACCGCCCGGGCCAGGTACTGGTCGCCGAGCTCCTTGATGCGCACACGGTCGAAGCCGGTGAGGTCCTGCTTCTCGAGGTACTGGTGCCAGCGGCCGCCCATCGACTCGATGTCGGGCAGCTCGACGTGCACGTCGACGCCGCCGAACTGCGGCTCCACCTTCAGGTACAGCGCTGCGGCGGCAGCTTCGCGCACCAGCTCGAGGTCGAGCAGGCGGTACGCCTCGGGGTCGACACCGTCGAGGTAGAGCCGGGCGACCGCACCCTCCGGGACCCGGGCAGCCCGGTCCAGCACCTGCGTCTGGAGGTCGGCGGCCGACAGGCCGAGCGCCGCCACGCTCTCCAGGGTGGCCAGCGGGCGCTGATCGGGGAGGGGGACGTGACGGCACTCGCCGCTGTCGGTGTCGAGCACCACGATGCCCTTGGGCTTGTCGGGATCGTCGGCAAAGGAGAATGTGTCGGTGGAGCCGGCGTACCAGATGCCCTCGGCCACCCGGGTGTGGAAGTGGTAGTGGCCGAGCAGCACCAGGTCGGACCGCAGCAGGGACGCGTCGATCTCGATCTCGTTGATGTCGCTGTACTTCGGCTCGACCTGGGTGATGCGGGGATGGGTGAGCAGGAGGTTGGACCTGCCGGCACTACGGCTGCGGTCGGCCTCGGCCAGCGCATCGAGGGTGGCGTCGACGGTGAGCATCTGGGGCACGGCGTGGATCACCAGCCCGGACAGCTCGAAGCGCTCGTAGGTCAGGCGGTGGGCGAAGTGGAACTCGGGGAACATGTCGGCCAGCGCCGAGTAGGGGCTGCCGGTGCCGGGCAGACGGGGTGTGTCGTGGTTGCCGGTGATGAGGGCCACGGCGATGCCGTGGTCGCGTATGCGGGCCAGCGCCCGCTGCGCCACCCGGAACGAGCGGTAGGTGGGCCGGGGGTGGTCGAACACGTCGCCCAGCCACACCACCAGATCAGGCTCCTGTGCCAGAGCAAGGTCGACGGCGGCTGCGAAGGAGACCTCGAAGTCGAACTCCCGCTGGTTCACGCCGGCCGGCGTGGTGAACCCGTAGTACGAGCGCCCCAGGTGGGCGTCGCCCATCGCTGCGATCTTCACCTAATCGACCAGGGCGGCCACGTTGGGAGCCGCTTCAGGGCGGGGCGCCGGCGGCGGGAGGGTGGCGCGCACGACGTCGTCGTAAAGGTGGATCTTGGCCGGCACCGCGAACGGCGCCTCCAGGTTGGCCAGCAGGCACTCCCCCGGCATGAGGCTCTGGATCTCGGGGCCGAGGGCCGACAGGTCCTGCTTGGAGGACGAGCGCAGGATGTTGCGGTCCTTCTCGTCGGCCAGGCCCAGCACGAAGAAGGTGTTGAACTGGCTGAGCAATTCGCCGTCGAGCAGCTTGGGCTGCTGGGTGACGGCGCAGAGGCCCACCTTGAACTTGCGACCCTCCCGGGCCACCCGGGGGAACACGTTGGACTCCTTGTCCCGGCTGGACGACAGCACCCGCTGGGCCTCCTCCAACACGATGCACACCACCGGCAGGCGCTCATGCAGGTCAGGGTCGTCGAGGTAGGCGCCGGCCCAGTACTCGAGCACCTTGCGGGTGAGGAACGAAGCGAGCAGGACCTCCTCGGTGGAGCCGAGGCCGCTCACGTCGCACAGCACGACCCGGCCCTCGGTGAGGTCGCGCACGATGGCGGCGCCCGTGGACACGTTGACATCGGTGGCGATGCAGGGCAGCTCGACGATGCGCCGGGCCCGGCGGTGCACCACCTGCATGGTGTTGAGGGCGACCCGGTTGCCCAGCTCCATGTCGCGGAAACCGGGCAGGTCGTCGACCTGGGCGAAGGCCAGCAGCCACGACAGCCCGGGCGTGCCGTAGTGGCGCTCCAGCTCGAACAGCGCCTCCTCCTGCGGGCGGCTCCACTCGTAGGCGGTGCGCAGGTCGTCGACGGTGAGCTCGGCCAGGCTGATCCGCAGGGTGGACGTGTTGGCCAGCCGGCGGGCGGCGTAGACGTTGAGCCGCTGGGCAGCCCACGGGTGGCGGGCGAGGGCGGTGCGGTACTCGCCGTGCGGGTCGATGAGCAGCAGCCCGTAGCGCCCGTTGGCCTGGAGCACCTGCCCGGCGATGACCCGCATGAGGTTGGACTTGCCCATGCCGGTGGTGGCGAAGATGCCCACGTGGGTGGCCAGGCTGGCGCCGGGGATGCCGACGTCGAAGTCCACGATCTCCTCACCGCTGCGCAGGTGGCCGACCGACAGGTCGCCCATGCGGGTGCGTAGGAACTCGAAGTCGGCCGCCTCGGGCGCCACCACCCGGGAGAACTGGGTGGGCAGGCTCTTGGGCTTGCGAAACGCCTTGCCGTCGGGCGTGAGATAGCCGAGGCACCGGCACTCGGCCACCCGGTACGTGCGCCGCTCCTGCTCGTAGACGGGGTGGGCACCGGCCTCGCCCCGGCCGTCGTCGGCCAGCAGCGTGCCCGCCACCCGCTCGGCCCAGCCCGGCTCGCGGTGCTCGGTGCCGTAGGTGACATCGACCACCCGGAACAGGTAGCGCCGGCCGGTGACGTCGTCCACCGCCACCAGCAACTCGCCCAGGAACAGGTCCTCGTCGGGGGCGGCCCGGAAGACGCCCTCCAGCACGTTCTTGCCGTACAGCCGGCCCCGGGTGCCGGCGGCGGCGGTCACGCCGCAACTCGCGGGCCGGTCGCTGGTGCACCATCCCTGCGGGATGCCGCACCCGTGAGTTGCTCGATGGACCGGCCTCCCGGGCCGGTCACGAACGCTCCATGAGCCGGTGGCGGTCGGTGAAGGCCCGGTCGCGTACCTCGGCGGACAGGCCGGCCCGGGCCAGCAGCTCGTCGAGCTGCAGCCACGCCTCGCTGCGCAGCCATCCCGGGCAGGCGGCCAGGCGGTCGGCGACGGTGAGGGGATAGGGATAGCCGGGAAAGGCGGCGTCGTCGCAAAGGGCGGAAAGCCGGCCGAGCGTGGCCGCCGGGTCGGCGCCGGCCGGCAGGTCGACCCGGAAGGCGAAGCGGGCGGCGGGATCGAGGCGGGCGGCGACGACCTGGAGGCCGGCGCCGGTGTCGGTGCGGGCCGACGCCCTGGTGCGGGCCACGGGCGCCCACCACGTCGCCCGGGGGCCGAGCGCCTCGGCCGCTTCCAGCTCGAGCAGGCCCAGCAGAGGGGCCCCGCCCCGGGCCAGCGACGAGTGCTTGGTGATGCCGGCCAGCACCACGCCGCGCCCGGCGGCCTTCTGCAGCAGGTCGCCCAGGAACGACGAGGGGATGCGCCAGTCGGGCTGCAGGTCGCCGTCGACCAGCACCAGCGCGCCGGAGTCGGCCTCCTCCACACACTGGCGGACGGCCTCCCACTCCCACCGGTCGCGCAGCAGGTTGACGTCGACCGAGGTGTCGGCGGCGATGCCGTCGAGGTCGAGCGCCTCCACCGCCGCGGCCCGCTCGTCGGCCCCACCGAGCAGGTGGGCCCGCAGCTCGCCCTCGTCCTCGGTGACACAGCGCCCGGCCTGGAAGCGCACCCGCGAGGCCCGGGTGACGAGCACCTGGAGGCAGCGGGCGTCCGCCACCAGGGCCTGGCCGCCGTCGACCGCCCAGGAGTCTGCCGGGGGCGCCAGGCGATCGAGTGGGCGGGGCACCGCCTCCGCCTCGAAGATCAGGTTGGCGCTGTGCTCGGACGGGTCACGCAGGCCCGTGCCGGGCGTGCCGAGCAGGGTGGCCAGGCGCTCGGCGGCTCGCTCGAGG
>JBKJNA010000119.1:0-13962 GCA_046596195.1 Acidimicrobiales bacterium | reverse complement strand
AGCAGCCCGACGATGAACCGTCCCGACCGACCGGCCACCAGCTCGTAGCTCGCCACCTGGGCCGCCGTCTCACTGGAGGCGTCCGCTCCACCTTCCTTGACGACAGCCGGCCCGTCGCCCCCCTTGCCGCACGCCGCCGTCAGGACTGCTACCGCGAACATGGCGGCAGCAGCGCGAAGCAGGCGGGGTCGAGGGACGGTTGTGGTCACGGTGTCTCCTGGCAGGGTCGGGGAGGTGGCTGGCCGGTGGCGACGATGGCCCGGCCGGTCGTGGTGAGAAGGCGGTCGAGGTCGCCGGCCAGCCCCGAGGGGTCCCCGGCGAGGTCGCGCTCTACGACCTGCTTGGCCTCGAGCAGGCGCGCCGCGCCGGCGCGATCTTCGCGGGCCGCAGCGGCTGCGAGCTCGTGAATGGGCTGGTGGGCGCGGTCGAAGAAGGCGGTCCGCGCCGCAGTGGGCTGGGTGGCACGGGCACGGGCCACGCACAGTCCCTGGTACAGGCTGTCGTAGGGCCGAGCCGGCGTGGCCGGCGAGGTGGCGTCGTCGTCGGTCCCGCAGGCGCCGACCGCCAGCACCAACGCCACGACGCCAGATGTCCGCCACCGTGTCATGCGGTGCTCTCGGCCACGACGGCGGCGAGGACCTCGCCCGTCAGGTCTGGTCTGCGCATGGCCAGGTGGTGGTCGCCGTCAACCACCTCAAGGCGCGGGGCGGGACCGTCGCCGCCGGTGACCAGCGCCTCGACGAAGCCCAGTGGTGCCGCCCGGTCGCCTCGCCCGTGCAGCAGGGTGACGGGCATGGGCGCGGCCCGCAGGTCGTCGACCACACGGTGCTCGACCACGACGCGGAGAAGGGTGCGGCTGTAGGAAATCCATGTGTGTCGGATCCCGTCGGCGGCGATGGAGGGAGGCATGTCGCGCACCACCCACGGCGCCAGGGTGATGGCGAGAGGCCGGAAGCGGCACATGGTCTCGCACAGCACCCGGGCGGCCCGGCTGTTCTCCACGGTGAGACGGGCCAGGAGCCCGAGGCCACCGATCGCCCGCCGGGCGGAAGCGTCATCGGGGTAGGCGGGGAGCCCGACGAGGAGGAGTGCCGCCACTGCGTCGGGGTGCCGGGCGGCCAGGGCGGCGGCCACGATGGCGCCCGTCGAGTGGGCGACGACGACCGCCCGCGGCGGCAGGTGAGGCGACAGGGCCGCGAGGTGGCACTCGATGTCGTAGCTGGCCTCAGGCGGGTTCGGCGACCGGCCGAAGCCGAGCAGGTCGGGTGCGGTGGCCCGGTAGCCGGTGCTGGCCGCAGCGAGCGGCTCCCAGTAACGCGACGACCCGCCCAGGCCGTGCAGGAACACCACGTCGGGACCTTGCCCCCAACGCGCCACGAACAGCTCCCCATCGCTCATCGCGCCCCGACCGGTCGACGGCGGCGAGCCAGACGGCCAGGAGCCGGCGACGGGCAGGCGCTGTCGCCTCGGGGGTCAGGGACGCTCCCAACGGACTCCGGCGTCGCGGCTGACCATCACCTGAACAGCCTCGCCGTCGTGGATCCCGGCGTAGAGGACGCTCGGATCGGCCGGGTCGGCCTCGACCAGGCCGGCGCCCTCAGGCAGAGCCAGGCCCTCCCACGTCTTCCCGCCGTCGGCGCTGCGGATCGCCCCCTGGGGACCGGAGATGTACAAGGTGGTGCCACTGCGCGAGACCCATACGGCGCTGGGCGGCCCGCCCAGGCCGTGCCAGGTCCGCCCACCGTCGGTGCTCTCGGCGGCCCCGGACCGGGCGTCGGCGGCGATCAGGTGCTGGTCGTCGTCCGGGGCGACGAGGATGCGGCCGAAGAAGGCCTGACCGGCGCCGTTGGTCCGCGAAGCCCACGTCCGGCCTCCATCGGTCGAGGCGATGACGCCGTTGGCGGGGCCGGTGGCGTAGAGGGTGGACCCGCCGGCGCCGAAGGCGTGGACGTCGGTGTCGGGCAGGCCGTCGTTGGCCCGGGCGAACGTGGCGCCGCCGTCGCTCGAACGGCTGATGCCGGGGTGGCCGGTCACGTAGACGGCGTCTTTGGTGAAGGACCATCCCATCGCATCAGCGCCTTTCAGTGACTCCACCTGCGACCAGGTACGGCCCCCGTCCGACGAGGTCGAGACGGCGTCGTGGCCACCAACGAAGAGCCGACCCGGGGCGCTGGGGTCGACGACCAGCGAGTGGAAGTCGCCGCCGACGGACCCCGCCGATGACGACGTGGCGGCCGGGCCGCCGCCGCCCCCACGCGACGCCGCCAGGGCCACCACCGCCACCACGGCGAGAGCGGCGGCGACCAGCCACACGGCGCTGGCAGGCCGCCGCCGTCGGGGGGGAGGCGGCTGTGATGGCGGGCGACCGCCGGCTCGACCACTCGCCTTGGCTCGTCCCTTCGACTGGGTCTTAGCCATTGCCGGCCTCGCTGCGCTCCGCCCGCAACTCGGCTCCTTCGCCTCGCAGCGCGGCAAGGTCGCCCGCCGGCGCCGAATCGGTGCCGGCCCGCCGCCTACGCCTGGCCAGCATGGCCATCCACACAGCTATCCCGGTCACGCAGCCGACCGGGCCGAGCAACAGGTACACCACCTTGTCCATCGGAGCTCCTCGGTGTCTCTAGGTTGATGAGGCTTTGGCGCGGGCGAGCAGGTCCTCGAGGTCGCTGGCGCGCACGCCGCCGACGAGCTTGGACACGACCACGCCGTCAGGGCTGATGAGGAAGGACTCGGGCACCCCCGACACGCCAAGGTCGACGGCGATGCGCCCCTTGGGGTCTTCGAGCATGGGCCATTCGCCTCCCGCCTGGCGGCGGTACCGGAGCACCTCGTCTGTCGAGTCGGAGTAGATGACGCCGAGGACCTCGAGGTCGCCAAGGGAGCGGTGACGCTGGTGGAAGGCGATGAGCTCGGGGTGCTCCTTGCGGCACGGCACGCACCAGGTGGCGAAGAAGTTCACCAGCACCCACGTACCCCGGTAGTCGGCCAGGCGGACCGTTTCGCCGTCGATGGTGCGGCCCGAGACCTCGGGGGCAGGCTTGCCGAGCAGGGGAGAGTCGGCGACCCGGCTGGCGGCAGACGGCCGGGTGGCCAGCACGGCCACGAGCCCGAGGAGGGGAAGGACGACCGCCAGGGCCGCCCAGCGCGCCCGATGGGAGCGGGCCGGCGACGGTGCGGCGGGTGCTTCGGTCTCGGGCCCGCTCATATCGGGGGCCAGCCCAGCTGGGCGAACCAGCGCTGCAGCGGGCGGAACATCGTCACCCAGCGGCCGGAGACGAACAGGACGCCAACCGTCACCAGCAATGCCCCTCCGGCGACCTCGATACGCCGGCCGTTGCGGCGCAGCCATGCAAGGGAGCGCTGGGCCCGGGAAAAGCCGAGGGCGAGGAGCACGAAGGGGATGCCCAGCCCCACCGAGTACACGATCAGGAGCACGGCTCCCCATGCCACCGTCCCGGTGGCGGCAGCGGTGGCAAGGATGGTGGCCAGCACCGGGCCGATGCACGGCGCCCATCCGGCGGCGAAGGCCATGCCCATGGGAAAGGCGAAGGCCGGGCCCCGGGGCACCCGGTTCAGGTCGACGCGCCGCTCCCGCATGAGGGCCGGCACCCGCAGGACTCCCATGGTGGTCAGGCCCATGGCGATGATGATCACGCCGGACACCCGGACCAGGGTGTCCTGGTTGCGCAGGAACAACGACCCGACCACCGTGGCACCGATGCCGAAGATGGTGAACACGGTGGTGAAGCCGGCCACGAACAGCAGCGACGCCCCGACCGTGACCCGCCGGGCGTCGCGGTGGCCCAGCTCGGAGACCGGCAACGCCGACACGTAGGACAAGTAGCCGGGTAGGAGCGGCAGGCAGCACGGCGAGCTGAACGAGACGACGCCGGCCACCAGCGCCAGCAGTGGCAAAGCGATGATCTCCACCGCTCAACAGCCCACCGGTTCGGCCTCGTAGCCGGCCTCGGCGATGGCGGCCACGATGGCCTCGACCGTCGCCACCGAGGGATCGACCCGCACCACCGTACGCCCCCGGCGGGAGTCAGTTTCGCAGCGGTCCACGCCGTCGAGCTCCTCCACGGCGTCGTCGATCAAAAGGCCGCAGCTGGTGCAGTGCATCCCGGTCACGGCGAAGGTGAGGGTCGGGGGTTCGGCCATCAGGCCACCGCCGTGATGGAGCCGCTGTACATGCCCATGCCGCAGGTGTAACGGTGGGTCCCCGGCTTCAATTCACCCAGGTCCACCCGGGTGTCGCCGGTGGCGGGAAGGACCTTCTGGATCCCGAAGGAGCTCATGACGATGGCCCGGGTGCAGCCCCGGGTGTTGTCGGTGCGGATGGTCAGCTCAGTGGGGACACCTGCTCGCACGGTCATGGCCGAAGGGGAGTAGCTCGTGTTGTGGGCCTCGATCATGATCCGCTGGATGCCGTCGGCGGCCACCGGCGGGGCGGCCACCGGCGCGGCCTGGCTGGCGCCGCGGACGTTGTCCAGCACTCCGGCGAGGGTGAACGACGAGCCGTTCAGCACCAGCCCGGCGTTGATGGCCAACAGGCCGGCGACGAGCACAACAGCCCCCGTCACCAGGCCGAGGCGGCCCCGCAGGTAGGCGGTCGAGCGACGGGCCGCGAACCCGATGACGGCGAACAGCGGCATCGTGCCGATGACGAAGGTGGCCATGACGGCGGCGCCGGCCAGCGGAGAGCCCGAGGCCACGGCCAGGAACATCATGCTGAGCGTCACCCCGCAGGGGATGAGCACGGTGACCACGCCGAGGAGGGCAGGGGCGAGGCCGTTGCCCCACCGGCCGCTGCGCCGCACCAGCCGGGACCACGCCGCCGGCGGCGACGGCACCAGTCCCCGCACCGCCTTTACTCCGAGCAGGTTGAGGGCGAGCAGCACCATCACCAGCCCGGCCGCGATCTGCATGTAGGCCCGGGCCCGGGGGCTGATCTGCAGCGCACTCCCGGCCAGGCCGAGGGCGGCGCCCAGCACCACGTGCGATGCCAGCTTGCCGGCTAGGAAGGCCCCGACCGGGACAGCGTCGTCCCAACGGGCCGGCGGTGGAGCGGCCGGCGCCATCTTCTTGGGCGCCTTGCGGTTGGTGGGCCCGGTGTGAGCCGGCTCGGGATGGCGGCGGGCCAGCGTGCCGGCCAGCAGGCCTCCCTGCTCGGCCGCGCACGAGGCCCCGCCGGCGAACAATCCGGTGAGCAAAACCGCCCACAGGCTCATGACCGGCCTCCGGTGACAGCGAGAAACAGCTTCATTGAACAATCGACTCCTTGTGAACGCACGGATGCGGACGCATCCGGCACCTGACCTAGGGGCATGGCGGCCCCGTCGGGGCCGCTTCTGGGCGCGCGCGGGCGCGCTAGGCCAGGCGGGGAGGTCGTTCGAGGAGGAAGGTGTGGAGCAGCAGTCGGACCGCAGAGGTTCGGCTGCGAAGGCGCTGGGTGAGCGCTGCCAGCAGGAGCGCCACGCCGGCGGCCAGGATCGCCACCGCGCACGTCGCCCCGGCCAGAACGGCCGGACCGCAGTCGGAGCATGAGGCCATGCCTGACATGGTCATGAGGACGGGCAGGCCGGTCACGATGACCACGACCACCAGGAGCACGACGAGCGTCTTCTTCACGACGGGCCCAACCGTATCGGATGAGGAACGCTCAGTGGAGGTCGGGACCCTGCCGCCGGCGGGGTGGCCACCCGGTGGCCCGGGGCGGGCAGGTTGGTGGGCCAGCGCCAGCGACCGGTGAGCCGTCCGGCCAGGCGACGCTAGGGCGAGAGCCGGTCGTCGTGGCCCGATTCCGATGGTCGGAGCCGCCGCCCTTGGCGCCGACCTCCTATCCCACCTGGGGTGGGTATACGCTCGATTCTCATCCGGTGGAAGGAGTGGTGATGGCGGCGAAACGTGTTCGGGCTTCCCGGCGTCCGCTCGTGCCCGGAGCCCATGCCGGCGCCTTGGTGCGCCTGGCGGCGGCCTGGGCTGTCGTGCTGGGCGCAGTTGTGGCCTCCGCCCCCCCGGCCGCCGCCCACGCCGCCCTCGAGGCCGCCAATCCCGCGCCCGGCCGCGGTTTCGCCCAGGCGCCGCCTGCGGTGGCGCTGCGTTTCAGTGAGCCACTGCACCGGGGCTTGAGCCGGGTAGAGGTGCGCGGCCCCAACGGTCGCGACGTGGGGGTGGGTGCCACCCAGCCCGTCGAACGGGACGCCTCGGCCATGCGGCGCAAGCTCGGCCTCCTGCGCCCCGGGACGTACCGGGTGCGTTGGGTCAGCGTGTCAAAGCTCGACGGCCATACCCTGCGCGGCAGCTACAGCTTCGGCGTCGGCACGGCGGCCGACGGCGACGAGCGCCAGCAGGCCAGTCCCGTCGACTCCGAGGGATGGCTCGGCCTGGTCGGGCGGTGGACCGCCATCGTCGGCTTGACCATGTGGATCGGCGTGGTGGTCCTCGCCGGCGTGGTTCGGCGTGGGGGCCTGGCGCCGTCGCGCCTGGCGCTCCTCTCCCGCTCGGGCCCCTACTTGGCGCTGGTGGGGACATCCGCCTCGGTGGCCTCGACCGCCCTTGTCTCGACCGGCTCGGTCACGAAGGTGGCCGAGGTGCTCTCGGGTGGCCAGTCGGGCCAGCTGCGGACCGTGGAACTGGTCGCCGCCCTCGCCGGCACCCTCGTCCCGCCGCGGCTGCGGGCGGTGCAGGCGCCGCTGGTGGCGCTGGCTGTCTTGGCCGAGGTGGCATCGGGCCACGCCGCCGCCTCGGTGGCGCCGTCGGTGGCGACGGCTTCCGCCGCTGTGCACCTGGGCGCCGTCGGCGTCTGGCTGGTGGCCCTGGTGGGTGCGGTGGCGGCACCCAGCACCCGCAGGTTCCTCGCAGCGGTGTGGCCCGCGGCCGTCGCCGCCGCGGTGGTGGTGGCCCTCACCGGCACGCTGAACGCCGTCGTCGAGCTGTCCCGGCCGAGCGACCTGTGGTCCACCGGCTACGGGCAGGCGATCCTCGTGAAGATCGTCATCCTTGTTGTCATGGGCGGCCTCGGGCTCAGCCACCAGATGCTCCGGCGCCGGCCGGCAGCGGGTGACGCCTCGCTTCGCCGACCGGTACGCCTGGAGCTCGTCGCCGGCGGATTGGCCCTGGCGGCGGCTACTGCGCTGGTCGGCTTTCCCAACCCGCCGCGAAGCGTGGAGGCGGCGGAGCGCTCCGCCGGAGAGGATCCCGTGCTGGCCGGGCTCGCCTCCCGCGACGCCCTGTCCCTGGCCGAGGCATCCGGCCCGTTCGTGGTGGCGCTGACCGTTTTGCCACCGAGGCCGGGCCCCGTTGAGTACCGGGTCAACGTGGTGGGCCTGGAGGCAGGCGACGGCTTCGGCGACGTGGTGGTGCGGGCCTCCGGGCCGAGCGGGGTGGCGGCCGCCTTGCCCTTGGCGGCGTGCGGACCAGGTTGCTTCCGGGCCAGCGGCCGCATCGGCGACGCGGGGCCATGGTCGTTCCGCGTCACCGCCGCTTCCACCCGGACGCCCGTCGACGTCGCCTTCGCCGCCGACCTCCCCACCGCTGACGGCCGGGCGGCGCTCGAGAGATCTGTCGCCGCGCTCGAGCGTCTGCGCTCGATGGCGATGCAGGAGGACCTTCGTGGAAGCTCCGACGGGCCGGTCATCGCCGCCCGGTACCGCTTCTCGGCCCCCGCGGCCTTCGAGCTCGCCATCAGGGACCGGACGCAGATCGTCATCGGCAGCCGCAGCTACGAACGGGCCAGACCCGGCTCCCCATGGACTTCCATGGCGTGGCCCGGCAGACCGTTCCGCTGGCCCGGGGGCTACTACCGCTCAGTCTGGCAGGCCGCTGCGGCGGTCCGGGTCCTCGGGTCAGAGGAGCTCGACGGCCAGCCGATGACGGTCATCGCCTTCGTCAGGCCGGAGCTGCCGGCATGGATCCGTTTGTGGGTGGGCGTTCACGACGGGTTGGTGCACCGCGAGCAGATGAAGGCCGGCGGCCACCTCATGGACCGTACCTACACGGAGTTCAACACTTCGATGCCGCTCATCGCCCCACAGATTGCCAACCCCTGATCCTCTCCCATCGGCCGAGAACGCTGCACAGCCAGAGGCGAATCGCGAGTGCCCGCCGATCGAGGGATGGCCTCGGGGCCCGCACCTTCGCCTCTGGGATCCCAGCTGGCCCATTGGGCGGCGGGCGCCGCTACGCCGGGACGGCGCCGGTCCGCTCGGCGCTCCCCGGCGCGAGGCGCACCTATCGAGGGCGCTATCGAACATGAGCGGACCGATGACCCAAGCAGATCCGGCAGCGCTCGGCTTCTCCACCGCGCGACGGCCGCGAGGCGCCCCCGGTCGACCGGGGGCTGGGGACCGGGGACCGTCAGATAATTCCGGAGCGAAGTCGCGGGGTCCGCCACTGTGAGGCTCAACGCGACCGCCCGACTCCGGCGGAGTGTGCTGCCGGCATGCCCGATAACGCGCGCCCGGCCCCCCTTCGTTTCCGACGTCCTCGTGGCCGCGTCAGGTCGAGGGCAGGCCCTGGGTGCAGCCGCACCGACTGGCGGATGTTCGAGTGGCATGCGACAGCGCTGGCGTGCCCGTCGTGGCTGGCTCGGACGATCATCGGGACGTACGGAGTGACGTTCAAGGCGGCACCGACTTGGCCGAACTCAGCCGCGGCGGCGCCTCACGGAGGCCTTGGCCGGCGCTGGCGCCGTCACCACTTCGTCGACCACCTCGTCCAGGTCGATCTCACCGGGGCGAACCAGATTCTGGTCAAGCACTCGGATCACGTCCTCACGGAAGAAGTTGTACTGACGCGTCCCTGGGAGCCGGCTCGCCTTGAGCCGCCCGTCGGCGGCCATGGCCAGCACCGTGCGCGCACCGATGTGGAGCAACTCGCCCACCTGGGCGGTGGTGAGCACCGGCGGATACTGCTCCCGGATGGCTTCGTAGACGTCGGCATCCGAGTCTGCAGTGGTCACCCGAGCAGCCTATCCAGCCTCGGTAGGACGCAACAAGGCGTAACAAGCCGAAGGAAGGGAGATGGTGGGTCGTGGTCTGGCGATCGCACCCGCTCCCGTCCACGACGCCTGCGTTGGTGCCTCGTCATGGGGTCTCGGCCAGGAAGATCACCTGCCACGACGGATCTGGCCGGAGCCGAGTGGCGTGAGGCCCGATCGTCTTCGTCAGCGGGGGCCGGAATACCAGGATCTGGGAGCCCGGCTGTCCCCCTGACCGGTGAATCCCAGCATTTGGCCGACGCATTCATCCAGGTCGGGTAGAGCGGGTACGACAGCCAACGATGATCCCCGACGACTTCGAGGACGAGATCCTCCAGACTCGATGTCTAGGGTTTGCCTTCCCAACTCCCCGGGAGCCCGGTGTTGTCCCGACACTATCGGCCGACCGCCAGCTCGCCATCGGCAACCTTGGCCACTCCCCTGTCCGTCAGGAGCCCGTAGCCATCGAACACTTCATCCATCTCGCCACGGTTGTTTCGGCGAGGCCGCCATAGCGGGCGCAGGACCGGCACCTCGGCGGCCGCCGCGACTGCCAACCCGAGTTGGCCGGGAGCCGGTGCGTCGATCGCCACTGCGTCCACCTCCGACGCGGCAACGGCGGATGTGAGCTCATCGATGTTGGCCACCTCGATCAGGTGTACCTCCGTCCCGAAGACTCGCTCGAGCTCGGCCAGCCGAGCGTCACGCCGATGGCCCAAGGGCAGGGGCGCAAGACGCACGACGAGGACCACGCCGGCCATTCTGCGTCATGACCACGCACGTTCAGCGGAGGTCGGTCGAGGTCGCGCTACCGTGGGCTGGTGCCCAGGGCTCCGCAGAGCAGGTCGGGACGGTACGAGGATTTGGCGACCGGTGAGTTGGCTGATGTCGTCGAGCGCTCCTACGAACAGGACGAGTTGCCGGACTGGGAACTCGTCTTCGAACTGTCCCGTCGTGCCCTGGCCGGCGAACGCCAGCCAGAGGACCAGGGCGTCGTCAGCGCTAGCCGGCAGCGCTGAGTCGAGCCAGCACACCCGCGGCGCTTGGGCGTTCGGTGACATTCCCAGGCGGGCTTTCGCAGCTCCCGATATTCAACATTCATTCAACATCCGCCGTCGTCCGAAGGGGTCCGGGCCGATCCGGACATGGGACCTGAACTGCGGAGACGTCCGCTGTCGTCCGTTCCAGTTCGCCCTCATCGACTTCCCAAGCTGAGAACGCGAGTTCGATTCTCGTCGCCCGCTCTCCGTCCTCTCCAAACGGCTCCGTCCGGGCGCGTTGTCCGTCGCCGTCCCCCGTCACTCGGCGCTTTGCCCGTCGTTGATCTGGCCCACAAGTCTCTCCAGCACGTCCTGGAGGGTGAGCAGACCCACGGTCAGTCCCTCCCCGTCCGTGACCACGGCGATGTGGGTGTGGCGCTGACGCATCCCGGCCAACACGGCGTTGAGAGGACGATCGGCGGCAACGACCAGCACCGGGCGAAGCAGCCGGGGCGCCAGGGGCTCCTCCCTAGCCTCGGGTGGCACGTCGAGCAATGCCTTGGCATGCAGGAAGCCGAGCACACGGTCGAGGTTGTCGATGTAGAGGAGGATGCGCGACCGGCGGGTTTCGACGACGATCGCCTCGAGCTCCTCCACGGTGGAGCTGGCGGGCGCGGCGACGATCTTCGAGCGGGGCACCATGACGGAGACCGCCGTCCCGTCGTCGAAGTGGAGGGCGCCGCTCAGCAACTCTTCCTCGAAGTCGTCTAGGAATCCTTCGTTCCGGGACTCGGAAATCATGGCTGCAAGGTCATCGGCCGTCGCCGCGGTGGCCAGCTCGTCGACCGGTTCGACACCGAGCAGCCCCAGAACTGCGTTCGCCATCCGGTTGAGCAGGCGGATCACCGGACCGAAGAGGGTTCCATAAAGGCGAAGGGGGCCAGCGACGAGCAGGGAGGCGCGCTCAGGGGCCGCGATGGCAAGGTTCTTCGGCACCATCTCGCCGACGACCATGTGGACGAAGACGACGATGGCCAAGCTGACGGAGAACGACGCCACCTCGGTGACGGTCTCGGACATCCCGACGGCCACGAAGGCGGGCTCGACCAGGTGGGCGACGGCTGGTTCGGCCACAAAGCCGAGGGCGACCGACGCGAGCGTCACGCCCAGCTGCGCGCCCGCCAGCATCACCGACAGCTCTCGCGACGAGCGCAGTGCCCAGTCGGCCCGCCTGTTCCCCGCAGCTGCAAGCTGCTCGAGGTAGGTCCGTCGGGTGGCGATCAGGGCGAACTCTGCAGCAACGAAGAAGGCATTGACAGCCAGCAGCACCACGGCGGTGATGAGGGACGCCCAACTCACGATGCGCTCCCGTGGTCAGGCTGGGTGAGGCGGAGCCGAGCGATGCGACGGCCGTCGAGGCGAAGGACCGTGAGGCACCACCCGTCGTGATCGAGCATGTCTCCGGCGTCGGGTATCCGTCCGAGGCGTTCGAGCACGAAGCCGGCGATCGTCTCGTAGTCGCCGGCGGAGACGCTGAAGCCGGTCGCCTCGGCCACCTCGTCGAGATGGAGCGAACCTTCGAGGATCCACGAGCCACCACCCACTGCCAAAGCGAGTGGTGGTTGGGTCACTCCAGCCACGTCGTACTCGTCGTCGATCTCGCCGACGATCTCTTCGAGGAGGTCTTCGAGGGTCACGATGCCGTCCGTGCCGCCGTACTCGTCGATGACGACGGCGAACTCCCTTCCCTCCTCGCGCATCTCGACCAGGAGCGCGTCGAGCGCTTTGGTCGGCGGAGTGATGTGCGGCGGTCGGGCGATAGCCGTGACGGCCGTGGCGTCGCGTCGATCGGCGCTCACGCCAAGGCCGTCCTTGACGTCGGCGATGCCCAGAATGTCGTCCAGGTTCTGTCCGTAGACCGGGAACCTCGAGTGACCGGTCCGGCGCGCCAGGTGAAACAGATCAGTGACGGTGGTGTCGTTGCTGACGGCCAGGATGTCCACCCGCGGGACGAGCGCGTCGGCCACGGTGCGATGCCCGAAGCGGATCGTCCTCCGAAGCAGGTTCGCCTCGTCGTGATCCAAGGTGCCCTGCTCCCCCGACGTGCGGATGAGCAACTCGAGTTCCTCGAGGCTGCGCACCGAACGAAGCTCCTCGCGGGGCTCGACCCCGAATCGGCGGATGATCCAGTTGGCCGACGCGTTCAGGAACACGATGAGTGGTCGCAACGCTCTGCTGAACCACCACAGCGGGCCGACGAAGCGCTGGGCCGAGCCGAGCGGGCGGGCGATGGAGTAGCTCTTGGGCACGAGCTCGGCAAGGACCATCTCCGTCGTCGTCGCGAGCGTCAACACGATCCCGGCGGCGATGGCGTGCGCGGCGGCGGTCGAGTCGATCCCGCGAGCCTCGACCCACGGGCTGAGTGCGCCGGCCAGGGTGCTCTCGACCAACAAGCCGACGAGCAGCGACGTGATCGTGATTCCCAGCTGGGCGGCCGAGAGCTGGAACGACAGGGACCGCAGCGCAGCGACGACGCGGCGGGCCCGGCGGTCCCCGTCGAGGGCCAAGCGCTCGACCCGTTCCCGTGGCGCGGCGACCAGGCTGAACTCGCCGGCGACGAACACTGCATGGGCACCCAGCAGCAGGACGACGGCACCAAGGCCGAGGACGACGCTCATGCGCGCCGGGCACTTCTTTGTGGCAGCCGAGCCCTGGCCTGCGATCCCACCGTCATCGGTGTAGGAGAGTCACCCGCTCCGCCATCGACCGACACGACCCAGCGGCGGCAGCTGTCCGAGCCCGTCGGCTGGCCAGATCCTGCCATCCACACCGATGGAGCGTACCGGCCTTCGACCGCCGCCGGCGATCACCGGGTGGTGCTGGCCCAGGCCCGAGTTGGGACATACGGTCAGCTGTACATCAGCGATCCCCGCGTGGGTGCAAGCCCCAGCGGGATCTGGGGGCTGCCCCGGGTATCGGCAGCGCCCGGGAGCGCACAAGGTGGGGACATGCCTTCGGCCGCTCCGCTCCTCGTCTGGTTGACCGGTCACGCCGTCCTGCTCCTGGCCGTATCGGTGACGGTCACGGTGCTGGGGGAGCTCGTCGTGGCCACGGTGCGCCGTCAGGTGGACCCGGCCGGCTCGGCCACGTCGGTGGTGGCGGGTCTCGCCTACCTCACCGTCAAGGGCGTGGTCGCCAAGGCACTGCTCTTCGGCGTGGCGCTGGCCGTCTACGAGCACCGCCTGCTCGACCTCGACTGGACAGACCCGTTCGCCTGGTTGGGCATCTTCGTCGGCCGGGACCTCGTCTACTACTGGACCCATCGGGCTGAGCACCGCGTCCGGGTGCTGTGGGCGTCGCACATGGTCCATCACTCGCTGGAGCGGTTCACGTTCACCTCCGCCGTCCGCCTGCCGTGGATGGAATCCCTCTACAAGCCCGTGCTCGCCCTGTGGGTGCCACTGCTCGGCTTCCACCCGGCGGCCTTTGCCGCCATGGGAGCACTGGTCCTGCTGGCCGGACAGCTCCAGCACACCGAACTCGTGCGTCGCCGGACGGTGCTCGACCTGATCTTCGTGACGCCCGCCGCCCATCGGGTGCACCACGGGTCGAACCCGGAGTACCTCGACAAGAACTACGGGTCGATGCTGATCGTGTGGGACCGGCTGTTCGGCACCTATGCAGCCGAGACCGTCCCGGTCACCTACGGCCTGGCCGGCGGCAAACGGATCATCACGCCGTCCCAGGCCCTCACCGGCGGCTACCCGGCGCTGCTGGCGGCGCTGCGCCGGCAGGACGGCGTCGTCAACGGCGCCCGGTACCTGGTTGCCGCACCATGACGCTCCGCGCCGCGCCGGCAGCGGCAGGCGTCCGCACGCAGGGGCACGCTCTAGGTGGCTGCTGAAGTAGTCGTCTGACCATCCACCGCTCCAGCCGGCCGGTGTTCGACAATCCGGGCATGGCATTGGGTATGGCGACGCTCGACCAGCGCTTCGAAAGCCCGAG
>JBKJNA010000173.1:0-44554 GCA_046596195.1 Acidimicrobiales bacterium | reverse complement strand
GGGTCGCACGCCCTGCTGTGCATCGGCTCGGTGCCGAACTCGGAGCACCTGGGGCTCGACGCGGCCGGCGTCACTGTCGACGACGGCGGCTACGTGCCGTGCAACCACCACTGCCAGTCCAACGTGGGGCACATCTACGTCGGCGGCGACCTGTCGGGGAAGCTTCCGCTGGCATCGGTGGCCACGGCGCAGGGGCGCAAAATCGCCGAGCACGTCATGGGCATGCACACCCGCCAGCACCGCCACCTGGACTACGAGAAGGCGGCCAGCGCCATTTTCACCGAGCCCGAGATCGCCGACGTGGGGCTGGCCGAGGCCGACGCCTTCGCCATCGGTCGCAAGATCCGGGTCACCAAGGTCCCGTACGCGTCCAACCCCCGGGCGCTCATCGACGGCGACCCGCGCGGGTTCGTGAAGCTCCTGTCCGACCCGGCCACGGGGGTGGTGCTGGGCGGGTCGATCGTGGGGCGGGGGGCGGCGGAGCTGATCTCGGTGATCGCCCTCGCCGTCACCGCCCACCTCAAGGTCAGCGACATCGTGGAGAGCATGCTCGTGCACCCGGCGCTGGCCGAGGCGTTGTCCGACGCAGCCGAGTGACGACTCGATGTCGTAGCTACTCGATGACAACCAGCACGTCGCCCGCGCTCACCGTGTCACCCGCCTGGACCTTGACCTCGCCGACGGTGCCGTCGCGCTCGGCCGTGACGTTGTTCTCCATCTTCATCGCTTCGAGGACGCACACCGACTGACCGGCGGTCACCGTGTCGCCGGCCGCTACCGACACCACGATCACCGTGCCCTGCATGGGCGCCACCACCGTGCCGCTGGTCGCCGGCACAGTCGACTGGGCCGTGCGTCCGCGGGTACGGAGTCGGGCCGCTCCGGCTGCGCCAGCGGACACGGCGGCGGTGGCCGCCCGCCCGACGGCGCCCGTGCCGCGCACCGGTGGAACCACCTCGGGCACCCACAGGCGCACCTGATAGCGGCGGCCGTCGACCTCCACGTCGACGTTACGGGCGACCCGCGCCCCCCCCTCGACGCCGGCTTCGGGCGGGGCGGGGACGGCAGGGGGGAGGGCGGCGAAGTCGAGCTTCTCCTCGACCCAACTCGTGTCGTGGGTGCCGGCCTCGAAGTCGGGATGGCGCAGGATCGCCAGCTGGGCCGGGATGGTGGTGGCCACACCGGCGACCTCGGTCTCCTCGAGGGCCCGGATCAGGCGGCGCCGGGCGGTGTCGCGGTCCGGGCCCCAGGCGATGATCTTGGCGAGCAGGCTGTCGTAGGCGCCGGGGAGGACGTCGCCCTCCTGGTAGCCGGCGTCCACCCGCACACCGAAGCCGCCGGCGGGACGGAACCGGCTGATGGTGCCCGGGCTGGGGAGGAAGCGCCCGCCGGTCGGGTCCTCGGCGTTCACCCGGCACTCGATGGCGGCGCCGGTCGTGGTGACGTCGGCCTGGGAGAAGGGGAGTGGGCTGCCGTCGGCGATGTGGAGCTGGAGGGCGACAAGGTCGAGCCCGGTGACCATCTCGGTGACGGGGTGCTCGACCTGGAGGCGGGTGTTCATCTCCAGGAAGTAGAAGACGCCGTCCTCGACGAGGAACTCCACCGTGCCGGCGTTCTGGTACCCGCACTCCCGCGCGACGTGGAGGGCGGCCTCGCCCATGGCGTGGCGGAGCTCGTCGGGCACGCCCGGTGCAGGCGTCTCCTCGATGAGCTTCTGGTGCCGGCGCTGGCTGGAGCAGTCCCGCTCGCCGAGCCACACGCCGTTGCCGTGCGAGTCGAGGAGGACCTGGACCTCCACGTGGCGGGGGTGGGCGAGATACCGCTCGAGGTAGCACTCGGCCCGCCCGAAGCCGGCCTTGGCCTCACGTTGCGCCGACGCCAGGGCCGCAGCGGCGTCATCGGGCCCGTTCACCACCCGCATGCCCCGCCCGCCGCCGCCGAATGACGCCTTGATCGCCACCGGCCAGCCGTGTGCGTCGCCGAACCCGATCACCTCGTCGGCCGAGGTCAACTCGGTGGACGTGCCCGGCACAACCGCCACACCGGCCCGTTCCGCCGTGCGGCGGGCGCTGACCTTGTCGCCCATGGCCTCGATGGCCTCGGGGGGCGGCCCGACCCACCTGGCGCCGGCGGCCATGACGGCCCGGGCGAAGTCGGTGTTCTCGGAGAAGAAGCCGTAGCCGGGGTGGACGGCGTCGGCACCGCTGCGGCGCACCGCGTCGAGCACCTTGGCGACGTCGAGGTAGCTCTCGGCCGCCGACTCCCCGCCGAGCGCATAGGCGTCGTCGGCCAGCCGCACGTGGAGGGCGTCGCGGTCGAGGTCGGAGTAGACGGCCACAGCCCGGATGCCCAACTCCCGGCAGGTGCGGATCACCCGGACTGCGATCTCACCTCTGTTGGCGACGAGGACGGTTGCCGGCATGGTGCGTATGGTTAGCGCATCGACTGGGATGTCCGCCGGCTGGCGGCGGTGGACTCGACCAACCGGGTGGCGCTGGACCTCGCCCGGGACGGTGCTCCCGGGGGCGTGGTGGTCGTGGTGGGCCACCAGACGGCCGGCCGTGGCCGCCACGGGCGGGCCTGGGACGCGGCCGCCGGGTCGTCGCTGTTGCTGTCCGTGCTGCTCCGCCCGGGCGACTCGCTGCCGGTGCCCCGGTCGCACCTGGCCGTGGCCGCCGTTGCCCTCGCCGCCCGCGCTGGGTGCGCCGCCGTCTGCGGGTTCACCCCCGACCTCAAGTGGCCCAACGATCTGGTGGTCGGCGACGCCAAGCTGGCAGGCGTCCTGGCCGAGCTCGCCGCCGGCGCCGTGGTGGTCGGCCTGGGCCTCAACGTGGTGGCCGCCGGGCCGTGGCCTCCCGGCGCGGTGTCCGCCGAAGCCGCCGCCGGCCGCCCGGTCGAAGTCGAAGCGCTCCTCGGCGCCGTCCTGATGTCATTGGACGACCGCTACGGCGACTGGCCCGCTGTCGCCTCCGAGCACCGCCGGGCCTGCGCCACCCTCGGCCGCTCCGTCCGGGTTGACCTCGCCGACGAGTCCTTCACCGGCATCGCCGCCGACATCACCGACGACGGCCACCTCCTCGTCGACATCGGCACCTGCATCCGCACCGTCACCGCCGGCGACCTCGTCCATCTCCGTCCCACCCGAGAGGCATACTGAAGCTCCCTTCCCCCTGTGTTCTGCATTCGAAGCGATCTGTACCCGGCATCCGGACACAAGTCGCTTTGGCTGAGATCCAAAGGGAGGACCGTGATCTCGTTTGCCGACTTGGCCCGGAAGGCGGCGCTACAACACGGCTTGATTTCTCGGGCCTGGTTGCTGGCCGGCGGTGCGTCGCGGAGCATGATTCAGCGATGGCTGGCCGCTGGGCGCCTGCAGAGGGTGCAGCGTGGCGTCTACCGGGTCGCCGGTGCACCCGAGACCTGGGAGCAGCGACTACTGGCCGCCGTCTTGGCGGCAGGACCGGGTGCGGCTGCATCGCACCGCTCGGCGGGCAGGCTCTGGGGCATCCTTGACACGGACGCTCTGGATGTGACCGTTCCGGTCCAGCGCCGGCGGGACCTGCCCGGCGTCGTCGTTCATCAGTTCGCCGATCTGGCCCAGTCTTCGGTCGTGCGGCGTCGCGGCATTCCGGCCACCGATCCGATGCGGGCACTCGTCGACCTGGGGACGGTGACCGGCGGAGAAGAGTTGGAGGATGCGCTCGACCGGGCCCTCGAGCGCCGGCTTCTCACGGTGGTCGGCGTGGAGCACACGCTCGATCGCCTCGCACGAAGGGGTCGCCCGGGTGTGGCACAACTTCGCCATGTGCTCAGGGAGCGGGCGCTCGGAGCGGACCGGCCCGATGGCTTGTTGGAACCACGGATGGCCCGCCTGCTGCGCTCACATGGGCTGCCGCCGGCGGTGTTCCAGCATGTCGTCCACCGCGACGGGAAGTTCGTCGCCAGGATCGACTTCGCCTACCCCGGCATTCTCGTCGCCATGGAGGTCGACGGCCGCGCATCTCATGCATCGCCGAGGGCGTTCCAGTCCGACCTCGTGCGCCAGAACGAACTCGTGACCCTGGGCTGGACCGTCATCCGGTTCACCTGGCACGACGTGGTCCGCCGACCGGCGCAGGTCGCCTTGACGGTGCGGGCCGGGATTTCCGCTGCAACGAGATCCGCGTGAGGCCAGAGCCTGGATTCCAAAGCGATTTGCATCCGGAATGCGGACACAGATCGCTCTGGAACGTCAGGGGTCGGGGGTGGTGGCGATGAGGGCCTTCAGGGTCGCGGCGGCGGTGGCGGTGAGGGGGCCGGGGGCGGCGCCGACGGGGTGGCCGTCGACGGCGCGGATGGGTTGGACCTCCCGGGTGGTGGAGGTGAGGAAGGCCTCGGGGGCGCGGGAGAGGGCGGCGAGGGGGATGTCGTCCTCGATGACGCCGCACGCCTCGATGACGAGGGAGCGGGTGACGCCGGCGAGGCAGCCGGCGTGCAGGGGTGGGGTGACGAGGCGGCCGCCGGCGGCGATGACGACGTTGGAGCCCGTGCCCTCGCACAGGTCGCCGGCCAGGTTGGCGAACACGGCTTCAGCCGCGCCCCGCTCGTTGGCGTAGGCCAGGGCCACCACGTTCTCGCCGTAGGAAGTGGTCTTGTAGCCGGACAGGGCACCACGGTCGTTGCGGGGCCAGGGCACCACGGTGACGTCGACGGCGGGCGGCCAGGCCGGTAGGGGGCCGGACGAGATCACCACGGTCGGGGGGCCTGGGGGGCGGGCGGACCCGGCCGGGCCGGGGCCCGACGTCACCGTGATCCGGAGGACGGCGTCGCCGAGGCCGTTGGCGGCGACCAGCTCGTCGAGGGCGGCGCGCAGGGCATCCGCCGGCGGGAGGCCCGAGAGGCCCATGCCGGCGGCCGAGGCGGTGAGGCGGGCCAGATGGCGGCGGACGGCGAAGGGTTGGCCGCAATACGTCCTGAGTGTCTCGAAGATGCCGTCGCCCACGGTGAGGCCGTGGTCGAACACCGACACCACGGCGTCGGCCCGGTCCACCAGCGAGCTGTTGAGCCACACCTTGGCGCCGCTCACTGGTGCACCATCCCTTCGGGATGTCGCATCAGCGAGTTGCTCATTGACCGGCCTCCCGGGCCGCTCACGACGACACCACCGAGAGGAGGCGCCGGGCCTTGAGCTCGGTCTCCTCCCACTCGCCGGTCGGGGTGGACCCCCAGGTGATGCCGCCGCCGGTGCCGAGGTGCACCTCGCCCGCCTCCAGCCACAGCGTGCGGATGGCGACGTTAAGGTCACCCTCACCGGCGTCGCCGTCGACCCAGCCCACCGCGCCGCAGTAGGGCCCGCGGGGGACCGGCTCGAGCTTGGCGATCACGTCGAGGGCGGCCAGCTTCGGCGCGCCGGTGACCGAGCCCGGCGGGAAGGTGGCGTCCACCAGCTCCGGCCACCCCACGTCCGCCCGCAAGCGGCCCCGCACGGTGGACACCAGGTGGAACAGGCCTGGATGTGGCTCCACCTCGCACAGGCCGGGCACCGACACCGACCCGTACTCGCAGACCCGCCCCAGGTCGTTGCGGACGAGGTCGACGATCATCACGTTCTCGGCCCGGTCCTTGGCCAGGAACCCGTCCGCCGATGCGGCGGTGCCCTTGATGGGCCGGGACTCCACTGTGCGGCCCGACCGGTGCAGGAACCGCTCGGGCGACGCCGACGCCACGTGCACGCCGGCGGTCGGGACCCGCACGACGGCCGAGTAGGGCGCCGGGTTGCCGGCGGCGAGGGCGGCGCCCAGCGCGGCCACGTCGGCGTCGGGAGGGGCGGGGGCGGACAGCCGGCGGGTGAGGTTCACCTGGTAGACGTCGCCCTCGGCGATGGCGGCGCGGATCTCGTCGACGCCGGCGCAGAAGGCGTCCTGGCCGAGCGAAGAGCGCCACGAGGAGCGTGGCGGCCCGCGCCAGGCTGGGCCGGGCCACGGTGCGGCCAGCCGGACGTGCTCGAAGCGGGCGCACGTCGGCGCACCCTCGAAGGGGATGATCACGGCCCAGAAGCCGGGCCCGTCGAGGGCGCCCAGGTCGGACGTCACGTCGAGTAGGCCGGTGGCGAGGCGGCCGCCCACGACGGCGAGCGGGGCAGGGGCGGGCAAGGGCCTGAGCCTACGAGCGTCGCTCCGGGATGATCCGGGAGATCGACTGCGACACACTTCTCCCATGGACTTCGACCTGTCAGCCGAGCAGGAGGCGTTCCGGGGGGTCGTGCGCGAGTTCGCCCGGGCCGAGATCGTCCCGCACGCCGAGGCCTGGGACCGGGACCACACCTTCCCGGTCGACACCGTGCTGGCCATGGGCCGGCTCGGGCTGTTCGGCCTTCCGTTCCCGGAGGAGTACGGCGGCTCCGGCGCCGACCTCACGACGCTGTGCGTCGCCATCGAGGAGATCGCCCGGGCCGACCAGTCGATGGCGGTGACGCTGGAGGCGGCGGTGGGCCTTGGCGCCAACCCGATCTTCCGCTACGGCACCGGCGAGCAGAAGGCGCGCTGGCTGCCCGACCTGTGCGCCGGCACCGCCCTCGGCGCCTTCGCCCTCACCGAGCCCGATGCCGGCAGCGACGCCGGCGCCACTGCCACCACCGCCGTCCTCGACGACGGCGGCGACGAGTGGGTGATCAACGGTGAGAAGTGCTTCATCACCAACTCCGGCACGCCGATCACCGCACTCGTCAACCTGACCGCACGTACCGGGCCGGGGGAGATCTCCACGATCATCGTCCCCGCCGGCACACCCGGCATGGAGGTGCTGGCGCCGTACCGGAAGATGGGATGGCACGCGTCCGACACCCACGGCCTGGTGTTCACGGACTGCCGGGTGCCCGCCGCCAACCTGTTGGGGGAGCGGGGCCGGGGCATCGCCCAGTTCCTCGCCGTGCTCGACGAGGGCCGGGTCGCCCTGGCCGCCATGGCCCTCGGGCTCATCGAGGCCTGCCTCGAGCTCAGCACCGCCTACGCCAGGGACCGCACTGCCTTCGGCAGGCCGATCGGCGCCAACCAGGCGGTCGCCTTCAAGTGCGCCGACCTGGCGGTTGCCGCCGGCGCCGCCCGCCTCCTCACCTACCGGGCCGCCTGGCTGCGGGACACGGGCCGGCCGTTCAAGCAGGAGGCCGCCATGGCCAAGCTCTACGCCACCGAAGCTGCCGTCGCCGCCACCCGGGAGGCCACGCAGGTCTTCGGGGGGTACGGGTTCATGGACGACGTGCCGGTCAGCCGCTTCTACCGGGACGCCAAAGTGCTCGAGATCGGCGAGGGAACGAGCGAGATCCAGCGCCTCGTCATCAGTCGTGCACTGGGTCTCCCGGTGTCGTAAGAGCAGTATCTGAGGCGCCCGGGTGACCTGGGAGCTTCAGAGAGCCGCTGCTAGCCTCGGCCTTCGTGGCCATGGAACCCGGGGTCGCCCGACCGCGTCGGTGGCCCCGCCGGCTCCTCGTCGGCGTCAACGTCTTCGTCGCCCTGTGCCTGGTCGTCACAGGCACCACCTACGCCTACCTGAAGTGGCGGTTCGGGCAGGTGGAGAAGGTGTCGCTGTGCGAGGTGCTGCGCAACTGCGGTGACGACGACCCCGGTCAGCCCATGAACGTGCTCCTGGTGGGGTCGGACAGCCGGGCCAAGATCTCGGCCGAGGAGGCCGAGCAGTTCGGCGACGAGAAGTTGGTGGGTGGCGCCCGCAGCGACACGATCATCGTCCTGCACGTCGATCCCCTGGCCCAGCGGGCGGCGCTGATGTCGATCCCCCGCGACCTGTCGGTGGTCATCTCGGACGGCGAGAACAAGCTGCCCACCCGCATCAACTCGGCGTTCACCAGGGGCCCCGACGTCCTCATCGCCACCATCAAGGACCAGCTCGGCATCGAGATCGACCATTACGCACAGGTCGACTTCAACACGTTCCGGGGCATCGTCGACGCCATCGGCGGGGTGAGCCTCTACTTCCCGTCGCCGGCGCGCGACAAGGAGAGCGGGCTCAATGTGGCCAACCCCGGATGCGTGAAGATGGACGGCAATGCCGCCCTGGCCTACGTGCGTAGCCGCAACTACGAGTACGTCGAGAACGGCAAGTGGCGCATCGACGGTACCGCCGACCTCGGTCGCATCGAGCGCCAGCAGAGCTTCATCCGCCGGGTGCTCGGGAAGGCGTCGAAGGTGGGCCGCAACCCCGTGAAGCTCAACTCGATCATCAGCAGCGCCGTGCCGAACGTGAAGATCGACGACGCCTTCTCCACCAAGGACATCCTGCGCCTGGCCAAGCGGTTCCATTCGCTCGAGCCCGACGCGGTGGAGATGCTGCCGCTGCCGACGGTGGGCGTCCGCGAGCGGGGCGCAGCGGTCCTCAAGCTGAAGCAGCCGGAGGCGGGGGAGATCATCGACCGTCTCACCGGTAAGGCGCCGCCGGCCGCCGATCCGGCCCAGGCGGCCGCCCCGCCCAAGGTGCTCCCGGGCACGGTGCGGGTGCGGGTCCTGAACGGCACGGGCGCCGACGGCCAGGCCGGCGACGCAGCCCAGGCCCTTGGTAAGGCAAACTTCGGTGTGGCCGGCACCGGGGACGCACCTTCCAAGTCGAACCCGCAGACGGTCATCCAGTACGGCACGGGCCAGCTACCCAAGGCCGAGCTCCTGCAGGCCTACGTCGACGGCCGCACCAAGCTGATCGAGGTGGCGTCGCTCAAGGGGGGCGACCTGGTGCTCACCACCGGGAACGGGTTCGCCGGCATCAAGGCCGCGCCCGACGCCACGCCCAGCAGCACAACCGCCACCACGGGGGCCAACGCGACGCCCGCCACGACCACCACCACCGTCAAGCCCGTCCCGGTCGAACCGGCATGCTGACGGACTGCGAGGAGCCGATGCGATGCGCGGCCTGATCCTTTCCGGCGGCGCCGGCACCCGGCTCCGGCCGATCACCTACACCAGCGCCAAGCAGCTGGTGCCGGTGGCCAATAAGCCGATCCTCTTCTACGGCCTCGAGGACATGGCGGCTGCCGGGATCACCGAGGTCGGCATCGTCATCGGCGACACGGGCGACGAGATCAAGGCGGCCGTGGGCGACGGCTCGCGCTGGGGCCTCAAGGTCACCTACCTGCCCCAGGATGCCCCGCTCGGCCTGGCCCACTGCGTCCTCATCGCCGGCGACTTCCTGGGCGACGAGGACTTCGTGATGTACCTTGGCGACAACCTCCTGCACCAGGGCGTGAAGGAGTTCGTCGACCACTTCGAGGCCGACCGGGGGGACGCCGTGGCCCAGATCCTGCTGTGCAAGGTGCCCGACCCGCAGCGCTTCGGTGTGGCCGAGCTCGACGCCGGCGGCGCGGTAATACGCCTGGTGGAGAAGCCGTCCGACCCGCCGTCGGACCTCGCCCTCGTCGGCATCTACCTGTTCGACAAGCAGATCCACGCGGCCGTGCGGGCCATCGAGCCGTCTGCCCGCGGCGAGCTGGAGATCACCGACGCCATCCAGTGGCTGCTCGACCAGGGCCACCAGGTCCGCTCCCAGGTGCTCGACGGCTGGTGGATCGACACCGGCAAGCTCACGCCTTTGCTGGAGGCCAACCGCCTGATCCTCGAGACACTGGACCGCAGGATCGAGGGCACCGTCGACGGGGAGAGCCGTCTCGACGGTCGGGTGGTGGTGCAGCCGGGGGCGAGGATCGTGCGCTCGACCGTGCGGGGCCCGGCCATCATCGGCGAGCGCACCAGCATCGTCGACTCCTACGTCGGCCCCTTCACCGCGATCTACCACGACTGCGAGGTCGTGAACTCCGAGGTGGAGCACTCAGTACTCCTGGAGCACAGCCGCATCACCGACGGCGGGCGAATCACCGACTCCCTCATCGGGCGCCGGGCCCACGTCACCCGCAGCGCCGAGCGGCCCCGCGCCACCAGGGTGGTTCTGGGTGACGACTCTGTCGTCGATTTGGCATAGACGACTCTGTCGTCGACCTGGCATAGGGGCATCCGCCCCGGCGGGGCTGCGACCGGGCGCGGGTAGCCTTCGGTCCTGTGAAACTGCTCGTCACCGGCGGCGCCGGCTTCATCGGCTCGAACTACGTACGCCATGTCCTGGCCACCACGGACGACGAGGTCACCGTCTACGACCTCCTCACCTACGCCGGCAACAAGGCCAACCTGGCGGAGTTCGAGGGCGACGCCCGGTACCGGTTCGTCCAGGGCGACATCTGCGACCGGGACGTGGTCGAGCAGGCCATGGCCGGCCACGACGCAGTGGTCCACTTTGCAGCCGAGAGCCATGTCGACCGCTCGATCGTCAGCCCCGACGAGTTCGTGCGCACCAACTGCGGGGGCACCAACGTGGTGTGCGACGTGGCTCGGCACCTCGGCGTGGGCCGGCTCCTGCACATCTCCACCGACGAGGTGTACGGGTCGGTGGAGACGGGGTCGTCCAAGGAGTCCGACTCCCTCGACCCCCGCTCGCCGTACAGCGCCTCCAAGGCGGGTTCCGACCTCATCGCCCTGTCGTACTTCTCCACCTACGGCCTGCCCGTGATGGTGACCCGGTCGTCGAACAACTTCGGCCCCTACCAGTACCCCGAGAAGGTCATCCCGCTGTTCGTCACCAACCTGCTCGACGGGCTGAGGGTGCCGCTCTACGGCGACGGCATGAACGTGCGGGACTGGTGCTACGTGGACGACAACGTGGCCGCCGTCGACCTCGTGCTGCGGGAGGGCGAGCCCGGCCAGATCTACAACATCGGCGGTGGCAACGAGGTGCCTAACCGCCTGCTCGTCGACCGGCTGCTGGCCTTGCTGGACGCCGACGAATCGAGCGTGGAGTACGTGGTGGACCGGCTCGGCCACGACCGGCGCTACTCGGTGGACGACGCCAAGATCCGCGCCCTCGGCTGGGCCCCGCAGCGCTTGCTCGACGAGGCGCTGGCCGCCACCGTCGCCTGGTACTGCGAGAACCGGGACTGGTGGGGCCCGCTCAAGGCTGCGCCTTGAGTTTCGCCCTCACTCGCTTCGCTCCGTTCGTGCGAGCTTGTGGTGCGGTGGCCGATCGGCGAAGCCGGGCGGCCACCGCTCTGCTTCTGCTTGAGCCGGCTGCGCCGGCTCGTGCCGCCAGCCGAGGGTGGCCGCCTTCGGCGGCGTCTGCGGCCGGCGGCAACCCCCACCCCGGCGCCCGGCTCGTGCCTTCGGCACTTGCCTCTCCGGCTGCCGGCGGCCACCAATCCGACGCCCGGCTCGTGCCTTCGGCACTTGCCTCTCCGGAAGTGCTATGAGGGTTCTGGTCACCGGGGGGTCCGGGCAGGTCGGGGGGGAGCTTGCTGCTGCGTTCGACGGGCATGAGGTGGTGGCGCCTTCGAGGGAGGTGCTGGACCTGATGTCGCGGGACAGCGTCATGCAGTGCATCACGTCGGTGGCGCCGGATGCGGTGGTGCACGGTGCGGCGTTCACGAACGTGGACGGGTGCGAGCTCGATCCGGACAGGGCGTTGCGGGTCAATGCGCTGGGCACCCGGCACGTGGCAGAGGGCGCCCGGGTGGCGGGGGCGCGGGTCTGCTATATCTCCACCGACTACGTGTTCCCGGGCGACGCCGGCCGGCCGTACACCGAGTGGGACGCCACCGGGCCGATCTCCGTCTACGGCCGGTCGAAGCTCGGCGGTGAGGCCGAGCTCGACCCTGGCTCCACCATCGTCCGGACGTCGTGGGTCTGCGGTCGGTACGGGCAGGGCAACTTCGTGAAGACGATCCTGCGGGTGGCTTCCGATCCGCCTCCCGCAGGATTGAAGGTGGTGGACGATCAGCACGGCTGTCCCACGTTCGCCGACGACCTGGCCCACATGGTCGCTCTGCTGGTCGTCGGGCGGCTTCCGGGCACATTCCACGTGACCAACCAGGGCGCCACCACCTGGTTCCGCTTCGCCCGGGCCATCGTCACCGCCGCCGGGCTCGACCCCGCCTTGGTCTACCCCATCCCCACCAGCGCCCTCGACCCGCCCCGGCCGGCCCCCCGCCCGGCGTGGTCCGTGCTGGACAACGCCGCCCTGCGGTTGTCGGGTCTGCCGCTCCTGCCTGACTACCACGAGTCGCTCGACCGGCTCGTGAAGGTGCTCCTCGACGAACTCACGGCTCCACCACGGGCGGCCCTGTGAGCGCGCCCGGAGGGCGGGCGGGGCCCGAGCGGCCCTTCGAGCGGGGGGCGCCGCCGGCAGATGATCCCGAAGGGATCGGGTGCCTGTGAGCAGGATCGCCGTCGTCGGCACGGGCTATGTGGGCCTCACCACCGGCGCCTATCTGGCCCATCTCGGCCACGACGTGGTCTGCGCCGACATCGTCCCCGAGAAGGTCGAGGGCCTGCGCCGGGGCGAGATCCCGATCTTCGAGGCCGGGCTCGAAGACCTGGTGCGCGAGGGCATCGCCGCGACCCGCCTGTCGTTCGTGCTGGGCGCGGCAGCGGCGGTGGACGGCGCCGAGTTCGTCTTCTTGTGCCTGCCCACGCCGCAGGGCGAGGACGGTTCGGCCGACACCAGCTACGTGCGGGCGGCGGCCGAGGAGATCGGGCCGTTGGTGGGCCCGGGCACTGTCGTCATCAACAAGTCCACCGTGCCCGTCGGGTCTACACGGATGGTGGAGCAGGCCCTCGGCCGCAGTGACGTCCACGTCGTCTCGAACCCGGAGTTCCTGCGCGAGGGGTCAGCCGTCCACGACTGCCTCCACCCTGACCGCATCGTGATCGGCAGCGTCGACCCGGCCGCCGCCACGCGCGTCGCCCGGCTGTTCGAGCGGCTGGAGGCGCCGCTCATCGTCACCGATCCGGTGTCGGCCGAGGCCATCAAGTACGCCTCCAATGCCTTCCTGGCCACCAAGGTCTCGTTCGTCAATGCCATGGCCAACCTGTGCGAGGCGGTCGGTGCCGACGTGCGGGAGGTCGTGCTGGGCATGGGCTACGACCGCCGAATCGGTTTCGAGTTCCTCAAGCCCGGTCCCGGCTGGGGGGGCTCGTGCTTCCCGAAGGACACGAAGGCCCTCATCCGCATCGGCGACGACGCGGGCTATGACTTCAGCCTGCTGCGGGGCGTCGTGGCCGTGAACAAGGAGCAGTACGAGCGGGTGGTTGCCAAGATCGAGCGTTTGGCCGGCGGATCCGTCGACGGCGTCACCGTCGGTGCATGGGGTCTTGCTTTCAAGGCGGGCACCGACGACACCAGGGACTCACCGGCCCTCGAGGTCATCCGCCGCCTCCAGGGACGGGGCGCGGTGGTGCGGGCCTACGACCCGGCCGCCGCCGCCGTCGGCCTCGACGGCATCGGCCGGGTAGAGGATCCGTACGCCGCCTGCGAGGGCGCCACCGTGCTGGCCGTGCTCACCGAGTGGGACGAGTTCAAGTGGCTCGACCTCGACAAGGTGCGAGGCCTGATGGCGAACCCGTGCATCGTCGACGCCCGCAACCTGCTCGACCCGGCGGTGGCCCGCCGCAAGGGCTTCACCTACGAGGGGCTGGGGCGGTGAGGGTCGTCGTGGCCGGCGCCGCCGGCTTCCTTGGGTCCCATCTGTGCGACCGCCTGATCGCCCGCGGCGACGAGGTCGTGGGCATCGACAACCTGCTGACCGGCCGCATGGAGAACATCGCCCACCTGTTCGGCCACGAGCGCTTCTCCTTCCAGCGCCACAACGTGAGCACCTACGTGCACGTGCCGGGCGCGGTCGACGCCATCCTCCACTTCGCCAGCCCCGCCTCGCCGGCCGACTTCGAGCGCATGCCCATCCAGATCCTCAAGGTCGGCAGCCTCGGTACGCTGCACCTCCTCGGCCTGGCCAAGGAGAAGGGCGCCCGGTTCTTCCTCGCCTCCACCAGCGAGGTGTACGGCGACCCTGAGGTGCACCCGCAGCCCGAGACCTATTGGGGCCACGTGAACCCGGTCGGTCCCCGCGGTGTCTACGACGAGGCCAAGCGGTTCGCCGAGGCTATGACCATGGCGTACCACCGCTTCCACGGCGTCGACGTGCGGATCGTGCGGATCTTCAACACCTTCGGGCCCCGCATGCGCCCAGACGACGGCCGGGCCGTGTCCAACTTCCTGGTGCAGGCGCTGTCGGGCAGGCCCATCACGATGTACGGCGACGGCTCCCAGACGCGGAGCTTCTGTTACGTCGATGACGAGGTACGGGGGTTCCTGGCCCTCCTCGACTCGTCGTACGTGGGTCCGGTGAACATCGGTAACCCCGTGGAGTACACCATCCGCCAGCTTGCCGAGCTGGCCATCGAGGTCACCGGATCGAGCTCGTCGATCATCACCGAGCCGCTCCCTGTGGACGACCCGGCCCGCCGCCAACCCGACATCTCCCTGGCCGGCAGCCTGTTCGAGTGGGAACCCGAGGTCGACCTGCGCGCCGGTCTCGCCCGCACCGCCGCCTACTTCCGGGAGGCGCTCGACGGTGGAGGCTGACGCCGAGGCGCCCCAGTACAGGCGGCTGTCCGTGCTGGTACCCGTCTACAACGAGCGGGCGACGGTGGGCGAGATCGTCCGCCGCATGCGGCGGGTGGCGCTGCCCGGGGACCTCGATCTCGAGATCGTGGTGGTCGACGACGGCTCCACCGACGGTACCGAGAAGGTCCTCGCCGCCATCGAGGACTCGACCGTGATGGTGCTGCGGCACAACGCCAACCAGGGCAAAGGAGCGTGCATCCGCACGGCTCTTGCCCGCGCCCACGGCGATCTCGTCCTCATCCAGGACGCCGACCTCGAGTACGACCCCGAGGACTGGCCCGTCCTGCTGGCGCCCCTGCTCCGGGGCCGGGCCAAGGTCGTCTACGGCAGCCGGTACCTGGGCGCACGCCGGACCACCGGGTACCTGGACAACCTCGGCAACCGCGTCGTGAGCATCGCCGCCGACCTGCTCTACAACACCAGCCTGTCGGACGTGCAGACCTGTTACAAGCTGTTCGACCGCACGGTGCTCGACGGCATCACGATCGAGTCGGACCGCTTCGACTTCGAGCCTGAGGTGACGGCGAAGCTGCTCCGACAGGGGATCAGGATCTACGAAGTGCCGATCTCCTACGCCGGGCGGGACCAGGACGAGGGCCGCAAGTTCGCCTCCCGGGACACGGCTCGGGCCTTGTCCGCACTGGTCCGCTACCGGTTCTCCGCTCCGGGACGCCGACCGTGAGGTCCGGCCCGGGGGCCGGCCAGGTGAGCGCCGTGGTCGTGAACTACAAGGCCCGGGACCACCTGCTCGAGTGTGTGCGCAGCTTGCGGGCAGAGGGCGTCGACGACGTGGTCGTGGCCGACAACGACTCGCGCGACGGATCGCAGGAGGCGCTGGCCGCGTCGGACCCCGAGGCCCGCTTCCTTCCCACCGGGGCCAACCTCGGGTACGGGACGGCCGCCAACCGGGCCGCCACCCTCACGGTGGGCGACCTGCTCCTCGTGTGCAACTCCGACGTGGTGCTGGAACCCGGGGCGGTGAAGGCGATGACTGCGGTGCTCGCCGTCGACCGTCGGGTGGCCCTCGTGGGGCCCCGGGTCGAAAACCTCGACGGCTCGCTGTACCCGTCGCCGCGCACCTTTCCCGATCTCGGCGTCGCCCTCGGCCACGCCTTCCTCGGTCAGGTGGCGCCGAAGAACCGGTTCACCCGCACGTACCGGATGCTCGACTGGGACCACGCCCGCACCCTCGAGGCCGACTGGGTCTCCGGCTCGTGCTTCCTCGTCCGCCGGGAGGCGTGGGTGGGCCTGGGCGGATTCGACGAGGCGTACTTCATGTACGCCGAGGACGTGGATCTGTGCTGGCGTGCCAACCGGGCCGGCTGGAAGGTCGCGTTCGAGCCGGCAGCACGCGTGATGCACGCCCAAGGGGTCTCCACCGACCAGCGTCCCTACCGCATGATCGTCGAGCACCACCGTTCGCTCCTGCGATTCTGGCGGCGGACGACGACCGGTCCGCGGGCCGCCCTCGTGCCCGTCGTGGCTGCCGGCCTGGTGGTGCGCTCCGGGTTGGCCTGCGTACAGCGGGCCGCCGTTTCGCGGCGGGCACGGTAGGTTCCTGCCAATGGGAAAGGCTTCGAGCAACAAGAAGGTGGCACGCGCCGCGAGCACCGGCGGAGGCCGCACCGCGCGCGGCGCCCGGCCGTGGGGCTGGTACGGGGCGATGGCGGTGGTCGTGGTCCTCGGGTCGTTGGTCATCGTCACCAGCCGCAACGAGCGCCAGGCGGCCTCCAACCCGCTCAAGTCGGCGAAGCCCCGCCCGCCCAGCCTGCCGGGGCAGAAGCAGTTCGGCGGTGACCATTGGCACGCGGCGTTGGGCGTCTACGCCTGCGGCGAGTGGCTCCCGAACATCGAGAGCGACAAGGACCCGCGCGGTATCCACACCCACGGCGACGGCGTCGTGCACATCCACCCGTTCACCAAGGCCTCGTCGGGCCGCAACGCCACCTTCGGCGTGTACGCCGAGGCGGTGGGGCTCAAGGTCAGCGGCACGCACGTGCAGGTGCCGGGCGGGAAGGACTTCAAGAACGGCGGCACCTGCCCGGACGGCAAGAAGGGCAACATCAAGGTGTTCCTGAACGGCGACGAGCAGAACGGCGACCCGAAGAAGATCCGCATGCGCGACCGCGACGAGCTGGTGATCGCCTTCGCCACGCCGGGCACCGACATCCCGAAGAAGCCGCTGTCGGCCAGCCAGCTCGACAACCTCAACGACGTGCCGGGCAGCCCCGGGCTCACGGTGCCCTCCTCGGTTCCGGAAGGCACCGGGTCCACGCTCCCGGGCGACACCACGCCGAGCACGGCCGCGCCGACGTCGGACAGCACGGCCGCCACGACACCGCCCACCACCGGAGCCACCTCGTCCAGCTCCTCGCCGTGAGAGCACTCGTCCTCGTCGGGGGCGAAGGCACGCGCCTCCGCCCCCTCACACTCACCATCGCCAAGCAGATGCTGCCGGTGGCCGAGGTCACCATGATCGAGCGGGTCGTCGCCCACCTGGCCGCGCATGGCATCGACGACGTCACCCTGTCGATGGGCTACAAGCCCGACGCCTTCCTGGCCGCTTTCCCCGGTGACCGCTGCGCCGGCGTCCGTCTCACCTACGCGGTCGAGCCGGCGCCGCTCGACACCGCCGGCGCCATCCGGTTCGCGGCCAGGCACGCCGGCATCGAGGAGACGTTCCTGGTGGTCAACGGCGACGTGCTGTCCGACCTCGACGTGGGTGCCCTGATGGGGTTCCATGCCGGCAGCGGGGCCACCGCCACCATCGCCCTCACGCCCGTCGCCGACCCTTCCGCTTTCGGTGTGGTGCCTACCGACGCCTCTGGTCGGGTGCAGGCCTTCCTCGAGAAGCCGCCCCCCGGCACGGCGCCCACCAACCTGATCAACGCCGGCTTCTACGTCCTCGATCCCGAGGTGGTGGAGCGGATCCCGGGCGACCGCAGGGTCAACATCGAGCGGGAGACGTTCCCCGCGCTGGCCGCCGAAGGGTCCGTGTACGCGCTGGCCTCCGACGCCTACTGGACCGACACGGGCACGCCCGAGCTGTACCTGCGGGCCAACCTGCATCTGGTGAACGGCGGCACGCGGCAAAGCCCGGCGCCGGGAGCGCACCGTTCGGGCGACGGGGCGTGGGTCCTCGGCCGTCCGGTGATCGACGTGCGCATCGGCGCCGGCTCGCTCGTCGGCGATGCCGCCTACGTGGGCAGGCACTCGACAGTGGAGACGTCGGTCGTCGGCGCCGGCTGCCGGGTCGAGGGGGCCTCGGTCACCGGGTCGGTGCTGCTGCCGGGCGCCGTGGTGCGCCCCGGAGCGGTCGTCGACGGGTCCATCATCGGTCCCGGCGCGGTGGTGGGCGAGCGCGCCCAGGTCACCGGACTGAGCGTGGTGGGCGAAGGCGTTGTCGTGGAGCGCGGCGCCCGCCTGGACCAGGCCCGGGTGCCCGGGTCATGAAGGCGCTCGTCACCGGCGGCGCCGGTTTCATCGGCTCCACCCTGGTCGACCGGCTGCTGGCAGAGGGCCACGCCGTGGACGCGGTGGACGACCTGTCCACCGGCTCGCTCGGCAACCTGGCCGAGGCCCGTGCCGGCCGGGGCGCCGGCACCGACTTCACCTTCCACCGGCTCGACATCCGGTCGGACCAGGTGGTCGACCTGATCGCCCGCCGCAAGCCCGAGGTCGTGTACCACCTGGCCGCCCAGGCCGACGTGCGGGTGTCGGTGGACCGGCCCGCCTTCGACGCCGAGGTCAACATCGTCGGCGCCCTCAAGGTGCTCGAGGGGGCCCGCCTGGCCGGCGCCCGAAAGGTGGTGTTCGCCTCGAGTGGGGGCACCATCTACGGCACCGTCGAGCCCGACGACCTACCGGTGCGCGAGTCGCACCCGCAGCGCCCCGAGTCGCCCTACGGGGTGGCCAAGAAGGCGGTGGGCGACTACCTGTTCGCCTACCGCCAGCTGCACGAGCTGGAGTTCACCGCCCTGGCCCTGGCCAACGTGTACGGCCCCCGGCAGGATCCGCACGGCGAGGCCGGGGTGGTGTCGATCTTCGCCGGCCGGCTGCTGGCGGGGGAGGCGTGCACGATCTTCGGCGACGGCGAGCAGACCCGCGACTTTGTTTTCGTCGACGACGTGGTCGACGCCTTCGTGCGGGGCGCCGAGCGGGGCGGAGGCCTGCTGATGAACATCGGCACGGGCACGGAGACCTCGGTGAACGACCTCTACAGGTCGATCGCCCAGGAAGCGGGGGTCGAGCAGCCGGCCGCCTACGCCCCGCCCCGGCCGGGCGAGCTGGCCCGGTCCGCCCTTGACCCAGGGCGGGCGGCCATCCATCTGGGCTGGAGGCCGTGGACGACCCTCGACGAGGGCTGCCGGGCCACCGTCGACTGGTTCCGCTCCCGCCCCTGATCGACGGGAGGCCGACAGCAGTTGCCGGACGGCCTGTGGCCGGCTCATTCTCCGATCATCTGAGCGCGCTCTGCGAGTTCGAATGACCGGAGAACGAGCGTGCAGGCGCTGCGGCACCCCCCGCGGGCGGTACAGGATTCCTGAAGCTTCCGGCGGTACGATCGTGGCCGTGCTCTGTTCCCACGTCGTTGCTCGTGTCGCGTCCACCGCCGGGAGGCGCTGACGTGGGCGCCAAGACAGCGAAGGAACGCAGGACCGACCCGGAGGGCAAGGAGGCGGGCGACCGCACCCGCCGGCGGGCTCTGATCCTGTGCGCGTCCGCCCTGCCCCTCCTGATCGCCTTCTACGGCCTGATCGTCTGGCGATTCCAGCCCCACACGCCGGGCCGTCAGCTCCGCATCGACGAGTTCATCGCCGCCGTACGGGAAGGCGACATCCAAGACGCCACCATCCGGGTGGCCGACAACCGCGTCGTCGGCCACGACCTCGACGGGCGCTACTGGGTCGGCTACTCCGACGAGACCGAGTTGATCTTCAACAAGCTGTTCACCGAGCTCACCCAGGCAGGCGTGCGCACGGGCGTGGCCCAGCAGTCGATCAACAACCTCATAGCGCCGATGAACGTGGTGCTGCCGTCGCTGATCCTGGTCGACGGCCTGTTCGTGCTCTACCTGATCTTCGGCGGCCGTAGCGGCGACGCACTGGGCGGCTTCGGCCGGTCCAACGCCCGCAGGGGCCAGGGCGACGAGACCTCCACCACCTTCGCCGAGGTCGCCGGGCTCGACGAGCCCATCGAGGAGCTGGCCGAGGTCCGCGACTACCTGGTGTCGCCCGAGCGCTTCCAGGCCATGGGTGCGGCGGTGCCCAAGGGCATCCTGCTCATGGGCCCGCCGGGCTGCGGCAAGACCCTGCTGGCCCGCGCCCTGGCCGGCGAGTGCCACGTGCCCTTCTTCTCCATCTCGGGCGCCGACTTCGTTGAGATTTTCGTCGGTGTCGGCCCGGCCCGCATCCGCGACCTGTTCGCCACGGCCAAGCAGCAGGCCCCGGCCATCATCTTCATCGACGAGCTCGATGCCGTGGGCCGGGCACGAGGCGTCGTCGCCCTCTCCGGCCAGGACGAGCGGGAGGCCACGCTCAACCAGCTGCTGGTGGAGATGGACGGCTTCGAGCCGGGCTCGGGCGTGGTGGTGGTGGCCGCCACCAACCGTCCCGACATCCTTGACAGCGCCCTGCTGCGACCCGGACGCTTCGACCGCCGGGTCACCATCGACCGCCCCGACGTGAAGGGCCGCGACGGCATCCTCAAGGTGCACGCGCGGGGCAAGCCGATCGACCCCGACGTCGACCTGCACGCCGTGGCCAGGCGCACCGTGGGCTTCTCGGGCGCCGATCTGGCCAACGTGGTCAACGAGGCCGCCCTGCTGGCCGCCCGCCGGGGCGTGCCCCGCATCGGCATGGTGCACCTCTCGGAGGCCATCGAGCGGGTCCTCATCGGCCCCCAGCGCCGCTCCCGGATCATCTCGCCGGAGGACCGCCGGCGCATCGCCTACCACGAGGCCGGCCACGCCGTGGTGGCCACCGCACTGCCGGGTACGGAGTCGATCGGGAAGCTGTCGATCGTGGCCCGGGGGCTCAGCCTCGGCACCACCTGGTTCGCCCCCGAGGGCGACAGCGTCACCATCACCCGCAGCCAGCTGGTCAACCGCATCACCGCCCTGCTGGGCGGGTGGGCGTCGGAGCTGATCTCCACCGGGGAACACTCGAGCAGCGCGGCCGACGATCTCGACCGAGCCGGCATCCTGGCCCGGCGCATGGTGGCCGAGTTCGGCATGAGTGAGCGTCTGGGGCCCTTCACGGCCCGCTGGGCGGGGGTGCTGGGCGTCGACGGCGTGGCCAACCGCACCTCGGAGCGGGTCATGGCCGACGTCGACAGCGAGGTCCAGGAGATTCTCGAGCATGCCGCCGAGCGGGTGAAGGCCATCCTGGAGGAGCGCCGGTCCACCCTCGACGCCATCGCGTCCACCCTCATGGAGGTCGAGACCCTCGAGGGCGACGCACTCGACGCCCTCCTCCTGCCGGTGCTGCACCCGCCGACGTCAGCGAGTTCGTAGCCTTTTCCGGTTTCCTCCGCCGAAACATCCGTTTCGGGGGGTATAGCAGGCACCACCGGTCTTGCTTCGGGCCCGGAAGAGTGTGAACATAGATGAGGGACTTCTGTGCGGGAGTCCTCATACTCGGAGGTGCTCTCGATGGGGCTTCGCAAGGCGTCCGTACTCACCGCTCTCGGCGCAGGCATGCTCGCTGTCGCCTTTGCGTCCACGGCATACGCGTGCACCGCTCTGGCCACGCTGCAGTCGGCGACCCCGGCCACCGGTTCCGGCACCAGCATCACGGCCACGGGTTCCTCGTTCGCCGCCAAGGGCGCCGGCCCCGTCGTGATCCACTGGAACGGTGCGGGCGGTCCTGAGGTCGGTCGGTCCACCCCCGACGCCAACGGCAACATCTCCGCCACGGTCTCCGTGCCCAAGACGGCTGACCCGGGCCAGTACGTGCTGGTCGCCACCCAGGCCAAGTCCGACGGCGAAGCCGTCTACGGCACCCCGGCCCGCGCGTCGGTCGCCGTCACCGGTCCCGACGGCAAGGTCCCCGTTGCCTCGCCCGCCGCTCCGGCCAGCCCGTCGCAGCCCGTCGGCGCTTCCGACGGCAACGGTGTCGTCGCCCTCACGATGGTGCTCGGGGCCGCCGGCCTGGTGCTCTTCGGTGCCGGCTTCGCCACCCTGGTCCGCGGCCGTCGCCCGCAGCCGCAGTCGGCGCCCGTCCGGCACGACTGATCAGCAGCACCTCCTCGTACGTGGGAAAGAGCAAGAGCACCCGTCCTCGTCGCGCCCCTGTGGTGCTGATGATGGCAGGCGGGCTGCTCTTGCTCTTCACCGCGTTCCGGCTCCCCTCCGAGCTGAAGGACGACGCACCGGCCCAGCAGGCCGGCTCCACGGAAGTGTGCGTGGGGCTGCCCTGCCGGGCCAACGACGACCGCCGCCCCGCACGGGGGTACGAAGCACCGTCGATCGCCGTGGACCCGGCCAACGGGGACCACCAGGTGGTGGGCGACGAGAACCTGGTGGGCGGCCAGTGCGGCTGGCACACCACCTTCGACGGTGGCAGGACCTGGCTGGACGGCACGTTCACGGTCCCCGAGGAGTTCGGGATCTGCACGCTCGACTCGGCCGGCCTCCTCCCCATGGGCAACGTGGCCATGGCCGCCGACCCCAACCGGGTCTACGCCGTGTTCAGCAGCCGGGCCGCCGGCCTGCGCGGCGAGCGGGTGGGCAGCGGGGGCGACGGCACCCTGCTGGTCGAGTCCGCCGACGGCGGCAAGACCTTCTCGGCCGCCCGCGAGATCCTCCACAGCGCCGACCCGCAGTTGTCGTACGTGCGGCCCCAGCTCACCGTGTCCACCGACCGCAACGGTGTCGACCGGCTGCTGGTGACGGTGTGGGGCTGCGCCCCCGGTCGCTGCACCCAGGCCTACTTCTACCGCTCCGACGACGCCGGCAAGACGTTCACCCCGCCCGTGCTGGTCACGCCCGACGGCGGCAACAGCCCGTCGGCCGCGCTCCTGGCTGACGACGGCACCGTCTACATGACCTTCCTCCGCCGGCTCGAGGGCCAGGCCCACGAGCTGCTGCTGGCCCGATCGGGCGACGAGGGCAAGACCTTCGCCTCCGTCGTCATCGACCGCCAGCCGTCGCTCGGGATCCAGTACGACTCGGCCAAGCTGCACATCGATCCCAAGCGGGGCTTCTTCTACCTGTTGTTCGCCGACAAGCGCGACAACCGGCCCGAGGTGTTCTTCCGCCGGTCCCAGGACCAGGGCGCCTCGTGGGAGAAGTCGGTGCGCATCAAGACCAGCCCGGGCGGGAGCGCTTACAGCCCGGCCATGGCGGTCTCGCCCGACGGGCGCATCGACGTGATCTTCTACCGCGAGACCCGCAGGAACATCCTCGACGTGCACACCACGTTCTCCGACGACGGCGGCAAGTCGTTCGCCACCGACGAGAAGCTCAACGACAAGACGATCGACCGGGAGCTCGGCTACTGGGCCGAGGTCGGCGACGACGCCATCCCGGCGGTGGCGTCCACCTCCGCGGCCGCGTACTTCGCCTGGAGCGACACCCGCAACGCCACCGACATCACCAACACCCAGGAGATCCTCGTCCAGCGGGTCGACCGCACGCCTGCCGCGCCGTAGACGGCGGCCGGCCTTCCGGTCGGGCCTCTGGTCAGCAAGACCGCACCGCCGGGGTCCTGGTCCGCTGACCAGAGCGCAGCGCACGCGCACTCAGCGGAACAGGTCCTCCGCCGGCGGGCGGACGATCTCCGCCCGCACCGACGACTCCCGCAGCCACGCCGGGTCCACCCCCCGCACGACGGCGACCGGCACGCCCGACGCCTTGCCCATCACCAGTTCGGCGGCGCCGGCCAGCTCGTCCGCCACGCACACCTCGGTAACGTTGAGGGGCCGGCCCCACGTGTCGGTAGAGCCTCGCATGTCGACCACGGCGGCCACGCCGGCGGTGCCAATGGCCACGTCGGTGAGCCCCCGGCGCCACGGTCGCCCGAACGTGTCGGACACCACCACGCCCACCTCCACCCCGGTCCTGGCCCGCAGCCCGTCGCGGATGCGGCGGGCGGAGCGGTCGGCGTCGACGGGGAGGAGCACGGCCAGGCCCGGCTCCACGTTGGAGAGGTCGACGCCGGCGTTTGCGCACACGAAGCCGTGGGCCGTCTCGCTCACCACCAGGTCGCCCCGGCGCCGCAGCACCCGCACCGACTCCTGCTCCACCACGGCCCGGTGGGCCTGCGCGCCGAGAGCCGGGTCGACCGCCACCAGCCTGCCCTCGGCCTTCGACACGATCTTCTGGGTGACGACCACCACGTCGCCCTCGTGCAGGTCGGCGACGGCGGCGATGAGGTCGGCCACCACGTTCCCCGGCCGGACCTCGGGCATGCCGAGCACGGCCAGGATGGTCAGGGATTCGGTCATCACTGGTGCACCATCGCCTTGCGCTGTCGCACCAGCGAGTCACCCGGGCCGGTCATCGTGGGGCGCGGTCCCGTCAGCGGCCGACCACGACGCGGGCGAGGGCGGCCGCCTCGGCCCGCCCCCGCATCACCGTCGGGGCCACCACGCAGCGCATGCCGGCTGCCTCCACGCCGGGCGCCAGGTCGGCGTCGGTGTCGTCCACCACGAGGGTGGCGGCGAACGGCGCGTAGACCTGCGCCACGCCCACCACCGACGACTCGTGGCCGAGGTCGCGCAGGAGGCGGTCGGCCGGGCCCCGCAGGGCGGCGCCGGCCACGATCGGGCTCACCGCCACCACGTCGTCGCGCCGGGCCCGCACGGCGTCGGCGATGCCGGGCACGGCCAGGATCGGGGCGATCGACACGAGAGGGTTGGACGGGCAGACGATGACGCTGTCGGCATCGGCGATGGCCTCCAGCACACCCGGCGCCGGCCGGGCCTCGTCGGCCCCCTCGAAGCGCAGCCGCTCCACCGTCACCGAGTGCCGGCGGCCCACGAACCACTCCTGGAAGCCGATCTCGGTCGAGGTGCCGGGCACCGGGCCGGCCACGGTGATCCGGGTTTGGACCCGGTCGTCGCTCATGGGCAGGAGGCGTACCCCCACCGACCAGGCGGCGGCGATTTCGGCCGTCACCTCGGAGAGGGTCGCCTGCTCGGCGAAGCGCTGGGTGCGGTACAGGTGGGTGGCCAGGTCCCGGTCGCCCAGCCGGAACCAGGTCTGGCCGCCGTAGCGCTCGAGCGATGCCATCACCGCCCACGTCTCGCCGGCCAGGCCCCATCCCCGCTCCTCGTCGTTGCCGGCGCCGAGGGTGTAGACGACGGTGTCGAGGTCGGGGCTGACGTGCAGCCCGTGCAGCACCATGTCGTCGGCCGTGTTGACGATGGCGGTGATGGCGGTGGGGTCCACCACGGCGGCCAGACCCCGCAGCATCCGGGCGGCGCCCACGCCGCCGGCCAGGGCGGTCAGCACCGGCGGTGTGGGGTCATCGGGCGGCCACGCTAGCCAGCCGCAGCCTGCCCGCATCCCGCCGGCGTCGGGCGCGGGTTCATACGGCGCCAGCGTTCGGAAACCGAACGCTCCCCGCCGCATGAACGGTGGTGGGTGGCGGGCGCTCCCGAGCGCTACCCCGGCGGTCGGGAGCGGTGGCCGGCGCCCGCAGCGGGGCCCGGACGGCCGCGCCGTAGGCTGCCCCGGTGAACGCCCTGCGGGTCGCCGTCGACGCCACCCCGCTGCTGGGCGAACGCACCGGCGTGGGCACCTTCGTGGCCGGCGCCCTCGGCGCGCTGGCGGCCGGCGGCGGCTTGGAGTTGTCGGCCTACGCCCTGTCGCTGCGGGGGCGGGCGGCGCTGGCCGCCCACCTGCCGCCGGGGGTGAAGGCCCACCAGCGGCCCATGGCGGCGGGAGCGCTGTTGCGGACGTGGGCGCGGGCCGACACGCCGCCCATCGAGTGGTGGACGGGGCCGGTCGACGTGGTGCACGGCACCAACTTCTGCGTACCGCCTGCCCGCAAGGCTCACCAGATCGTGACCGTGCACGACCTGACGCCGCTGCGCTTCCCGGGGCTGGCCACCGGTGCGACGCGGATCTTCCCTACCCTGGTGCGCCGGGCGCTGGCCCGGGGCGCCCACGTGCACACGCCGTCGGCCTTCGTGGCCGACGAGGTCGTGGAACTGCTGGGGGCTGACCCCGACCGGGTCCACACGGTGCACCACGGTGTGCCGGCGCAGACGGCTGCGGGCGACGCCGGCCGTGGCGCCGGCGTGGACGGGCCGTACGTGCTGGCCCTGGGCACGGTCGAGCCACGCAAGGGGCTGCCCGACCTGGTGGCCGCCTTCGACGCGATGGCCGGCGCCTTCCCGGACCTGCGCCTGGTGGTGGCCGGGCCCGACGGCTGGGGCCAGGAGGCGTACGCGGCGGCGGTGGGCCGGGCGTCGGTGGCGGCCCGCATCGTCCGTGTCGGGTACGTGGACGACGCCCGCGCCGCCGCCCTGCTGCGGGGGGCGACCCTGCTCGCCTTCCCGTCGCTCTACGAGGGTTTCGGCCTGCCGCCGCTCGAGGCCATGGCGGCGGGCGTGCCCGTGGTGGCCACCACCGCCGGTGCGCTTCCCGAGGTGCTGGGCGACGCCGCCTGCCTGGTGGCGCCGCGCGACCCGGCGGCCTTCGGCGACGCGCTGGCCCGGGTCTTGGGCGACGACGAGCTGCGGGCCGCCATGGTGGCCCGGGGCCGGGAGCAGGCGGCCCGGTTCTCGTGGGAGCGGTGCGCGGCGGGGCTGACGGCCCTGTACCGCCAGGCCGTAGAGGTGCACTGACGTGCACGTCCTGATGGTCGCGGAGCAGCTCCGGCGCGCGGCGCCGGGTGGCATCGGCACCTACCTCCGCTCCCTGCTGGCCGCCCTCGACAGCGACCCCCGGGTGACCCTCCTCGCGTCCCGTCCGCCTGCCGGCCCCGACCCGGTCGCCGCCCTCGGCCGGCCCGTGGTGACGTCGCCCCTCCCCGGCGTGGTGCTGGGCCGGGCGTGGGCACGCGGCGTGGCCGGGGTCACCGGCCACCGCTTCGACCTGGTGTTCGCGCCCTCACTGGCCGCCCCGCCATCGGGGGCGGTGCCGTTGGTGGTGGCGGTGCACGACGTGGCTTGGCGCCGCCTGCCCGACGCCTACCCGGCCCGCGGCCGGCGCTGGCATGACCGGGCCCTCGCCCGGGCGGCCCGCACGGCGGCCGTGCTCCTCGTGCCCTCCCCGGGCACGGCCGACGAGGTGGTGGCGGCCGGCGCCCCCCGGGCCCGCGTCCTGGTGGTCGACCCCATGTACGGCTGCGACCACCTGCCCACGGCCGACCGGGCCGGCGCCGCCGCCACCCTCGCCGGCCTGGGAGTCGACGGCCCCTACCTGCTGGCGGTAGGCACCCTGGAGCCCCGCAAGAACCTGACCCGCCTGGTGGAGGCCTACCGCCGGGCCCGGCCCTTCCTCCCCGACGTCTGGCCGCTGGTGCTGGTGGGCCCGCACGGCTGGGGTGTGGAGGTCGCCGCCTTGCGGCAGGTGGACGGCGTCAAGGTCGCCGGGCCGGTGCCCGACGCCGTCCTCGCCGCCCTGTACGCAGGGGCCCGGTGCGTGGCCTACGTCCCCCTTTTCGAGGGGTACGGGCTACCGGCCGTCGAGGCCATGGCAGCAGCGGTGCCCGTGGTGTCCAGCCCGGTGCCGAGCACGGCCGGTGCGGCCCTGGAGGTCGACCCCCTTGACGTCGAGTCCATCGCCGCCGGGATGATCACGGCCGCCGGCGACGACCGCCGTCGGGCCGAGCTCGTGGCCGGCGGCCTCCTGCGGGCCGGCGAGCTCACCTGGAAGGCAGCGGCCGACCGCCACGTCGAGGCCTGGAAGTCCGTGGCGTGACGGATGGAGCGGCCGTCAGCGCCGGCGCCGTCGAGCCCGTGGCGGTGTCGCTCGACGTGACCGCCGTGCCGGCCAACCCGTCGGGCGCCGGCCGGTACACGATCGACCTGGCCGCCGCGTTGTCGCGCCGGGACGATGTGCAGCTCACCTTCGTGACGCGCCGCAACGACGCCGCCCGGTGGGAGGCCCTGTCCCCCGGGGCGGTGGTGGTGGCCGACGCCCCCGGGTCGCGCCCGCTGCGCCTGGCGTGGGAGCAGGCCCGCCTGCCCCGCCTGCTGCGGGGTCTGCAGCCGCCGGTGCGGGCCCACCACTCGCCCCACTACACGATGCCGGAGTCGTCAGAGCTGCCCACGGTGGTCACCGTGCACGACCTCACCTTCTTCGACCATCCCGAGTGGCACGAGCGGGGGAAGGTGGCGCTGTTCCGCCGGGCCATCCGGGTGGCGGCGCGCCACGCCGAAGCGGTGGTGTGCGTGAGCCGGGCCACCGCCGACCGCCTGGCCGAGCTGTGCCCGGCCGTCGGCCAGGTGCGGGTGATCCCCCACGGCGTCGACCTCAACCGCTTCACCCCCGACCCCGGCGAGGCCGACGACATCGCCGCCCTCAAGGCCATGGGCGTGCGGGAGCCGTTCGTGGCCTTCGTGGGCACCATCGAGCCCCGCAAGGACGTGCCCACCCTCGTGAAGGCCTTCGACCGCATGGCGCCCAACCATCCCGCCCTCTCCCTGGTGCTGGCCGGCGTGGACGGCTGGGGTGGCAAGGATGTCAAGGCGGCCATCGCTGCCGCCGCCCACGGCGACCGGGTGGTGCGCACCGGGTACGTGCCCGACGGGAGCGTCCCCAGCCTCCTGCGCCGGGCCTCGGCCGTTGCCTACCCGTCCCTCGAGGAGGGCTTCGGCCTGCCCGCTCTGGAGGCGTTGGCGTGCGGGGCACCTCTCGTCACCACCACCGGGTCGGCCATGGAGGAGATGGCGTCGGGGTCGGCCATGCTGGTGGGTCCGGGCGACGCCGACGGCCTGGCCGGCATCCTGGACATGCTCGTGCGGGGCGACGCCGGCCTCGACGCCCGCCGCCAGCGGGGCCTGGCGGTGGCCACCCGCCACACCTGGGAAGCCAGTGGCAGGGCCCACGCAGAGCTCTACCGGTCCGTGGCGGGCGGCTGACGTGCGGGCCTACGTCACCGGCGCCTCGGGCTTCGTCGGCCACTGGCTCGTCGCCCACCTGGAGACGGAGGGGGACGTCGTGGTCGCCGCCGGCGACGACGTCGACGTCACCGACGCCGCCGGCGTGGCCTGCTCGATGGCGGCCGCCGCCCCCGACGCCGTCTACCACCTGGCCGGGCTGGCCCACGTGCAGCGCTCGTGGGAGGAGCCGGGCGAGTACCTGCGGGTGAACGCCGGCGGCACCCTCAACGTGCTCGAGGCGGCCCGGGCGTGCGCGGCGCCACCCCGGGTGCTGGTGATCAGCTCGGCCGAGGTCTACGGCGCCGTTGGCCCGGACCAGCTCCCGGTGGGCGAGGACCAGCCGATGCGGCCCGTGTCGCCGTACGCAGCCAGCAAGGCGGCAGCCGAGCTGGTGGCGGTGCAGGCCCACCTGGGCCGGTCGACGGCGGCGGTGCGGGCCCGGCCCTTCAACCACGCCGGCCCGGGCCAGGCGTCCACCTTCGCCATCCCGGCCTTCGCCCGCCGTATCGTCGACGCCCAGCGCGCCGGCGCCGGCGCCCTGCGGGTGGGGAACCTGTCGGCCCGGCGCGACATCGTCGACGTGCGCGACGTGGTGCGGGCCTACCGGCTCCTGGTGGAGCGGGGCGAGTCGGGTGAGGCGTACAACGTCTGCACCGGCACGTCGGTGGAGGTGGGCGAACTGGTGCGGCGACTGCTGGTGCTGGCGGGGGCCGACCTGGCGCTGGAGCCGGACGCCGAGCTCCTCAGGCCGGTCGACGTCCCCGAGTTGCGGGGCGACCCGACCCGGCTGCGGGCGGTCACCGGCTGGGAGCCGGAGATCCCGCTCGACGAGACGCTGCGGGCCGTCCTCGACGAGGCGAGGGCCCTCAGCGGGTGATCACCGCTTTCCCGAGTAAATAACCACCGGAATCCGGTGGTTATTTACTCGGGAACTCGGTGGGGCGGGACCGCTGGGGCGGGGGAGCGGTGGTGCCCTCGAGCACCGACCGCAGCAGGCCGGCGGCGGCGCCGTGCACCGCCCCGGCCAGGGGCTGGCGCAGGCCGGGAAGGTCCCGGGAGAGCTCCCGGCGAAGCACCATCGCCTTCTGGAACCACACCACGCCCAGCCCCACGAGCACGTAACCGGCGTCGCGCAGCGCCTCGGGAACGTCGTCCACGTCCCAAGTCTACGGGCGGGCCGCCCCCTGTCCACCCCGCCCCGAGGGGCAAGAATGTGGCAAGGCGCACACGTGCGTGACCCCGGGCCGGGCGGCCCTCCCGGCTAGCCTCGGCCCGAGATGGATTCCCCGCTCCAGGCGCCCCCGGTGGTCGCCGTGGTGGTCACCTGCGACTCGGGGCCATGGCTGGAGGAGGCCCTGGAGGCCCTCGCCGACCAGGACTACCCGAACTTCTCCGTGCTCGTCATCGACGCCGGCAGCGCCGTCGACCCCACACCCAGGGTGGCCGACATCCTGCCCGGTGCCTTCGTGCGGCGCATGCCGACCAACCGCGGGTACGCAGCGGCCACCAACGAGGCCCTGGGCCTGGTGGAAGGGGCGTCGCACTTCCTCCTGTGCCACGACGACGTGGCCCCCGCGCCCGACGCCGTGCGCCTCATGGTGGAGGAGGCGTTCCGCTCCAACGCCGGCCTGGTCGCACCCAAGCTGGTCGACTGGGATGACCCCCATCGCCTCCTGCAGGTGGGGATGGGCATCGACAAGAGCGGGGCGCCCCACGCCCTTGTCGACCGGGGCGAACTGGACCAGGAACAGCACGACGCCGTCCGGGACGTGTTCGTGGCGCCCGGTGGCTGCACCCTCGTACGGGCCGACCTGTTCGCCAGCCTGGGTGGTTTCGACCCCGGCATCCACCTCTACGGCGAGGACCTCGACCTGTCGTGGCGAGCCCAGGTGGCCGGCGCCAGGGTGGTCGTCGCGCCCGGGGCACGGGTCCGCCACCGCGAGGCCATGTCCGCCGGCCTGCGCTCGCCCGGCGGGGGCCCGGCGCCCGCCGGCCTGGCCAGCCTGCGCCGGATGGCCCGGCCGTTCGTGCTGCGCCACCGGCTACGGGCCGTGCTCAAGGACTACAGCACGTGGCACCTCATCCGGGTGCTCCCCCAGGTGGCCCTCCTGGCGGTGGCCGAGATGGTGTTCGGCCTGCTGTCGGGACACACGGCCACGGCCCGCGACACGGCCGCTGCATGGAGCTGGAACCTGCGCCGGCTAGGCGAGCTGCGGGTGGCACGGCGGGCCGTCCGGGCCACACGCCAGGTTCCCGACGCCGAGGTGCGCAACCTCCAGGTGCGGGGCAGTGCCCGCTTCAGCGGCTTTCTCCGGGGCCAGCTGGCCAGCGAACGGATCACGCGCCGCACCAGGGGAGCGGTCACCCGGGCCCGCGCCCTCGACGGGGGCGAGGGGAAGCGGCGGGCCGTCGGCCTGTCGGTGGCCGTGGGCGCCGGCGTGGCGGTCGTGCTGCTCGTGGGCAGCCGCCACCTGATCACCCGCGGCATTCCTGCCGTGCACCAGCTGGCGCCCTTCCCCGGTGCCTGGTCGCTGCTGCGGTCCTTCGCCAGCGGCTGGAACCAGGCCGGCCTCGGCTCGGAGGCGCCCGCCCCCGCCGCCTTCGGTCTCCTGGGCGTGGCCGGCTTCCTGCTCGGTGGCGCCACCGGGTTCCTGCGCACGCTGCTCGTGGTGGGGGCGCTGCCGATGGGCGCCATCGGCGCCGCCGCCCTGGCTGCGCCCCTCGGGTCGCCCCGGGGCCGCCTGGCCGCCCTGGTCGTCTACGTCGCCATCCCGCTCCCGTACAACGCCATCGCGGGCGGTCGCTTCTACGGCTTGGTCGCCTACGCCCTGGCCCCGTGGGTCCTGCGCAGCCTGCTGCGCGCCACCGGCATCGCCCCCTTTGCCGGCGCCGATGGCAAGGGTCGGGGCGTGCTGCGGGCGGTCGTGCCACTCGGCGTGCTGCTGGCGCCGGCCGCCGCCCTGGCCCCCCCGATCGTGGTGATGGTGCTGGTGATGGCGGTGGGTCTGGCCCTCGGGTCGCTGCTGGTGGGCGACGGCCGGCGCACGCTCCGCGCCGTGGTCGCCGCCGTCGGCGCCGTGGGGGTGGCCGCCGTCCTGCTGTTCCCCTGGTCCGTCGACTTCGTGCTGCCGGGCAGCCAGTTGTCCGCTGTCACCGGCGTGGGCTCCGACGCCTCGCACGCCACCGGGCTCGGTGCACTGCTGCGCTTCCAGACCGGCCCCCTCGGCGCTCCGCCCATCGGGTGGGTGTTCGTGGTGGCCGCCGCCCTGCCGCTGCTGGTGGGCCGCCACCGCCGCCTCGAGTGGGCGGCCCGGATGTGGGTCCTGGCCGTCACCTGCTGGGGCGTGGCCTGGGCGGGGAGCCGGGGCTGGCTCCACATTGGAACGCCGCCGCCCGAGGTGCTCCTCGCCCCTGCGGCGGCCGCCCTCGCCCTGGCCGTCGCCCTCGGCCTCCTCGCCTTCGAGGTCGACGTTCCCCGCTACCGGTTCGGGTGGCGTCAGCTCGCCCCTACCGCCACTCTCGTCGCCGTCCTGCTGGGGGCGCTCCCGGTGGCCGCCTCCGCCCTCGGCGGACGGTGGGACATGCCGCGCCAGGACATCGCCGGCCTGCTGTCGTGGATGCCCGAGCAGAAGGCGGCCGGCGCCTTTCGGGTGCTCTGGCTCGGCGACCCGCAGGCCCTGCCGCTCACCGGCTGGCGCCTGAGCGACGGGGTGTCGTACGCCACGTCCCGCAACGGCACGCCCGACGTGACCGGCCTGTGGCCGGGAGCCGCGCCCCACGACGCGCAGCAACTGGCCGCCGCCGTTCAGGTGGCGCGGGCCGAGGGCACCACCAGCCTCGGGCACCTGCTGGCGCCGGCGGCCGTCCGCTACGTGGTGGTGCCGCTGCAGGCCGCACCGCAGCGGTCCTCGAACCGGCAGCTCTCCAAGCCCGATCGCCCGCCGCCCCCCGACCTGCCGGCCGCCCTCGACGCCCAGCTCGACCTCAAGAAGCTCCAGGGTGACGCCGCGCTGTTGGTGTACGAGAACGCGGCGTGGGCTCCGGGACGGGCCAAGGTCGACCCGGTGGTGCTCGCCGCCGACGACGACGGGGCCGGCGGGCTGGGCGCCCTCCGGGGCGTTGAGCTCACCGGGTCGGCCCCCGTCCTGGCCACCGAGCGCACGCCCACCCGCTTCACCGGGGACCTGGCGGCGGGCGACAGCGTGCTGCTGTCCGAGGCCTCGTCGCCCCGGTGGCAGCTGCGGGCGGGCGGCCAGGCGGCGCCTCGCGAAGAGGCGTTCGGCTGGGCCAACTCGTACACCGTCGGGGCGTCCGGCGGCGCCACCCTGCGCTACCGCACGTCGCTGCTGCGCTACGGCGCCATCGCCGTCCAGCTGGTCCTGTGGGCGGTGGCCGTCCGCCTGCTGGTCATCGGCCGCCGGCGGCGGGCTGGCGAATGAGGGCCCGCCGCATGCCCGTGCTGGTGGCCGTGGGGCTCCTGCTCGCCGCCGGCGGCGTGGCCGACCGGGCCGACCGCGCCACCATCACCCTTCCGTCGTCCATCGCCAGCCGGGCCGTGATGCCAACGGCCGCGCCTGCGTCGGCTCTGTCGTCGAGCTGGTTCTGCGTGGGGGCCACGGCGGGCGACGCCAGCAGTGCCGACGGCGTCGTGCATGTGGCCAATCCCACCGATCGGGCCGCATCGGGAACACTGACCGTGGTGCCCATGGGCGGCGCGTCGGTAGCGGCGGCGCTGGTGGTGGCGCCCATGTCGGTGACGCGGGTGACGCTGCGCGACATGGTCCAGGCCCCCTGGGCGGCGGCCGTTGTCGACCTCGACAGCGGCCAGGTGGCAGCTGAACTGGTCGTGCACGGGCTCTCCGATTCCGACGCCACGCCCTGCTCGTCGCGGGCGTCCGAACGCTGGAACTTCGCCGACGGCGCAACGGCCAAGGACGCCTCGCTCGCCATCTCCCTGTTCAACCCCTTCCCCGAGGACGCCATCGTCGACCTGTCGTTCAGCACCGACCAGGGGCGCGCCGCCCCGGCCGCCTTCCGGCCCATCGTGGTGCCGGCCCGCAGCCTGGTGGTCCGCGAGATCGGCGACCACGTGCGCCGGCGGGAGGCCATCGCCACGGAGGTGGCGGTGCGCACCGGTCGGGTGGTGGCGGCCCAGACCCAGACCCGCTCGGTGGCCGGCAAGGGCGGGCTGTCGGTGACGGTCGGGGCGCCGTCGCTCGGGACGCTGTGGCAGTTCCCCGCCGGCCTCCTCAAGGACGGGGTGGACGAGCACTACTCCGTGTCGAACCCGGGTCGACGCGAGGCCACCGTGCTGTTCCAGCTGATCCTCGACGAGGGGGTGGCCGAGGACTTCGAACGCACGGTCCCTGCCGGCGGCCGCCTCGACGTGGCGATCAACGAGGAGGTGGGCGTGCCGCGCGGTGTGCAGCACTCGGTCACGGTCGAGTCGCTCGACGGGGAGCCCGTTGTGGTCTCCCGCGCCATGGCCTGGTCGCCACCGGCGGGTGCGCCCGGCCGGGCCGACACCATCGGGCTGCGCCGGAGCGCCAGGCGGTGGTTGTTCACCGCCGCCGGGCCCGTGGAGGGCGACAGCGAGTGGCTGTACGTGGCCAACACCGGCTCCACAGCGGCGCTCGTGTCGGTCACCGGGCTCGATGATGGCTCGGGCCTGGCCATCGACGGCCTGCAGGACCGGGAGATCGGCCCCGGCAAACGGGCCATGTTCCTGGTCAACGACCACGTGCGACGTCCGGTCCTGCCACTGGTGGTCAGCTCGACGGCGCCGGTTGTGGTGGAGCGGGGGTACTTCCAGGCAGCGGGCGGGATCTGGGTCGGCCCCGGCATCCCGCTCGACTGAGGCCTGGGCCGGCGCGTGGAGCGTTTCGTCGTGGCCGCCGTGCTGGCCGTGGTGGCGGTGGTGGTGGCGCGGGTCGTGGACAGGCGCCGGCCGGAAGCGCCCACCCAGTCCGGGGTCCGGGCCGGCTGGGCGCCGCCCGGCCAGCTCGACCGGGCCGACTTCGACGGCCAGGAGCGGCCGTGGCTGGTCGCCGTCTTCACGTCGGCCACGTGCGAGTCGTGCAAGGAGACCACGACCAAGGCGGCCGTCCTGGCCAGCGGCGAGGTGACCGTCCAGGAGATCGCCTGGCAGGAGCACAAGGATCTCCACGACCGCTACGACATCGAGGTCGTGCCCTGCACGGTGATGGCCGACGCCGAAGGCGTGGTGCACCGGGCCTTCGTCGGCGCCCCGTCGGCCACCGACCTGTGGGCCGCCCTGGCCGAGGCCCGCTCGCCCGGAAGCAGCCCGGAGCCCGACCTCGGCCGGGACGCCTAACGCCGGTCGAGAGTCGCGGCAGTGCGCATGCGCCTGCCCTCGGGTTCACCGGGCGGGCGCTCGGCCGGGTCGCTCTCCTCGTCGACCCGGGCCGTCTCCACGTCGATGCCGCCCGACAGCTTGCCGCCGGCGACCTGCGCCGCGTTCTCCAGCACCGAGGTCCACATGTGGAACTGGACCTCCTTGGCCATGCGCAGGTGCTGGTACAACAGCTTGGACACCCGGTCGCCGCTGGTGGCCCACGACTCGATGGTGAAGACCATGCCGCCGCCCGCGGGCCGGACGGAGAACTCGATCTGGCCTGCCTCCAGGTGGCCATCCAGCGTGACCAGTCGGAACGACGTGCTGTCTGCGTCGATCACCCGCACGGGCCCGTTCCAGGGACCTGGCATGCGCACCAGGTACTCGTCGCCCACCTCCATGCAGCCGGGCCCGCCCTCCACCTTGGTGAACCGGGCGAACTCGGTGGGCACCAGGCGGTCGGGGTCCTCCATGAGGCACGCCATCAGCTCCTCGGGCGACAGCCGGGCGCCGGTGATCCGGGTCCTGTAGCGCCGGTGGAAGAGGACGCCGACGCCGTCGCCGGGAAGCTGGATGCGGTCGGTGGAGGCGGACGGGGGGAGGGGCGGCGGCCCGTCCTGCGCCGCCGCCCCGACGCGCTCGCGCCGGTGCAACGGCGTCGTGCGCCACATGTACTTCCACGAGGTCAGGGCGATGCCGAACGGCCAGAGCGCGGCCTGGCCCCAGCGGGCGGGCAGGGCAGGTCGGGGGGCCACCTCCTGCCTGTACCCGTCGGCGCCGCCCGCCAACGCTTGCGAACCCGGTGGGTGGGGTACGCCTCCCCCGTGGTCGTGCACCTCCTCCATCGGGTCGGGTTCCGCGGCTCGCACCTTCAGGTCCTGTCGATGGGCAGCGTCGCTCTCTGCATCGGCTTGTGGATCCGCGCCAAGACGGTCGATCAGGACGAGCGGGGGAACGCCGAGCGGCGGGCCCTCTTCGTGGGGCTTTGGCCGCCCACGCTCTGGCTCCTGGGCGAGTCGCTGGACCGCCACCCCAAGCGCTGACCGGTGGTGGTGGAGGTGGAGGTGGATGTCGTTGCGTCGTCCGGCGCGTCCGGGGGCGGGATCACCACCCGGTCGATCCGGAAGCTCCCCCCGATGCCCTTGAGCGACACGTAGTCGACGGCCGTGAGCAGGCCGCCGGTGAAGGTGAGCACCTCCGCCTCGTAGGCCCGTCCCCCCTCGACGGTGAAGGACCCGAGGCCGGTGGCGCCGGTGGACCCGACCGTGAGGGTGCGGGTGCCGGCCTGCACCCGGTTCCCCCGCCGGTGGAGGTGGCCGGCGATCACCAGGGGCACGTGGCCGTTCGATCGGCCCGCGAGGAGCGGGTCGTGCACGGCCAGGACATCGGGCTGCCCGGCGTCGACCCGGCGGGCCACCTCGTCCGCCGACCGGCGCTTCACCTCGGCCGCTTCGTCGGCGCTGACGGCGTTGTCGGCCGTGAAGGTCGGGTCGGGGACCCCGAGGACGCGCACCCCCGCCAGCTCGATCACGCCGTCGACGACCGCCACGTTGGCCACGCCGGCCAGGGCCGCCCGCACGGCGCCCGAGTCGTGGTTGCCCGGCACCACCACGTAGGGCGCCGGCATCCCGACCAGCAGGTCCGCGATGCGGGCCTCCACCGGGTAGCCGTACGAGGTGATGTCGCCCGTGTCGACGATGGCGTCGACCTCGAAGCGCTCGGCCAGCTGGCGCGCGATCTCGAGGCCGAGGGGGTTGAGGTGGACGTCGCTCACGTGCAGCAGCCGAGTCTCCCCTGTGGTCGGGGCGGTGGGAGTGGCCACCGATTCGTACAGTGAACTCAGCTCCCGGCCCAGTGTGGAGACCCGCTTGCGCACGTCGGCCAGGTCGTCCACGTGCCTGCCGACGGCGCGCAGGACACCGGGCGCCCGCTCCAGCGAGCCCTCGAAGCGGGGCTCGGAGAACGCCGCCGTGTCGTAGCCGCGCCAGGTGGCGGCCAGCAGCACCGACACGGCGAGCGCCCCGCCGAGCGACCCCGCCAGCAGGACGCGCACCCGCCGGCCCGGCAGCAGGGCCGCGGCCACACCGCCGGCCAGAGCGGCCAGGAGAATGGACTTCACGACGAGGGAGCGCAGCAGGGGCTGCAGGTCGCGCTCCACGTTCGCCTCGAGGCGCTGCTGCGGGTCGGGGGCCGACAGCAGGGTCTGGAGCCCGTCGAGGTCGATCTGCTCGACGGTGGCCTCGAGGGCGACCGGGGCGGCGTGGGTATGGGCCGAGACGGCGCCGAGCGGCGGGAGGGCGAGCCGGGTGCCGCCCGAGCGGGCGGCGGTGGCCCGCAGCTCGACCGTGCCCGGGCCGACCCGGCCGGACGTCGGCGAGGTGAAGGGCAGGGTGACGACAGCGGCGACGGCGCCGAGGGCGAACACGGCGCCCGCGACGGCGATGCCGCGCAGCCGGGGGCGGCGGTGATGGCGAGGCGGGTGGTGGGGGGCGCTGACCGTCAGCCTGTGGCACGACGGGGGCCGCCGGCGCTCATCCCGTCCCCACCTTCGACCGCCGCAGTTGGGCGTGGGTCGCAAGGGTGAACCACACCACCTTTCCGCCGTCGCATGGGTCGCTGCCCCAGGCCGCCGCCAGCTGCTCCACCAGGAACAGGCCGCGGCCACCCAGGGAGTCGGGCGCGAGGTCGAGTGGCGTCGGAAGCCTGGGGTCGCCGTCGGCGACCTCGACCCGCATCCGCTCGGCGTCGACCTCGACGCGTACGTTTACCTCCGTACGGGCGTGGAGGACGGCGTTGGTGACCAGCTCCGACGTGAGCACGAGGGCCATCCTGGTCGCCTCGTCGTCCGGATGGCCGAGGATGGCAGCGACGAACTGGCGGGCGGCGCGGGGGCTGGTGATGTCTGCTGGGAACGATCGATTCGCCTTCGTCACCAGACCTCCCGGCCGTGCCACCAGGCGTACGGGCGCCTGGTGCGGCAGAGCCAGCCCCGCATGGGACGAACAAAAGCTGGATCCCCTGCCTGGTCCTCGAACCCGGGTGGCCGTCGGAACCTTGGGGAAAGGGCCTGCGACCCTTCTCCGTAGAGAGTTTCCCCCAGGGACAGAAAGGAAACCCCGCGCTGCGGTCAGGGCGCTGCGCCCGTGCCGGTCCGTGCCGGGGGACGGCGATTTCGCCGGTGAGCGGGGTTGGCCCGGGCTGCCTCGTCGAGGACCTGCTCGGCCCACGCCCGGGTGGTGCCCGCCGGCTGCCTGCCCGACCAGGCGGCCTCGGTGAGGACGCGGCCCACCTCCACCAGTCGTTCGTCGGCCAGCACGCTGCCGGCCAGGGCGGTGGTGTACTCGGCCGGTGTCTCCGCCCGCAGGTGGGGGCGACCCCGCTTGGCGCCGACCCGCACCAGGCGGGCGAAGTACCGGGTGGCCCACGGGGTGGCCGCCAGGCGGCGACGCCACGCAACCAGGCGGCGAACTGCGACCACGCCGACAGCCACGATGACCAGCACGAACAGGGGCCAGAAGCGTTCCCAGGCCCGCTTGAAGCGCGCCCACAGGCTGTCCTGCGCCTCGGCCACGGCGATGCGCCCGCTGGGGTCGAATCGCTCCCAGCCCAGGTCGAGGAAAGGCACCTCCATCCAGGCGTGGGCGTCGCCCGCCCGCACCGCGAAGTCACCGCCGAAGAACGGTCGTTGGCCGGGCAGGAACCCGGTGGTCAGGCGGGCAGGCAGACCGACCGCCCTGGTCAGCAGGGCCAGGGCTGTCGCCAATCGCTCCGGTGACGCCGGCTGGCCGCCGAACAGCACGCTGTCGACGGCGTCGGCGCCGACGGGGAGCGGCGACACGTCGTCGTTTACCGCCACGTGGGCGTCCAGGTAGGCGGTCAGAGCCGCAACCTTGTCGTAGTCACCCCGAGCGCCGGCGGTGACCCGTTCGGCCAGCGCCTGGGCGCGAGCACTGAGCCCGGGGTCGGCCGACAGCGCGAGGGTGTCCAGCTCTCCCGGGTCGAAGATGCGCGAGCCGGAGGGCACGTCGTCGTGGGGGAGGCCGGCCGGCGAGCTGCGCAGATCCCCGCCTCCCGGCTCGCGCCAGGCGGTCTGGGCGATGTAGACAGCCCCCTTGCCGAGGGCGGGCCGCAGGGCGACAGCGCCGTCGGGGAACACCTGACCGGCGACAGGAAGGTCGTAGTAGAGGACCTCCGGGGTCGCTACGGCGACGCCGGCGTACGGCGCCTCGACCGTGATGCGCTGACGGACGAAGGTGGCGGTGGCGATCCCGAACCGGTCCCCGCGCACCGGCACCCCGCCGCGATCGTCGAACACCCGACTCTCACCGAGCGTCGCCGACCGTCCCCACCGCCGGCCGTCCCACTCGTCGAAGGTGACGGCCCGCAGCACGCCCGCCCGGTCGGCGTCCACCGTGAGGACGACCTGGTCGGGGTCGCCGCCCCGCCGCCCCAGCCCCGCCTGGTTGGGGTCGAGGACGTCCTGGAATGCGAGCGGCGCCGGCTGCTGGTCGACCGGGTCCGCCCCGGTACTCGACTGGGGCGACGGCTCGGGCCGGCGTTGCTCCAACTTCGACGACAGGAGGCCGCCGAGCAGCAGGGCCCCGGCGACGAAGGCGGCTTCGGCCACCACCCGCCTTGGCCTGGCGGCGGATCGCTTGCCCCCGAGCACCGGGAGGGTCGCAGTGTCGAGGCGGTTGCACGCCACCAGCGCCACGGCCGCCGCCATCACACCCACGACCAGGGCAGCGACGTTCTCGCGGGGGTCGGACTGGGGGCGCACGAGGGCCAGGGCGGCAAGGCCGACCGATGCGCGCAGGAAGGCGGGGCGGGGCCACCAGTAGCCCAGCGCGACCGCGGCCAGGGCGGCGCCGGTCGTGACGGCGCCGGCCACGCCTTCGGGCAGCTGCTTGGCCGACACGAGGAGGAGCGCCACGCCGAGCCCGCCGAACCGCAGCCACCGCAGCGCCTGGGGCGGGAGGGCGAACGCCCGCACGTCGGGGGCCTGGCGCCCGATCGCCACCGCCAGCACGCCCGGCAGGAGCGCCAGGGCGTAGGCCTCGGTCGCGACGTCGACCGAGCCGAGCCGCAGGCCGCCGGTGGCAAGGAAGGCGCCGACGGCGGCGATGGCGGTGGCGACGGCGGCGACTAGGGCCACGAGTCCCCCTCGGCGGAGACCACCAGCACCCGGACGCCCCGGGCCAGGCCCTTGGGGTGGGGCGGCGTCCCGGCTCCCGTGCGGGCGAGGCGCCGGTTGACCTGGAGCATCGACGGCGTGGCGTCGGTGAGCGGGTGCCCGTCCTCCATGGTGGTGAGGGTGACCTGATAGGCCCGCCGGAGGGCCTCGCCGGCGTACCAGGCGGTGCGGCCGGCCGCCGCCTCGCCCGTCTCGCCGCCTTCGCCCATGTCGAGCACAAGATGGAGGACGGGGGCCTGTGGCTCCTCCGTCTCCTTCACGACCAGTTCACCTGTGTGGGCGGTGGCCCGCCAGTGGACCTGGCGCAGCCCGTCGCCGGGTAGGTAGTCCCGCAATCCCCGCACCAGGTCGCCGTCGGCGGCGGCTGCAACCGCCCCCTCCCCCCATCCGCCCCCGAGCTCGGGAAAGGGCGTCCCCGGTGGGACCGGCCGCGGTCCCGTCTCCAGCGGCCTCGGGAGGGCGACCCGGTGGGTACGGGTGCACGAGATGAGGCCGCACAAGCCGGTGCTCCTGACCGGCAGCAGGACCTGGCGGGTCACCCCCCGTCGGTCGGCGTGGCCGTCGAGCGAGCCCGTAGCCGGCGGGTGGACCACGAGCTTGGACTCATGCCCGCCCGGCAGGTCGAGCAGCACCGGCAGCGACCGGCCCCGCACGTCCACCTCGACGGCGAACCGGTCGCCCACGACCACGTCACAGGGACGGGCATGGCCGGCGACCACCACCCGGCGGGTGGCCTGGATGGCCACCACCACGTCGAGGGCGACAGCGGCGCCGATACCGAGGAACAGCACCATCCCGAGGCCGCGGGGACCGCTCACGAAGATGCCGACGCCCACGACCAGCACCGCCACGCCCGTGCCGGAGGTGACGCCGAGCCGGCGCTCGGTCTTCGATGCGGACGCGGCCGGACGCGGACGGTCCTGCCGCATCGCCAGGAGTGGCACTAGACGGCGGGAGCGGCGACGCCGTCCAGCAGGTCCTGCACCAGTGTGCGGGTGGCGGCCGTGCCGCGGCGGGAGAGCACGCCCAGGCGGTGGGCCAGCACGGGGACCGCCACCGCCTTCACGTCATCCGGTGACACGAAGTCCCGGCCGTGCAGCACGGCGAAGGCCTTGGCCACCTGGAGGAACGTGCGGGCGGCCCGGGGACTGGCCCCGTGCTCGAGGTCGGGGTGGGAGCGGGTGGCGTCGACGATGTCGAGCACGTAGTCGCCGATCGCCGGGTCGACATGGGTGCGGTCGACGTCGGCTAGCGCGGCGGCCAGGTCGGGGCCCGAGACCACCGGCTCCAGCGCGTCCAGGGCGGCCGGGCCGCCGTCGCCCCGAAGCACGGCCCGCTCCGCCTCGCGCCCGGGGAGGCCGAGCGACACGATGAGGGCGAAGCGGTCGCACTGGCCTTCGGACAGGGGGAACGTGCCCACGTCGCCGTAGGGGTTCTGGGTGGCGATCACGAAGAACGGGTGGGGGAGCGGGCGGCTGGTGCCGTCGACGGTGACCTGCCCCTCCGACATGGCCTCGAGCAGGGCCGACTGGGACCGGGGCGTGGCCCGGTTGACCTCGTCGAGCAGCACCACGTTGTTGAACACGGGGCCGGGGTGGAAGTCCCATGACCGCCCGCCCGGGTCGTACACGTGGACACCGGTGATATCGGACGGCATCAGGTCGGCGGTGCCCTGGACACGGGCGACCGTACCGCCGAGCGACCTGGCCAGGCTGCGGGCCAGGAGGGTCTTGCCCACGCCGGGCACGTCCTCCAACAGCACGTGCCCGCCGGCGAGGAGGCCGGCCACCACCAGCACCACCTCGGACCGCTTGCCCAGGACGACGGCGGACACGTTGTCCACCAGCGCCTTGGCCACAGTTGCAGTCGGCGTGACGGGCGGAGTGTCGCTGCTCGGGACGGTCACCGGTCCATTCTCCGCCATCTGCAGGCCCCACGGGTCGTCGACCGGGCTGAGCGGCGGAACGCCGCCCGGCTGTTGGCTACCCTCGCGCCCTATGGCCACCACCAGCCGGCGGGGTCGGGGCCAGGTGGCGCGTGCTGGCCGCCCTCGGCGTGGCCCTCGCCGCCACGGCACTGGGCGGCTCGCCGGCCAACGCGGCGTTGGCCGCCGTGGGCACCGAGCCGCTGCGTGCCGAGTTCGGGGTGGAGCACACGGTCAGCTACGACGTGGTGCTACGACCGCATCTACCCGATCGACCTCGTGCAGGTGTCCGCCTCGGCGGGCACCCCGGACAGCTACGAGGTGGAGGACGCCGGTAGCAACAAGGTCATCCGGATCGGCGACGCCGACACCACCATCACCGGCATGCACACCTACACGATCGTCTACCGGGTGGAGCAGGCCTTGAACGCCTTCGACGACCACGACGAGCTGTACTGGAACGCCATCGGCTCGAGATGGGAGCAGCCCATCGACCAGGGGGAGCGGGCCCGCTTCGCCGAGCGCACGAAGCTGTTCTCCGAGTACCTGCCCGACGCCATCGTCTTCGGTTGCACCGACAAGTGGGCCCGGGCCTTCGCCGGCATCGACGGCGAGCTGCCCGCCATGGGCTGGTACGGCAGCCCCCACCCGTTCACGGTGGGCTACTTCTCGTCGTCGATGGACGGCTTCACGACGACCACCGCAGGCACGATGACGTCGACGCCCTCGGGGTCCGGGTCGAGTGGCTTCAGCGGCGGTGGCGGTTCCTCCGGCGGCGGTGGCGGTGGCGGTGGCGGGTCCTGGTGACGGCGGCCGGAGGAATCGGCGCGGATCGGCGGCACCCGGCGCGTTAGCGTCGCCCCCATGCGTCGCTCGACCGGCCTGGTGGCCGCGGCCGCCATCATGGTGTCGTCGGCGCTGATCGCCGTGATCGCGTCGGCGGCCGACGACGGCGGCGGCGCAGTCACCGCAGGGGGCGGCGCGTCCGCCGGCTGCGCGGCCGGTTCGCCGGCCAGGACCAGGGCCCGGGCCATTCTCGACTGCGTGTCGCCGTCGCTCGCCTTCGTGGAGTCACCTCTCGGCACCGGCAGCGGCATCCTGGTGGACGGTCGGTACGTGGTCACCAATGCCCATGTGGTGGACCCGTTCGGCGCCGTCGACCTGGTCTTCGGCGAGACCGAGCACCACCGAGACGTCCCGGTGCTCGGCGTCGACTTCTCGGCCGACCTCGCCCTGGTGGGGCCGGTGGACACCGGGCGCGCCCCCCTCGCCATCGCCGACTACGACCGCATCCAGCGGGGCGACGATGTCTACCTGGTCGGCTACCCCGGCGAGATCGACGACGAGCCGCAGGCAACCATCTCGCGGGGCATCCTCTCCCGCACCCGCAAGGCCACAGGGTACGGACTCACCTTCCTCCAGACCGACGCCGCCATCGGTGGCGGCCAGAGTGGCGGTGCGCTGGTGGATGACGGCGGCCAGGTGGTGGGCGTCTCCGGGTTCAGCTTCGCCGAGCAATTCGCCCTCGCCCTGTCCGGCAGCGACACCCGCCGGGCGATCCGCCACATCCGCGACGGCGACACCCCGCCGTACGTGCCGTTCCCCCGCAAGGGCTCCAGGACCGGGTCGTTCGACCTGGCCGACACCGAGGCCGCCCAGATGCTCACCCTCCACACCGGGAGCTCGTCGAAGAACGTACGCCTCGAACTGCCTCCCGAGACGCTGCCGGCGGTGTACGCCGCCTCCCTCGACGGGGAGGAGGTCTACTTCGAGAACCAGGAAGCCATCGAGGCGGCCGGCGAGGACTTCGCCGACGCGGCCGAAGCTGATGCGCCCGTCGCTCCCGGCGTGTTCGAGTTCGAGGTCCCGGCCCAGACGTTCGTCGTCATCGCGGTAGGGACCCGCGTGCCCGAGGGCGCCCACATGACGTACACGTCGAACGTGTCGCTGGGCCGCTACGACGACATGGACGACAACGAGCCGCTGGAGATCGGTGAGCGGGTCACGGGGGTCATCGACCCAATGGAGGAAAACGGCGACACGTATCTGATCGACCTCGCGGCAGGCGACCAGATCGAGATCTTCGCCGGCTCCGCCACCGGCGACGTCGGTTACGAGGTGCGCGAGCCCGGCCAGGCCGGCGACGACGCCACCTCCGTCGACGACTCGGGCCTCGGCCTGTTCGGCGCCGACGCCCGGGACCTCTTCACGGCGGAGACGTCGGGCACCCACCGCCTCACCGTGTATTCGGCTGACGGCACCGGCACCCAGTACGTGTTCGAGGTCCAGTTCGCGTAGCGGCCCGCCGGACGGCCAGACATGTTAGGAAGGGTCGACGACGATTGGCACTGATCCACGCCCGCCGTGGGTGCCTGGAGACGGTCGGTTGAGTTCGAGGGTGGGAGACGGACAGCGTGCGAGCAGCGGTGGTCGTCGCGATCCGCGAGCCGACGCCGAGCTGGTGGCGGCGGCCGCCGACGGGGAGCAGGCCGCCTTCGCCGAGCTGTACGGCCGGCACCTGGACAAGGCCCGGGCGGCTGCC
>JBKJNA010000101.1:0-6119 GCA_046596195.1 Acidimicrobiales bacterium | reverse complement strand
GTGGATGGCATAGGCGAAGTCGATCGGCGTGGCCCCCGCGGCCAGCGTGATCACCTGCCCCTTCGGGGTGAAGACGAAGACCTCGTCCTGATCGAGGTCGACCCGCAACGTCTCCATGAACTCGTTTGGGTCGCCCGTCTCCGACTGCCAGTCCACGATGCGGTTCAGCCAGGCGATGTCGGCGGCCGACGCCTTCTCCTTGTAGCCCCAGTGGGCGGCGATGCCGTGCTGGGCCCGCTTGTGCATCTCCAACGTGCGGATCTGGACCTCGAGGGGCTTGCCCTGCGGCGCGATCACCGTCGTGTGGAGCGACTGGTAGAGGTTGAACTTGGGCATGGCGATGTAGTCCTTGAACCGGCCTTGCACCGGCTTCCACGTGGCGTGGATGGACCCCAACGCGGCGTAACAGTCCTTCACCGAGTCGACCAGCACCCGGATGCCCACCAGATCGAAGATCTCGTCGAACTCCTTGCCCCGCACCACCATCTTCTCGTAGATGGACCACAGGGGCTTGGGCCGGCCGGTGACCTCGGCGTCGATGCGGTTCTGGACCAGCTGGCCCCGCACCTCCTCGAGCACCTGGGTGAGGTAGATCTCCCGCTCGGGCGCCCGCAGCGCCACCATCTGCTCGATCTCCGCATACGGCTTGGGGTGGAGGGTGGCGAAGGCGAGGTCCTCCAGCTGCCACTTGATCTCCTGGATGCCGAGGCGGTGGGCCAGGGGTGCGTAGATGTCGAGCGTCTCCTGGGCCGTGCGCTTCTGCTTGAAGTCCGGCATGGCGGCGATCGTGCGCATGTTGTGGAGACGGTCGGCCAGCTTGATGATCAGGACCCGCCAGTCCTTGGCCATGGCCACGAGCATCTTGCGCATGGAGGCGGCCTGCTGCGCCTCCCGGGAGTCGAACCGCACCCGCTCGAGCTTGGTGACGCCGTCGACGATGGCGGCCACCTCGGCCCCGAAGTCGCGACTCACGTCCTCGAGGGTGACGCCCGTATCCTCCACTGCGTCGTGCAGGAGGGCGGAGGCGATGGTGACGTCGTCGAGCCCGAGCTCGGCCACGATGGTGGCGACGGCCACCGGGTGGTGGATGTAGGCCTCGCCCGACTTGCGCACCTGGGTGCTGTGGGCCTTCTCGGCCGCATCGTAGGCCCGTTGGATCAGGCCGAGGTCGGCCTTGGGGCGGCGTACCCGGTAGGCGGCGACGAGGGGGCCGAGCACGTCGGGCGCGGCGGGCGCGAACTGGCGCCGCCAGGGCAGCACCCGGACCCGGTCGACGCTCGGCATCCGGCCCTACTCGTACGTGAGCAGGGAGACCAGCTCCCGCCCGCCGAGCTTCGATCGACCGCCGAGGAAGGCCAGCTCGATCACGAACGCGAACCCCACGACCACGCCCCCGAGACGCTCCACCAGGGTGGCGGTCGCTGCTGCGGTGCCACCGGTGGCCAGGACGTCGTCGACCACCAGGACCCGCTCACCGGGCGCCACTGCGTCCTGGTGGATCTCCAACAGGTCGCTGCCGTACTCCAGGACGTACTCCTCCTTCTCGACCCGCCAGGGCAGCTTGCCCGCCTTGCGGCAGGGAACGAACCCGGCACCGAAGCGGTAGGCCACCGGCGCGCCCACGATGAAGCCCCGGGCCTCCACGGCCAGCACCTTGTCGATGCCGGCGTCCGAGAAGGGCGCGGCCAAAGCGTCGATGGTGGAGCGGAAGGCCTCGATGTCCGCCAAAAGGGGCGTGATGTCCTTGAACACCACCCCCGGCACGGGGAAATCGGGGATGTCGCGGATGTGGTCCTTGAGCCAACCGGTATCGGCTGCGGGGACCATCCATCGAGCTTACTTGGCTAGCGCTTCTTGCCCTTCTTCCGGGGCCGGGGCGGCGGGCGGGTACCACCTGGCCGCGGGGGCACCCGGGCGGCGACGCCGGCGCCCACCTTCTCGCCGTCACGGCTACCTGCGGCGGCCGCCACGGTGACACCGCCGGCCGCCGCGGCTGCGGGCGTGAGCGGCGTGACGGCGCCCTTGGCGAGGATCCGCTGCTTGATCGACGCGTACCTCGGCTCGCGCTCCTTGAGGATGGCGAGAATGGGCGAGGCGATGAAGATGGACGAGTAGGCGCCGGTGAGCAGGCCGATCAGCAGGGCCAGGCCGAAGTCCTCGAGGGTGGTGGCCCCCAGGATGAACGAGCCGACAACCAGGACGGACAGGATCGGCAGGATGGCCACGAGCGAGGTGTTCAGCGACCGCATGAGCACCTGATTCATGGACAGGTTCACCGTGTCGCCGTACGTCATCCGCCCGGACGCAGCCAGGCCCTTGGTGTTCTCCTCGACCTTGTCGAACACGACGATCGTGTCGTAGAGGGAATAGCCGAGGATGGTGAGGAATGCGATCACCGTGGCCGGGGTGACCTCGAATCCCGACAACGAGTAGACGCCGATGGTGACGGCGATGTCGTGGACGACGGCCGCCAGGGCGGCCACCGCCATCTTCCACTCGAAGCGCAGGGTGATGTACAAGGTGATGGCGAGGAAGAAGAACACCAGCGCCCGCTCGGCCTTCCTGGTGACCTCGCCACCCCAGGAGGGGCCGACCTCGTTCACGCTCACCGTGGACGGGGCTACCCCTCCGGCCTTCGCCAGGGCGGCGCCGACGGCTTCACGCTTGGTCGCCCGTTCCGCCTCGGTTCCCGAGACGTCGCTCTGCACCCGGATCGTGTCGCCGCCCAGCTGCTGGACCTTGGCGTCGCCCAGGCCGTCGGACCGGATAGCGCTGCGTGCCTCGGCCACCGAGAGGGCGGGCGCCTTGACCTCCCAGGCCGTGCCGCCCTCGAAGTCGATGCCGAAGTTGAGGCTCCTCGTGGCCAACGAGGCGAAGCCGACGAGGATGATGATCCCCGAGACGAGGAACCATGTGTTCTTGCGGCCCACGAAGTTGAAGGCCGTCTCCCCGTTGTAGAGCCGGTACCAGATGGACCGCTTTTCACTCACGATGCGCTCCCGGCTGTGGCGGGGGCGGGGGCGTTCAGGCCCCTGGCCACCCCGAGCCACCTGGCCTCGGTGAACAACCGGTTCCGCCCGAGGAGGATCACCATGGGCCGGGTGAACGTGTAGGCGATGATCATGTCGAGGAGGGTCGACAGACCCAGGAAGAAGGCGAAGCCCCGCACCGAGCCCACGGTGAGGAAGTAGAGCAGGGCGGCGCCGATGAGCGACGCCGTGTCGGCCGCCAGGATGGTTCGGTAGGCCCGGGCGAAGCCCCGGTCGACCGACGAGCGGATCGTCTTGCCGGCCCGTATCTCGTCCTTCAGGCGCTCGAAGTACACGACGTACGAGTCCACCGTGACGCCCACGGACACGATGATGCCGACGGCGCCGGCCAGGCTCAACGCCAGGCCGCTGCGCTCCCCGAGGAACGAGATGATGGAGTACATGAGCACGCCCGACACGGTGAGCCCGAGGACCACCACGATCCCGAGGGCCCGGTAGTACAGGATCATGTACAGCAGCACGAGGCCGAGTCCGAGCAGGCCGGCCAGCAGGCCGGCGCGCAGGGAGTCCTTGCCCAGGCTGGCCGACACCGTCTGCACGGTCTCGGGCTTCAGTTCGACGGGGAGCGAGCCGTAGCGCAGCACGAGGGCCAGGTCCTTGGCCTCCTTCTCGCTGAAGCTGCCGCTGATCTGGCCCCGGCCCTTGAACTCGGCCTGCTGGATGGTGGGAGCCGACTTCACCACGCCGTCGAGGACGATGGCCACCTGCTTGCCGACGTTGCGGGCGGCAAGGGCGTCGAAGTCCTTCGAACCCGTCTTGGTCAGGGTGAATGCGACCTCCCAGGCGCTGCCGGTCTGGTCGAACTGGGCCTTGGCGCTCTTGACCGCCTTGCCGGTGAGCTCGGACGGGCCGAGCTGGTAGCGGCCGGTGACGGTGTTGCCCTCCTCGAGCGGGAGGACCACGATCTGGTCGGCCTTGTCGTCCTCCCGCGACGTCGTGGGGATGGCGGTGGTGACCGGTGCGACCGTCGTCGGCGTGGTGTCAGGCACCGCCGCCGCGGGAGCGGTAGCGGGAGCGGTGGTGGCCGGCGCGGAACTGGTCGTCGTGGCGGCCTGGGCGGCCAGGGCGACGCCGGCCGGGCGCAGGGTGGCCGGCGCCGCAGTGGTGGACGACCCGGCCGGGGCCTTGGTCGTGGACGACGGGGCCGAGGTGGACGGCGATCCCGGGGCGCCCGCGGTGGACGACGTGTCGCCCGGCACGGTGGTGGCCGCCGCAGCGGCAGGGACGGTGGTAGTCGTGGGAACCTCGGTCTCGCTGAGCGGCACCGCCTGCAGCACGGGACGGAACCGCAGCTCGGCCGTCTGGCCGACCAGGGCGAGGGCCCGCTTCTGGTCCTTCACGCCTGGCAGCTGGACGATGATGTTGCTGCCCTGGCGGCTGATCTCGGGCTCGGCCACGCCGAGGCCGTCGACCCGGTTGCGGATGATCTCGATGGCCTGGTTGAGGGCACCGCTGGCCGCCGGCTTCACCGGCCGGAGCACGACCGATGCGCCGCCTTGGAGGTCGAGGCCGAGCTGGGGCGAGTACCCGGCCGCCAGCGTGCCGCCGAGGGCCGCCACCGCGAGGACGACGACCACGATCAGCGATGTGAAAGGACCGCGGCGCACAGCTACTCGCGTCCCCGGTCGTCGGCGCCCTCGGGCTGGTCGAGCGTCTCGATCGCCGCCTCGTCTTCGGCCACCCGGGCGTTCACGGCCAACCGCAGGAACCGCATCACCACGCCGGGAGCTACTTCGATGTGCGCCTCGTCGTCGTCGAGGGACACGATCCGGCCCACGATGCCGCCCGCGGTGACCACCTCGTCACCCACTTCGAGGGACGCGACGAGCTGCTGCTGGCGGCGTACGCGCTCCTTCTGGGGCCTCACGAGCAGGAACCACATGAGGGCCAGGAAAATCAGTGGGAAGAGGGCTTGCATCAACACGCCTTGGTTCGTAACTGGGGCGGAGGGAGCGTAGCGGGGGGAACGGCACCCATGTGGTCACTGGTTGCACAAGAACCGGTCAGGCGCCGTAGGCGGAGGCTATTTCGGTGCGGACGGCGGCCAGGGTCCCCGAAGCGACGGCCGCCCGGGCCCGGGCCACGAGTGCCAGGGTCCACGCCAGGTTGTGGAGGGTAAGCAGCCGGGACGCGCCCGGGTCGGCCATGCGCAGCAGGTGGCGCAGGTAGGCCCGTGACCAACGGGCGCACACCACACAGGGGCACTCGGCGTCGAGCGGCCCGGCGTCCCGGGCGGAGGCGGCGTTGCGGAGCTGGAGGCGCCCGGTCGAGGTGAGCACGGTGCCGTGGCGGGCCAGACGGGTCGGCAGCACGCAGTCGAACATGTCGATCCCGAGGGAGATGGCCTCGACCAGGCCCACCGGGTCGCCCACGCCCATCAGGTACCGCGGGGCGTCCGCCGGCAGCCCGGCCACGGCAGCAGCGAGGGCGCGCAGCATCTCGGGCCGGCTCTCCCCCACCGACAGTCCGCCCACGGCGTAGCCGTCGAAGCCGATCGCCACCGTGCGCTGCGCGCTCTCGGCCCGCAGGGCATCGTCGACGCCCCCCTGCACGATCCCGAACAGGGCCTGGCCCTCGCGCCGGTGCGCGGCCCGGCAGCGGGCCGCCCAGGAGGCGGTGCGCTCCACCGCCGAGCGGAGAACCCCGGGCGACGAGGGCAGTGGCGGGCACACGTCGAGCACCATGGCGATGTCGGCACCCAACAGGCCCTGCACGGCCACCGCCCCTTCGGGCGTGAGGCGGTGGGTGGAGCCGTCGTACGTGGACCGGAAGGTGACGCCGTCGTCGTCCACCTTCGGCGCCAGGGAGAACACCTGGTAGCCGCCCGAGTCGGTGAGCACGTGGCCCGGCCAGGATGCGAAGCCGTGGATGCCGCCGAGCTCGTCCACCACGTCGGCGCCGGGGCGCAGCATCAGGTGGTACGTGTTGGCGAGAACGATCTCTGCGCCCAGGTCCTCGAGGTCGGTGGGCACCCGGGGTGCGGTGCGGGCCGTGTCGTCCGCCGACCTCGAGGACCTGGGCGCAGAGATCGTTCTCGCCAACACGTACCACCTGATGCTGCGCCCCGGC
>JBKJNA010000180.1:0-4792 GCA_046596195.1 Acidimicrobiales bacterium | reverse complement strand
GCATCGGTGGGCCCGCCGTCGCCGCCATGCTGGTCGTGGGCCTCGGCCCGGGCGCACATGCCCTCCTCCGTGCCGCGTCTCACGTCAGCGTGCGCCTGGATCGGGGTCGGCGAGGAGGCGCACCACCCGCTGGGGGAACGCGAGCTCGATTCCGGCCGCGTCGAGCGCACCCTTGGCGGCGACGGCGACCTCGCTCCGGACGCGCCACTCAGTGGCGATGTCGGGTTGATGCCAGAAGCGGACGACGAGGGCGATGCTCGAGTCGTCGAACCGCTCCACCCATACCTCGGGGGCGCGAAGCGAGGAGGCGTCCCCAACGCTGGCAACGGCGTCGACCAGTACCTGCCTGGCTGCGCCCAGGTCGGTGTCGTAGGCGACCCCGATCGCGAGCGACGTCCGGCGCCGACCGAGCGTGGTGTGGTTGACGATGGGCGCGAGGAGCACGGCCGCGCAGGGCACGAGGATCCGGTCGCCGTCGAAGCTGCGCAGCACGACGGTGCGAAAGTCGACATCCTCGACCGTTCCCTCGCACCCGCCCACGCTGACCTGGTCGCCGGCCCGGAAGGGCCGGCGGATCTGGAGCGTGATGCTGCCGGGAAAGTGGCCAGGATGGTCTGGCCAGCGAACGCCAGCGCCAGCCCGCCGATGCCCAGCGCCCCCACGAGCGGCCCGAGGCGTACGCCGATCGCCGACAGCGCGTAGACGCACCCTCCGGCGACCAGAATCGAGCTCGCCATCCGACCGACCGCCCGGGCGGCGGCGTGCCCGGAGTCGCCCCGGCGGAGGACCTTCAATGACCAGGCGCTTGGCGGCCTGGCCGAGCCCGATGCCGACCAGCACGATCGCCCCAGCGAGGGCCCAATCGGCCCAACTCAGGCCATGGGTGACGACTTGAGTCTGCTGGGCGATCACCGAGGATGGCATGGCGTCGAGCAGGCGTTCCCGAGGCGGGGCACTACGGGCTCTGGGCGCGCAGCCACGCAGTCGCGCCGCGGCCCAATGCCTCCTGCCGACCCGAATCGGCGGCGGCGGCGGCGAGGGGCCTGTACTCGGCGAGAAGGAGGAGGACGTCGTCGCCGATCAAGCCACCCGCGTGGGAGCGGAGGGCATCGAGGATCTGGTCGAGCGCCCGGTCGGGGCCCAGCGACGCGGACCGTCGCACGGCAGCGGCCAGGTCGAACTCGTTGCCGCAAGCGTCGTGGGTTTCGAATGCGCCGTCGCTGAAGAGGAGGGCCCGGGAGCCCGGACCGACCTCGACCGTGGTCGCCTCCCGGCCGTCTGCGCCCAGCCCGATGGGGAGCGTGCCGGACAGCTCGAGGGCTTGCACCTCGCCGGTCGGACCAATCAGGAACGGCTGGGGGTGGCCGCACCGCACCATCGTGAGGGCGCCGTCGGACACCTCGACGACGAGCGCGGTGGCGAAGTCCTCTCCGGACCCGATGTCGGACAGGGCCGTCAACCGGTCGAGGCAGGCCACGACGTCGGCCAGTAGCGGCTCTGACACGGCTCGGCTCCGGAACTCCCCCAGGAGGCTGGCCGCAAGGCGTACCGCGTCGAGTCCCTTACCCCGCACGTCGCCCACCACCAGCCGAACGCCCCACGGGCTCTGCACCGCCTCGTAGAAATCGCCGCCGACGCGTGCCTCAGCGCTCGCAGAGACGTACCGGGCCGTGAAGCGCAGCGGCCCGAGCCGGGGAGGCAACGGCCGCAGAATGGCGCGCTGCACGGTGTCGGCCACCCTTGTGACCGCGAGAAGCTTCGCCTCCCGCCGGGTCCGCTCGGTGGCCAGGCGGAACGCCAGAACGGCCCCGGCGGCCACAGCTGCCGACCGGACGAGGTGTGCCGAGCTACCAGCCGTACCATCCGGCCAACCGAGGGCGATTGCGAGGGCCACCGCGATCAACCCGAAGTACGCGGTGTCGCGGGGCGGGCTGAGGGCGCTGGACACGAACGGCCCGAACACCAGGGTCACCGTGAGAGACGCCTCGTGGCCGTAGGCGAGATCGATGGATGTGGCCAGCGCTAGCGCGATCCCCGCGGCCCACCGCCCGCGGTCATAGCCCAGGAGACGCCGATCCGTCCCCATCAACAAACCCTGGCGCCTGCATTAGGTACATGCTTGCATGCATACAACTTGTGGCGGGTCGCCCTGCGCCGGGTCACCCGGGTGGTGCCGAGGCCGTGACGGCGGGTCCGCAGTCGATCCGCGCGATGTCAACGTCGGGCTCTTCGACACCCGCCTTGCGCAGCCCGGACTCGAACGCCAGCTCCGCGGCGCGGGGGTTCATCTTTCGTCGATCGACGATCTCGTTGCAGATGGTGAGGGATACCTTCGCCTCACGGGCACCGGCGAGCGCAGGGCCCAGGTCCACAGATGTCCGGGTGGCGAGGAAGATCCCGAACCCTGTGGCGGCGGCGGCCACAAGGAGGATCGTGACCCAGACCGGCACACGGGTGGTCAGCACCCGCGGAAGTGGCCCAGGTCCGTTGTTCGACTCAGAGTCAATGACGCAGTTCTCTGGACGACCGCCAGATGCGACCGCCTCTCTATCCGGTGCCACGTTCCCATATCTCCCCTCACGCCCCGCCTGGAACACCCGGGCAGGCCATTCTGGCCTGCAGTCGATGCGTTGTTCGCCCGCGCCACATCTGGGTAGGGCTTCCGTAAGCGACAGGGGAATGACCAATGACATCCGACCTGAAAGCACGATCGGCAGGCCGAGCCCCGTGAATGGTCGCTCTGGCGGCCGCGGAAGCAAGCTTGAGCGCTTCCCGTTCACACCCAGGCAGGTGGCCGGATTTATTCTGTTGGCCCTTGCGGTGGTGTTCATACTTCAGAACCGCCGCAAGACCCTCATCCGGTTCATCATCCCCGAAGCGACGGCACCGCTGTGGCTGGCGTTACTGATCAGCGTGGTCGTCGGCGTTGTCGCCGGGGCCCTTCTCGTCACTCGTCGGCACCGGTAGGCGGCCGGGCCACAACACGAACGTACTCTGGCGGTGGCTGGGCGGCGATCTCAATCGCCGACATGATCTTGTCCAGCACGCCATCGTTGTTAGAGACGTTCCGGGTCCCGCTGCTTCGGACCTGGTGGCGACGTGCGTGGAGCGTCGTCGCTCCGCCGCCACAGGCGGCGATCTGGCCCGCCACACCTGCGGCCAGCAGACAAGCCAGGCGGGTAACCGCGGTCCGAGGCCATCTCTGAAGCTCCTATGTCAACTGATGTCGGTCGCGACAGCGCCAGGGGCTCCCAGGAAGCCCTGGCGGGCTTCCTCATCCATGGTGCTCGCGGCGATGCCCGGGCCGTCAAGGCTGCCCGGAGGCGGCCTGTGGCCGGCCTTGACTGCCCTTCTCCAGTCGGGTCACATCCTTGTGCTCGGCTGTGGTTGGCCAAGTCGAGGAAGCGCCCCGCCGCTTTTGGCAGTCAGGTACGCGTGGTCGGCGGCACGCGGGTCCGGTGACGACATCAAGGCCGAGCGAACGTGGCCGACCGGTTGGCCAGCCCAACGACGTGGGTCGGGCTGACACCGCTGGCCACAGACCCCAACGACCGGCCATCGCCGGATAACGCCTCCAGGCGCCGGCCACGGACATCCACCACCACCACCACCACGACCGTCGAGCCGTCATCCGAGGCGGCCCCGACGAACACCACGAGGTGCATCGGACGCCGTCGGGACGGACGAGGTCGGCTCGGGCGCCGACGGCGGGCGCGGCGACGGGTCGGCTCGATCGGGGCGCCCGCCTCGCCGAGCGGCTCGGTCTGTCCGGCGACGTCCCCGGGTGGCGGGCGGACGCCCAGCGGATCCAGGCCGCGATCATCGAACTCGGCTGGGATCCGGAAGATGTCGTTCACCGAGCATCTAGGCCCGGGTGGCTCGAAGCCGGCCTTCTCGCCCTGCCTCTGCGGCGGGCGGTCGAGGCCCGCCATCCTCGGATGATCGCCACCGTCGAGTCCATCGTCCGGCGCTTGGGCGCCGACGAGGGGCTGCTCTACCGCTACCTGCCCGAAGAGTCCGCCGACGGTCTTCGCGGCCACGAGGGCGCCATCCCGCTGTGCAGCTTTCTGGCTGTTGGACAATCTGGCCGCCCAGGGACGCTCGACGAGGCGATGGCCCTCTATGAGTCACTGTGCGGGAGTGCCGGGACGCTTGGTCTGCTGCCCGAGGAGATCGCCCGTCGACTGGCGGGTTCCTCGCCAACCACTCCCAAGCGTTAACCCGGCGCTTTCAGTAAGCCGCCGGTCCGAGCGGGCGTAGGTCCGCAGAAAGGCCCTTCCGGCAAGGGAAACTGCTGGTTCTCGAGACCCGCAAGACCCCAACCAGAAGGGCACTTCCATAGTGAAGCGTAGTAGCGGCCGTCCCCGCCTGACGGTGACCGCAGATGGGACCGGGGTAGCCGCGCATGTGGGCAGTCGCCTGCTCGCCGACATGGCCGACGCCGTCGGGCTGACGGAGGGCCTGTCGACGGCCATGGCCCCGACCCGCCAGCGCCGCTCGGCGCATGACCCGGGCCGGGTGCTGGTCGATCTCGCGGTGAGCGTGGCCGGCGGAGGCACGTCCATGTCGGACCTGAAGGTGCTGCGCGAGCAGCCCGAAGTGTTCGGCTCGGTGGCGTCGGACCCCACCGCGTGGCGTGTGCTGGCGTCCGTGGACGAGGAGATCCTCCTCTCCATCGACGCCGCCCGGGCCGCGGCCCGGTCAATGGCGTGGGCGGCGGGGGCCCGCCCGCCGAAGGACTTCATCGTGCTGGACTTCGACGCCACCCTCGTCACCTCGCACTCCGAGAAGG
>JBKJNA010000130.1:0-5946 GCA_046596195.1 Acidimicrobiales bacterium | reverse complement strand
CGCCCAGCCGGCCGGTGGCGGCGCCCCCCGGGCGCTACCTGGTCTATGCCGGCGCCCTCCAGCGCTGGCACCGTGCGCCACGTCGACCAGACGGTGTACCTCGACCCTTGGCTGAGCATCGCCGCCCGCTTCGACGACGGGACCCGGGCCACGCTCGAGGTCATCGACCGTGTCCGCCACCGCAAGGTCCACAAGCGCACCCCCGGTGGCAAGTACAAGACCAAGCAGAAGGAGAAGTGGACGCGGCGCATCGACGTCCAGGTGGCCGGCGACGCCGGCGAGTACGTCCTCGTGGTGCCCGACCCGCCGCCCCGCCTGCCCGTGTACAGCAAGCCCGGGGCCTCCCGGCCCACCGCCATCGCCCGCTTCGACCACCTCCTCCCCCCGCCGGGCGGCGACGGGGCCCGCCTGGTCCTGCTGACCCTGGCCGAGGCCCACCGCCATCTGCGCCGGCGGGCCGAGGGCGCAGCCTGATGGCCCGCTGCCAGGCCCAGCGCGGCTTCCTCGCCCTCAGGCGCTGCGACAGCGAGACGGCCGCCGCGTGCGCGGTCTGCGCCCGGAGCGTGTGCGCCGCCCACCAGGTCGGCGACCGGTGCACCGAGTGCGCAGACGCCGGCGCCGACTGGCGCACCGACCCGCTAGGGCCGAGCCGGTTCCGGCGCCGCTTCTACCAGGAGACCGACTGGCTGGACGACAGCACGCTCTACTGGGGCTACGGCGACTACGGCTTCACCGGGACCTCCGACATCGACCAGTCGGGGTCGGATGGCCCGGGCTGGGACTCGTGACGCACCGCGTCCTCTGGGTCACCGCCACCCACCCGCCGAGCGGCGGCGGCATGGCCACGTCGAGCGACAGGATCGTGCGGGCCCTGATGGACGACGGCGTGATCGTCGACGTCGTCCACCTCACCACCCGCACCGTCCCCTGGTCCACGTCACGCGGCGGTCGGGGCGGCCTGTTCACCGCGCCGCTGGGCGACGACCCTGAGGAGGCGATGCGGCGGGCGTGGGCCGTTCTCGACGCCGACCCGACCACCGCCGAGGTCACCCACGTCATCGCCTTTGGCGGAACCCTGCCGCTGGTGGCTGCACCGGTGTGGGCGGCCTGGCTCGGGCGTCCGCTCGTCACCTTCCTGCGCGGTGCCGACCTCGAGACCGGCGTCTTCAGCGTGCGGCGCCGGGCCGCCCTGGACGACGCCGTCCGGCGGTCGCGGCGCGTCTGCGTCGTGGCCGGCGACGCCGCTCCGCGCCTGCGGGCCCTGCACTCCGGCGTGGACATCGAGCACGTGCCGAACGGGATCGACCTCGACAGCTGGCGGGCGACGGCGGCCGACCGGGCTCGCGCCGCAGCGTGGCGCCAGGTCACCGTCCCGGCCGGGCGCCGGGTGCTGGGCCTGGTCGGCCAGCTGAAGCGCAAGAAGGGGGTGGCCGACCTGCTCGACGCCATGGTGACCACCGGCACCGCTGAAACGTTCCATGTCGCCCTCCTGGGCGAGCTCGAGTTCCCGGTGGCCTCCTGGCTCGACGAGCACGCCGGGCCGGCCGGGCTCTCGTGGTCGGTCGAGCCCTTCATGGACCGGTGGGACCTGCTGGCCCGCTACCCCGCCTTCGACGTGGCCGGACTGCCCTCGATCCACGACGGCATGCCCAACGTGGCGCTCGAAGCGGCGGCGCTCGGCGTGCCGCTCCTGGCCTCGAACGCCGGCGGCCTGGCCGACCTCGTCGAGGACGGCATCAGCGGGGTGACGTTCCCGGCCGGCGACACCCGGGCCCTGGCCGCCGCCGTGGCCCAGCTGGCGACGCTGGCGGACGACGACCTCGCCCGGCTCGGTCGGGGAGCGGCCAAGGCGGCGTGCGCCTTCGACCACCGCCGTGAGGCCGCCCGCTACAGGGCGGTGCTCGACGCCACGGGGGCAGGGCGGTGAGACGCTCCACCACCGCGCTCGCTCTGCTCGTCGCCGGCGCCGCCCTCTTCGGGTGCGGAGCAGGCACGTCCTCGGCGCCGCCGCCCGCAAGCCCGGTCACCGAGGACACGAGCACCCCGCGCCCGGCGCGTCCCGTCCTCACCTTCTCCGTCATGGACACCCGCGGCAACGCCCTCCTCAACGCCGACATGCGGAGCGACGGCTCCGGCCAGGTTCGTGGCGGCCTCGTCGGCGCCACCGTCCTCAGCGCCGGTCCCCTCCAGGAGGGGAAGCGATCGTGGCAGCTGGACGGCCGACCGCTGGCCGACGTCAGGCTCGAGGACAGCGGCAAGCTGAAGGTGAAGGACCCGTCGGGGACCACGCTCTGGGTCGTCAAGGTCTCCGGCCCCGACAAGACGAAGGTGCTGCAGGGCGAGGAGGCCGATGCGTACGCGCTCAAGCTCGACGAAGGCTCGACGGGCGAGGCGAAGGTGACACAGGGCGACCAGGAGGTCGGCAGGGTCAGGAGCCGCGGTGAACAAGGGGCCAAGGTCGAGCGAGCCGACGGATCGACGGCGTTCTTGTCCGGCGCCGCCGCCGTGCCCGGTCTCGGCCTGCTGCTCATGGAGCGCATCCCGGCCTTGTTGCGAGCGGTGCTCCTGGTCGAGCTCGTGCAGCGCCCACCCGGTTGACCGTTGCCGTGTGGTGCCCCGGCGACGGCCTCGGCCACCTGACCCGGGCGGTGGCCGCCCTGTCCACGCTCGGCGTCCCACCAGGCGAGGCGGTGCTGCTCACCAGCTCGCCTTGGGCGTCCGACCCCCGGGCCATCGGCGGTCACCGCACCGCCCCGGCCCGCCTGCCCGTGCCCCGCGACGTCGAGTTGTGGGTCGACGCCCTCCCCTGCGGCCGGGGAGAGCTCGACCGCGCCGCCGTCGGGCCGGCGGCGGCGGTGCGCCACCTGGCCCGCCTCCTCCGGTGGGACGCCTACCTCCCCCAGCTGCCGGCCGATCCCCCTCGGTTCGCCACGACGTGGCTGACCGAGCCGGTGGGCACCAGGCAGGCCGAGTGGCTGGCGGCCCACAGCGACCAGGTGGTGCCCCTCGAGCTGGTCGACCCGCCCGCGCCGGTGCCCGACGTGGATGTGACCGGCGCCTGGCTGGTCGTCCACAGCGGACCGCCCGAGGAGGTGGCCGAGCTCGTGGCCTACGCCAGGGACACCGCCGCCGCCGAGGGCGTGGACCCTCGCGTCATGGTCATCGGCCCGGGCGGGCTCGACGTCCTCCCGGCGTGGCCGCTGTTCGCCCGGTGCGCACGCCTGGTCACCGCCGCCGGCGCCAACGCCGTGCGCCAGAGAGCCGCCCACGCCCCGAACGTGCCGCACCTGCTGCTCCCCCTCTCCCGCCGCTGGGACGACCAGGCCGCCCGAGCCCGCCATGTCCGCCTCCCCGCGCCCACACCCGCCCGACATCCGGGACCGCATCGCCAGCGGGGGCACCATCCACCTCCGGCGTCACGGCCGTAGGGCATCCTCGTCGCCGTGGACGTCGTGGGGAGGTGCGAGGCCGTCGGATGCGAGCGCAGCACACGCGTGCGGCTCGAGGTGCGGGCGGGCCAGCGGCCCGGCTCCCCGGTAGCCGTCGCCGGCATGGCCTGTCCACGCCACGCCACTCAGACCGAGCTCGGGGCCCTCCTGCAGGGCTGGTCGGTCGAGCGCCGGGCCTGACCGGCGGGCCCGGCCGCGGGAGGCGTCGATCCTCTGGCGCCGGCCTAGTCTCCTGGGATGACCGCAGCGGCCGCCCCGCCGGCCTGGCTGGCCGAGGTGGCCAAGGCGGTCGACGCCCGGCTCGAGTCGCTCCTCGACGCCGAGGTGGCCCGCTGGGCCGGCTTCGACGGCGACCTCGAGCCGCCGCTCGACGCACTGCGCGCCTTCGTCCTCGGGGGTGGCAAGCGCCTCCGCCCCGCCTTCTGCCACTGGGGCTTCGTCGGCGCCGGTGGTGATCCGATCGATCCGTTGTGGGTCGAGGCCGGTGCCGCCCTCGAGCTGCTGCACTGCTTCGCCCTCGTGCACGACGACGTCATGGACGGGTCCAGCACCCGCAGGGGACTGCCCACCGTCCACGTCGCCTTCGAGACCCGTCACCGCGATGCCGCATGGCGGGGCGAGGGCCGGCGCTTCGGCGAGGGCGCGGCCATCCTGGTCGGCGACCTCGCCTTCGTCCTGGCCGACCGCCTCCTGGCCGGCGCCAGCCGCCCGGCCTGGGACGTGTGGGACGAGCTGCGCCTCGAGGTCAACATGGGGCAGTACCTCGACATGCTGCACACGGCGACGGGCGCCCCCACCGTCGACGCCGCCCGGCGGATCTGCACCTACAAGACGGCCAAGTACACGATCGAGCGGCCGCTGCACCTCGGCGCGGCCTTGGCCGGGGTGGTCGACCCCGCCACCCAGGCTGCCTTCTCCGCCTACGGGCTGCCGCTCGGCGAGGCGTTCCAGCTGGTGGACGACCTCCTCGGCGCCTTTGGCGACCCGCTGCGGATGGGCAAGCCGGTGGGCGACGACCTGCGCGAAGCCAAGCCGACGCGACTCTTGGCTCTGGCGCTCGAGCGGGCCGAGGGTGACGACCTCACCCTCTTGCGGCGGCGCGTCGGCGCCGCCGACCTCACCCGCGACGAGGTGCTCGCCATCCTCGACGTCCTCGAAGCCACCGGCGCCCGCGCCGACGTCGAGGCGGCGGTGGCCGAGCTGGTCGACACCGCCCTCCTCGCCGCCGAGCAGCTGCCGGTCACCGGCGAGGCCCGCGCGGCCCTGGCCGACATCGCCACCTTCGTCGTCCTGCGGGATCACTAGCGGCTCGCGGCGGCGCCCGCCTCGAGGGGCCGGTCGCCACAGGACGCTCTACCTCGGTGGCGCCCAGCCCTGGGGGACGGCGGCAGGCGGATCCGGCGGGGTGGACATCGTCGGCGGGCCGGGCGAGCGAAGTTGGGCCGGTGGTGACGGGGGGCCGGGCACCGTGACAGGTGCGGGGGTGCCCCGGGTTGCCGCCCACTGGCCCCACCAGGCGGTCGGCCACCATGCCGCCTGCTGTTGCGCTACCGGCGCAGCCTGGGGAGCGGGGGGTGCCGGGAGCGGCCGCTCCTTGCGGGGGACGCTCAGCAGGATGGCGGCCGGGAGGAGCGCCGGGACGAGGAAGGCCAGACCCGGGAGCAGGGTTCGGGCCACCTGCTCGCCCACGGTGCCGCCGCTCAGCAGGACCGGGTCGGCGTTGGCGCCGCTCCACCACAGGGCGATGGTGGCCGCCCCCCACCCGACCAGCGCCACGACGACCGCCACCCCGGTGGACACCAGCCACGAGGCGACGGAGCGACGCCCAAGGGGGCCCCTGCGCAGGAGGGTGGCGCCGAGGCCGAGGATCCCGAAGGTGATGGCGGTGGTCCCCAGCATCCGGACCACGGCGGACGGGTAGCGGTCGCGATCGGGGGCGAGCTGCAGCACGGCCCGGATGGCGGGATCCCCCACCTCCTGGTACCACCCCCGGCAGCGACTGGCCGGCGACTCGAAGCCCGGGTCCTCGGGGGTCACGAGGGCGGCGACGACCTGGCGAACCTTCGGGGTGCACACCTTGAGGAGCACCACCTCGAAGCCCTCGCGCTGCGCCAGGAGCTGGAGCTTCCCGGTGTCGATCGGGTAGCTCAGGCCGCCCCGGTTGTCAGCGGTGGCCAGCTTGTCCTCGAGCACGACGTAGCCGTACCCGTACTCATCGACCTCGCGGAACGAGCCCTCGGGGCGGTCGAGGGCGATGGCCACCTCCGACGCCGTGGCCGACAACGTGCTGCTGCCGCCGATCATGTCGCCGCCGACACTGATCCGGTCGTCTCCGGCGGCGTTGACGGCGATCGTCACCCACAGCTGATCGTTCTCGACGGTGTGGTCCCGATGGCCGGCACGGCGGCCGCCAACCACACCGTCGAGAACGATCAGCTGTGGGTGACGATCGCCGTCAACGCCGCCGGAGACGACCGGATCAGCGTCGGCGGCGACA
>JBKJNA010000149.1:0-3142 GCA_046596195.1 Acidimicrobiales bacterium | reverse complement strand
CCTGAACGGCCTGCTCGTGTTCCGCCGCACCAAGGCCGAGCCGGCGATCAGTGCCGAGCTGCCCGACAAGATCGACGAGCTGGAGCGTTGCGCCATGACCGCCGAGCAGGTCGGGCTCTACCAGGCCGTGCTCGACAAGCTGGTGGCCGAGCCCGCCGGCTCTGGAGGCATGGGAGGGAGTCCGACCGCCGACATCAAGAACCGCAACGGCCAGATCCTCGCTGCCATCACCGCCCTGAAGCAGATCTGCGACCACCCCGCCGCCTACACCCACGACGACCGGCCCCTCGCCGGCCGCTCGGGCAAGCTGGCCCGCCTCGAGCAGGTGGCCGACGCCGTGCGCGCCGCCGGCGAGAAGCTGCTCGTCTTCACCCACTTCGCCTCGTGGGGGGAGCGGCTGGCCACCCACCTGTCCGAGCGCTACTCCGAGCCGGTCAGCTGCTATCACGGCGGCCTGGCCCGTGGCGCCCGCGACAAGCTGATCGCCGACTGGAAGGCGCGGGAGGGCGAGGGCATCCTCGTGCTCTCGCTGAAGGCCGGCGGCACCGGTCTCAACCTCACCGAGGCCAGCCACGTCGTGCTCTATGACCGCTGGTGGAACCCGGCGGTCGAGGACCAGGCCCGTGACCGGGCCTGGCGAATCGGCCAGGAGCGCACGGTCGTCTCCCGCCGCTTCGTCTGCCCCGGCACCATCGACGAGCGAGTCGAGGAGGTCGTCGCCGGCAAGCGCCGCATCGCCGACCTCGTGCTGCCCGCCTCGTCCACGCTGGCCGACCTGTCGGCCGACCAGCTGCGCGTCGCCCTCGGCCTGCGCCCCGACCAGCTGGTGGCCGACGAGGACGGCTCCACCGACGAGGAGGAAGCAGCATGAGCGGACGGCGGCGGCGCAAGCCGGCGGCGGCGACGGCGGCGGCCGACCTCACCCGTTTCTGGGGGTCTGAGGTCGATGAGCCCATCGCCCCCTTCATCCGCCCGTCGGCCGACCCCACCGCCCTGCTGCGCTCGCTCGGGCCCATCCCGCTCACCGTCCAGGAGAAGCTGGCCGCCGCCCAGCTCCACGCCGTCTACGAGAAGGCCACGCAGGTGGCCACCGCCGTCGCCGCCGCCGCCAACCTGGTCGAGGCCGACGACAGCTGAGACCAGGGCGACGCAGGGACGAAGGCCGGCGCTGACTGAGGCGAAACGAACGTCAAAGGGGCGGGCCGGTTCGGGACCCATCGTCGGGGGAAGACTGCCACTGATCCCATCAAGAAGAAGGTGGAGCAATGCGAGCACTGTGCGTCTCAGTCACCCTCACGGCGGCCCTCGGGGCTGCACTTCTCGGAGGGTGCGGTGGGGGCAGCTCGAAGAGCGCCGCCGGCGACATAACGCTGACGGCCTGCGCCGCCGACCCGGCCGGTGGCAACCCCAAGGCCGAAGGCCAGATCGCCAACAAGACGAGCAAGGCGAGCGGCTACTCGCTCCGGGTGAAGTTCCTCGACCCCGCGGGCAACGAGGTGAGCCAGGGCACTGCGGCCGTGGCCAAGGTCGACGCCGGGGGCACGGCCACCTGGCGGCTCACGGGCGGCGCCAGCGCCAAGGGCCCGCTCACCTGCAAGATCACCAACCAGACCCGCAACGCCGTCGAAGCCTGAGAACTAGTCCGACTGACGCCACCGCCCGTGGTGACCGCAGTGGGCGTGCCATCTGCCCCTCTTGAGGGCTTTTGCCACAGACCGTGAGTAGTCCATCTGGACTAGTCCGTAGATGTGTGGTGCAATGCCCGCATGGAGCTGGGGATCAGAGGGACCAAGACCACCACGGCGAGCGGTGCGGCCGGTGACGTCAGCGTCATCGAGCGCATCGAGGTCGATGAGCCCAAGCTCGGAGGCATCACCCAACGTGACGCCGACCGGGCCTCGCACGTAGGCCTGGCCCTGCTCATGGTCCTCAACATCGTCGACATCGTCCTCACCCGGAAGTTCCTGGACCTCGGCCTGACCGAGGGCAACCCGCTGATGACGGCGGCAGTGCAGTCCTGGACCGCCGCCGCCTGCAAGGCCGCCATCCTCGGGGCCCTCATGTGGAGCTTCGCCAAGCGGCCGGCCACCGCGACGCGCCTGGCGCTGGTGTGGGCCGGTGTGGGCCTGTACGTCCTCAGCGCCTACGTGAACCTGGGCGCCATCCGCTCCGCCGAGGCCCTCCTCAGCTGAGGTCGTCGCAAGCTCACCAAGCCGCGGGGCGAACGAGCCGGCGGAAGGTGGTGGGCGGGGGCGGCGGGACCTTGTCCCGCTCGGCCGGGGTCGTCGCCCGCCGTCGGCGCAGCTCGAGCTTCAGGCTCTCCTCACCGCGGCGCATGGCCCACACGTGGTTGGCGGCGAAGAAGGGCCGGAGCAGCCAGGTGAGCTTCTGGATGATCGGCTTGGTGGCGGAGATGCGCCAGTCGTAGGTGATGACCACCTCGGGACCGTCCTGGGCGAAGGTCCACCGGCCGGTGCCCTCCAGATCGCCCCGGGCCTCGAGGGCGAAGCCCTCGTCGGTGATGGGCTCGGTGATCAACAGCCGCCAACGGAGCGTGTAGGGGAGGTACCCCTTGGTGTGGACGTCGACCTCCCGCCCGACACCGTCGGCGTTGCCGGGGGCCAGTGGCCGGAGGGCCAGGTAAACCGCCGGCCACCACCGCGGGAGGGCTTCGGCGTCACGCAGCACCTCCTTCACCTCGTCGAGGGTGGCGGGCACCCGCCACTCGGTGAGGAACTCGTAGTCGCTGCCCATGTCGCTAGCCGCAATCGGAGCGTCGTCCGGCGGACGGCTTGACCCCGAGGAGCGCCTTGGTGAGCTCGCCCCCCTCCACCACGAGGTCGAACAGGGCCTGGTCGAGGTGGGCGTCGGTCACCACCAACGGATCTGCTGTGCTGGCCTCGGCGGCGAAGATCGCCGCCTTGCGCAGCAGCTCCTTGATGAACGCGGCGCTCACGCCCTCGGTGCGCTGCAGGACCCGGTCCCGGTCCGCCAGCTCCAGCTGCAGCCCGCGGCCGTAGAGGTCGAGCAGCCGGGAGCGGCACTCGGCGTCCGGGAGGGGGACCTCGATGGCCTCGTCGACCCGGCCGGGGCGGGACGCGAGCGCCGGCTCCAGAAGGTCGGGTCGGTTGGTGGTGAGCAC
>JBKJNA010000097.1:0-6038 GCA_046596195.1 Acidimicrobiales bacterium | reverse complement strand
CCGCTTCATGACCTCTTTGGTCTTGGGCGCGGTGTGGCCGATGTACTGGCCGACCAGATCGTCACGGGTGACTGCCACCAGGTGGCCCTTGCGGAGGTAGCCGAGGCGGTGGAGCAGCTCGGCCATGCGCAGGGCGACGGTGGTCTTGCCGGTGCCCGGGCTGCCCGTGAACGACATGTGCAGGCTGGGCCGGGTGGACTCGATACCGAACTTGCGGCGCAGCCGGTCCACCAGCAGGAGGTCGCCGATCTCCCGGATGCGGGCCTTGACCGGCTCGAGGCCGACCAGTTCCTTCTCGAGGCGGTCGAGGACCTCGTGGGTGTGGACGGAGGCCTCCTCCTGCCCGACGTCGACCGTGTCGTCGTCGGACAGGAGGGGCTGCTCCTCCGTCTTCTTCTCCTCGGCGTCACCGCCGGCTTTTTCCGACGATCCCCCGGCGTTGCGTAGTCCGAAGCCCCGCTTGGGGGCCTCCTCAGGGGTGTCGTCGTCTTCACTCATGCGTTGCTAACTCCCGTTCGTCTGGTAGCGCTGGCCGTGCGGCTTGTCGGCTGCGTAGGAGCGGACGGTGTAGTTCATCTTGCGGTCGTGGACCTCGGTGCGCTCGAGCTGGAAGCCCGGCTCCTCGGCCGGCCGATTGACGATCAAGTCGAACGCCGTTGTCGCCCGGTTGGGGCTGGGGTCGTAGGCCGTCACCTTGACGTAGTGGTTCGGGTACGCCTCACGGCACTTCTTGACCTCCATGAACGCGGCCGACGCATCGCCGATGTCGAACATGGGGAGGTCCCACATGTCCCAGTAGCTGTTGCGGGGATGGGGGTCGTCGGTGAACTCGACGGCGAGGGCCCACTTGTTCTGGAGTGCGTACTCCAACTGCAGCTTGATCTCGTCGTCGGTGAAGTCGGGGAGGAACGAAAAGGTTCCCTGTGTGACTCGCATGTCGTTCCTCTCAGGCCGGCGTCGGCGTCTCGGCGACGTCGGCGGTGTCGGTGGACTCGTAGTTGAAGCTGATCTCGCCCCAGGTGTCGAGGGCGACCTGCAGGGGCTGGCACTTCTTGGCCAGGTCCTTGAGGATCTGGGGCCCTTCCTTCACGTAGTCCCGACCCTCGTTGCGGGCCTTGACCATGCCCTCGACGGCGACGCGGTTGGCCTCGGCGCCGGGGGCGATGCCCATGGGGTGGCCGATGGTGCCGCCGCCGAACTGGAGGACGACGTCCTCGCCCAGGTAGTCGAGCAGCTGGTGCATCTGGCCGGCGTGGATGCCGCCCGAAGCGACCGGCATGGTGCCGGGCATCGAGGCCCAGTCCTGGTCGAAGAAGATGCCCTGGGCCCGGTTCTCGGGGATGTGGTCGAGGCGCAGCGTGTCGTAGAAGCCCCGGATCATGGCCGGGTCACCCTCGAGCTTGCCCACCACGGTGCCGGCGTGGATGTGGTCGACACCCATCATGCGGCACCACTTGGAGATGACGCGGAAGCTCACGCCGTGGTTCTTCTGACGGGTGTAGGTGCCGTGGCCGGCCCGGTGCAGATGGAGGAGCATGCCGTTCTTACGTGACCACTTGGCCATCGACGTCATGGCCGTGTAGCCGATGACCAGGTCGATCATGATGATGACCGAGCCGACCTCCTTGGCGAACTCGGCCCGCTCGTACATGTCCTCCATGGTGGCGGAGGTGACGTTCAGGTAGTGGCCCTTGATCTCACCGGTCTGCTCCTGGGCCCGCTGCACGCCCTCCATGCAGTACAGGTACCGGTCGCGCCAGCGCATGAAGGGCTGGCTGTTGATGTTCTCGTCGTCCTTCACGAGGTCGAGGCCGCCGCGCAGCGCCTCGTAGACGACCCGGCCGTAGTTCTTGGCCGACAGGCCGAGCTTGGGCTTGGTGGTGGCGCCCAGCAGCGGGCGCCCGAACTTGTTGAGGTACTCCCGCTCCATGACGATGCCATGCGGCGGGCCGTGGAAGGTCTTGATGTAGTGCGTCGGGATGCGCATGTCCTCGAGGCGCAGGGCCTTGAGGGCCTTGAACCCGAAGACGTTGCCGATGATCGACGCCGTGAGGTTGGGGATGGACCCCTCCTCGAACAGGTCGATGTTGTAGGCGATGAAGGCGAAATACTGGTTCACGGCGCCGGGGACCGGCTCGACCTTGTAGCACTTGGCCTGGTAGCGCTTGTAGTTGGTGAGGCGGTCGGTCCACACCACCGTCCAGGTGGCGGTGGACGACTCGCCGGCCACGGCCGCGCCCGCCTCTTCCGGCGGCACGCCGTTCTGGGGCGTGATGCGGAAGCAGCACAGCACGTCGCTGTCCGCAGGCACGTAGTCCGGCTCCCAGTAGCCCATCTTGGCGTAGGGGATGACGCCGGCGCCCCAGCGCTTCTCGCCTTCCAGCTGCTGCTGGCCGGCCTTCCCGTTCTCCTCTGCCATACGGCTCTCCTCGCTCGTTTCGGCACGATGTCTCGTCGCTCTGGGCATTCTTTCACTCTCTTCCATCACCTGTCTATTGAGGATCTGCACACGACCCATCACCGAACGCTGATGTACCGTTCCTTGCGTGACGCTGGGCCAACTCCGCACTTTCCTGGCCGTGGCGGAGACGGGATCCGTGCGCGCCGCCGCCGAACGGCTGGTGGTCACCCAACCCGCCGTCTCGTCCGCCCTGGCCCAGCTGGCGGGCGAGGTCGGCGTGCCGCTGGTGACCCGCGACGGCCGGGGGCTGCGGCTCACGCCGGCGGGCGTGGCCTTCGCCGCCTACACCCGCCAGGCCCTCGGCCTGCTCGACCAGGCGGTGAACGCGGCCGCCGGCCACGACCACCCGGAGCGGGGCAGGGTGCGTCTGGCCGCGGTCACCACGGCGGGGGAGCGCATCGTCCCCCGGCTGCTGGCCTCCTTCCGCCGGCGTTACCCGGAGGCGGGGTTGGTGCTCGAGGTGGGAAACCGCCGCCGGGTCTGGGACCTGCTCGCCTCACGCCAGGTCGACCTGGCAATCGGCGGGCGGCCACCGGCCGGCACCCCGTTCGTCACCCTGGCCACGAGGCCGAACCTGCTCGTTGTGATCGCTCCCGCCCAGGAGGGCGAGGGCGGCAAGGTGCGGCACGTGGGCCTGGAGGAGCTGGCGGGCGCCACGTGGCTGCTCCGCGAGGCCGGGTCCGGCACCCGGGGGACCACCGAGGAGCTGTTGCGGGAGCTCGAGCTCGACCCGCGTGTCCTCACCGTGGGGTCGAACGGGGCGATCCTCGAGAGCGTGCAGGTGGGCCTCGGCATCACCCTGTTGTCCCGTGACGCGGCGGGCTCCGAGCTGGCCGCCGGCTCTCTCGAGGAATGGCGCCACGGCCACCTCCCGCTGCGCCGGGAGTGGCACGTCGTCGGGCGGGCGGGTGAGGAGCTCGACCCCACGGCGATGCTCATGCTCGAGCATCTGGGCTCGGCGGACGACGGCGAGCGCTTCACCCTGGCGCCCGCCGGCACGCCGCTCGCGCCGACCAAAGGTGACAGCGGCAGGGCCGACCCGTAGGATTTGCTGCAAAGAACGCACGAGGAGGACGACGACCATCAGCGACCTGAACGCAGTGGCCCGTGCCATGGTGGCCCCCGGCAAGGGGATCCTGGCAGCCGACGAGAGCTCGGGCACGATCACCAAGCGGTTCGAGGCCATCGGCATCGAGTCCACCTTCGACAGCCGGCGTGACTACCGCCAGGCGCTGCTCGCCACGCCAGGCCTCGAGGAGTTCATCAGCGGCGTCATCCTCTACGACGAGACGATCCGCCAGTCCACCGCCGACGGCGTGGCCTTCCCCGAGCTGCTCGAGGGCCTCGGCATCATGCCGGGCATCAAGGTCGACACCGGCGCCATGCCACTGCCCGGGTCGCCGGACGAGAAGATCACCGAGGGCCTCGACGGGCTCCCCAAGCGGGTGGCCGAGTACGTGTCGCTCGGCGCCAAGTTCGCCAAGTGGCGGGCCGTGATCACCATCGGCGACGGCATCCCCACCGACTACTGCATCCAGGCCAATGCCGCCGCGCTGGCCCGTTACGCCTCCATCTGCCAGGAAGGCGGCCTGGTGCCGATCGTCGAGCCTGAGGTCCTGATGGACTGGGAGAACGACATCGACCGCTGCGCCGAGGTCACCAAGAAGGCCCACGAAGCCGTGTTCGCCGCCCTCGAGCTGCACAAGGTGGCGCTCGACGGCATCATCCTCAAGCCCAACATGGCCATCTCCGGCAAGAAGTCGGCCACCCAGGCGTCCGTGGACGAGGTCGCGGCCGCCACGGTGAAGCTGCTCACGGCGACGGTGCCCGAGACCGTCCCCGGCATCGCCTTCCTCTCAGGCGGCCAGAGCGCCGACGTGGCCACCGCCCACCTCAACGCCATGAACAAGCTGGGCCCGCACCCGTGGCAGCTCAGCTTCTCCTATGGCCGGGCGCTCCAGGACGACGCCCTCAACGCGTGGAAGGGCGAGGCCTCCAACGTCGAGGCCGCCCAGGCCGCCCTCTACGGCCGGTCCAAGGACAACAGCCTGGCCAGCAAGGGCGAGTACACTCCCCAGCAGGCGTAGCCGCACCCGTTCGGTTCGACAGGAGGCCCCCGCTCCGGCGGGGGCCTTCTCGCGTTCGGATGGGAACCGGTTTCACGCAGAAGGACCCGCAGGGGGCGCGGCACCGAGGAGGAGCCCGAAGGGGACGGCGAGGGCGACCACGGCGATCGTCCGGCAGCGCCCGGGTGAGAACCGTCGTGCGGGGCGACCTCGTGGAGTCGTCCATGCCGCTGATCGTGGCCGGCTACTCGTCGATCGCCGAGCTGGTGGACCTCGTGGCGGAGTGGGAGGAGCAGGATCACCATGGTGCTGTCCGGGTGGTGCCAGCTGCTAGGCAGAGGGGCTTTGATGGCCGTGCCAGACCTCGCGAAGTCGCCGGTCAGCCGCTACATGATGTAAGCTTACATCATGCTGCGGACGCAGATCTCGCTGACAGAGGAACAACGGCGTGCCCTCGACTCGGCGTCTGCCCGGACGGGCCGGTCGATCTCGGCCCTGATCCGCGATGCCGTCGATGCCGCCTTCGGGCCCGGGCACTCCGTGGAGCACGACCTCGACACGATGCGCGCCGCGTTCGGGTCATGGGGCATCGGCGAGCTGGACGGGGAGGCGTTCGTCGAGAGGATGCGTTCCGGTCGCCGCCTTGGGCCGGGCCGGTGAGCGCGCTCGTCGACACCTCGGTCCTGATCGACTACCTCCGCGGGCACGAGGGCGCCGCCGACCTCCTCGAGGGGCGGCGAGCATCCGCAGCGTTGCATGCGAGCGAGATCACCCGCCTCGAGGTCCTCGCCGGAATGCGCGCGGCCGAGGAGGAACCGACGCGGGGGCTGCTCTCCACCCTCGTCTGGCACGACGTGGACGAGGACGTGGCCGAGGAGGCCGGTGCGCTGGGTCGCCGGTGGCTACCCAGCCATCACGGCATCGACGGCGCCGACCTGGCGATTGCTGCGACCGCCATCTTGACCGGAGCGGCGTTGCTCACGCTGAACGTGAGGCACTTCCCGATGTTCCCAGGCCTGCGCCGTCCCTACTGAGCGGATCACAGCTAGCCCGCTCGTGCGGTCAAGAGTTTCGTCTGTTGTTGACCCGCCGGCGAGGAGCGCAGCGGATGTTCCGGCCGGGCCGGTCGCGCCGGTAGCGCCGGTCGCGCGCGCGAGCAGGAGAAACCCCTGCAAACAAAGGGCTTCGTCTTGATCGGCAATCGGCTCTGGGATACGATCGAACAGCTGTTCCCCGCGCCGACCGAGGCCTGCAAAGGTCGACCAACGGGGCATGACAAGGAGGTTCACGGCCATGGTTGCCGGCCCCGATGCCACCCCCGCCGAGGTCCCGCTCGAGCACCTCGAGCACGAGATCTGCCAGCTGTCGGCCCACCTGTCGGCCGCCATGTGTCGTGGCTGGAGCTGGTTGCCGAGTTCGACCGGCGAGAAGGCTGGGGCCACCAGGGAGCGAAGTCCTGCGCCCACTGGCTGAGCTGGCGCTGCGGCATGAGCCTGGTGTCGGCTCGGGAG